>CAZGIE010000070.1:0-10227 GCA_964526485.1 uncultured Gemmatimonas sp. | reverse complement strand
GGGGTGCCGCTCACGACGCGACCTCGGCGCGGTGGGCCGGCGGGACGTCGCAGCAGCCCATCGGCGCGCCGATGATGTCGCGTGCTCGGTCGAGGCTGCGCAGCCCGAGCGCGTGACGGACCGTCTCGAGGTCGCCGCACTCCTCGAAGGCGCTGGGCATCGGACCCTGTATGTGAGCGGCGAGGAGTCCCCGCTCCAGGTGAAGCTGCGCGCCGACCGCCTCTCGGTCGACGCCGGCGGCGTCCCGCTCCTCGGCGAGACCAACCTCGAGACGATCCTCGCGACGGCGACCGAGGCCGCGCCGGCAGTGCTCGTCGTGGACTCGATCCAGACCGTCTTCACCGCCGACCTCGAGGGCGCCCCCGGGAACGTCGGGCAGGTGCGCGAGTGCGCGGCGCGGCTGATGCGCTTCGCCAAGGAGACGGGGACCGCGGTCCTCGTCGTCGGTCACGTCACCAAGGGGGGCGGCATCGCCGGGCCGAAGACCCTCGAGCATATCGTCGACACGGTCCTGTACTTCGAGGGCGAAGGGACGGGGGATCATCGCGTCCTCCGTGCGACGAAGAACCGCTTCGGCTCCGTCGACGAGCTCGGCGTCTTCCGGATGACGCCGCAGGGACTCGTCGCCGTCGACAACCCGAGCGCCCTCTTCCTCGGCGACCGCGAATCGACGCGCACGAGCGGGAGCGCGGTGACCTGCCTCCTCGAGGGAACTCGTCCGATGCTGCTCGAGGTGCAGGGGCTCGCGGCGAAGGCGGGCTTCGGGACGCCGCAGCGCGTCAGCACCGGATACGACGGCCGCCGGCTCGCCCTCCTCCTTGCGGTGCTCGACAAGCGTGCGGGCCTCTCCTTCGCCACGCTCGACGTCTTCCTGAACGTCGTGGGGGGCGTCCGGTTGCAGGAGCCCGCGGGGGACCTCGCGGTGGCGGCCGCGCTCGCGAGCAGCGTCTACGACCGCGCGCTCCCAGTCGGGGCCGTCTGCATCGGGGAGGTCGGGCTCGCCGGGGAGGTGCGCCCCGTCTCGCAGCTCGAACGCCGGCTCGCGGAGGCGGAGAAGCTCGGGATGCAGGTCGCTTATGTGGCGGAGCGCAGCGTCCCGAAGCGGAAACCGGCGTCGCTGGTGGTGCGCGGCGTGCCGGACCTCGGGGCGCTCTTCCGGGAGCTCTTCCGATGAGCGACGGGCGGGACGTCGGCGTCATCCTCGTCGCCGGGGGCAGTGGGACGCGCACCGGCGGCGGGGAGCTCAAGCAGTTCCGCTGGGTCGCGGGGAAGCCGATGCTGCTGCACGCCCTGCAACGGTTCCAGGCGCATCCCGCCGTCGCGATGGTCGTCTGCGTGCTGCCGCAGCGGTACGCCGGGGACCCACCCCCGTGGATCTTCCAGAGCGACCCCGAGCGGCTCCTCCTCTCGGTGGGGGGCGTCACGCGCGCCGAGTCCGTGCGGAACGGGCTCGAGGACTTGCCGCCGGAATGCACCACGGTGTTGGTGCACGATGCGGCACGCCCGTTGGTCACCGATGCGATGATCGCCGGGGTCATCGACGTCGCCCGCGGCGGCGTCGCCGCGATCACGGCGCTCCCGGTCGTCGACACCCTCAAGGCGGTCGACGCCGATGGGCGGATCGTCCGCACGGTGCCGCGGGCGGGGCTCTGGCGCGCGCAGACGCCGCAGGGTTTCCCGCGTGCCCTGCTGGAGCGGGCCCACCGCGAGGCGCTCGCCCGCGGCGATCACGGCGAGGCGACCGACGATGCCGCGCTGTGCGAGGCACTCGGGGCGGAGGTGCGCGTGGTCCGTGGCAGCGAGCGCGCGATGAAGGTGACCGAACCCGGTGACTTCGATCGCGCCGAGCGCCTCGCGGGCCTCGAGGAGTAGGCGATGCCCGAGGCGCGCAGCGTGCCGTTCTGGTCCGCCGAGGAAGTCGAGGCGGCGCTCGGTGCGACGGTCGCGCATCTGCGGGACGGCGGGATCCTCGCTTACCCGACGGAGACCGTGTACGGCTTCGGTACGATGATCGATCGCGAGGCGGTGGATCGGCTGGTCGCCCTGAAGCGTCGGCCGCCTGCGAAGCCCTTCCTTCTGCTCATCAGCGACACGCCGATGCTGCAGCGGATCGGGCTGCACCTCACGCGCTCCGCCAGTATGCTCGCGGCGCACTTCTGGCCCGGGCCACTCACCCTGGTGCTCCCGGGCGGGGAGCGGCGCGTCCCCGACCGCCTCCGAGGTCCCGAGGGGGGCATCGCGGTCCGGTGGACCCCGCACGAGGGGCTGCAGCGGCTGCTGCGCGCCCTGAACGACCCGATCACCAGCACGTCGGCGAATCTGCCGGGTCAGCCGCCGGCGGTGACGGCGGGCGAGATCCTCGACCGGTGGGGCGGGGAGGTCGCGCGGGGCGCGATCCGGGTGCTCGATGGCGGGCGGCTGGCCCCGTCGTCCGCGTCGACGGTCGTCGACTGCACCGGCCGCCACCCGCGTGTGATCCGTCCCGGGGCCATCGCCTCCGCCGCGTTGCATGCCGTCTGTCCCGACTTGGTGGCGGACCTGTGACCCGCCGGGTGCTCTTCGTCTGCACGGGGAACACCTGTCGCAGCCCGATGGCCGAGGCGATCGCCCGCAGCCACGTGCGACGCCTCGGGTGGTCCGACGTCGAGGTGGGCAGTGCGGGGATCGCCGCGGCAGATGGCGCGCCAGCCTCCGACGGGGCGCTCGTCGTGACTCTGGAGGGCGGGCAGGATCTTTCCGCGCATCGGGCCCGGTCGCTCTCGCACGCGCTCGTCGACGGCGCGGCGTTGATCCTCGCGATGGGTCCGCGGCATCTCGCGCAGATCGTCGACCTCGGTGGGGGGGACCGTGCGCATCTGCTGACCGCGTACGCCCGCGGCGACGCTCGGGCACCGGCCGTCGCCGACCCGTTCGGCGGCGACCTCGATACGTATCGAGCCACGTACGAGGAGTTACGCGCCTCGGTCACGGCGGCGCTCGATCGGTGGTACGGGGGCGGCGCGTGACGGTCGTGACGCCTTACCGGCGTCTCGTGCTCCTCGGGCACCCGGTCGGCCATTCCCTCTCCGCCGTTTTCCAGAACGCGGCCATCGCAGCGGCCGGTCATGCGGCGGTCTACGAAGCGGTCGACGTGCCCCCCGACGCCTTCGCTGCGACCTTCGACGCCATGCGTGCGATCGGTGGCGGCGGCAACGTCACGGTGCCGCACAAGTCCGAGGCGTTCACACGTTGCGACGTCACCACGGCGGTGGCCCAGCGGGTGGGCGCCGTCAACACCTTCTGGGTCGAGGAGGGAGGTCTGTACGGGGACAACACGGACGTGACGGGGGTGCGCGCGGCGTTCGCCGCGTTGGGGCTCGGCGCGCTGGACGGGGCGCGCGTGGCGCTCCTTGGCGCGGGCGGGGCGGCCGCGTCGGTGGTGGAGGCGTTGCGTGGCGAGGGGAGCGTGGTCCGCGTCTGGAGCCGCACCCCCGCCCGCGCGGCGGCGCTCGTGCAGCGCGCGGGGATCCCGGATGTCACCGTCGTGGATTCACCGGAGGCGGCGGTCGCCGGGGCCGACCTGATCGTGCACGCGACACCGACCGGCCTCCTCGACGACGCGACCTGCATCGTCCCTTCAGCGCTGCCCGGGACCGCTCGGGTCCTCGACCTCGCCTATCGGCGTGTCGGCACGACGCCCTGGGTGGCAGCGTGTCGGGCCGCCGGACTCCGAGCCGAGGACGGCCTCACGATGCTCGTCGCGCAGGGAGCGGCAGCGTTTGCGCGATGGTTCGGCCACGCGCCCGACGAGGCGGTCATGTGGCGAGCGGTGCGGGAGGCTCGTGGGGAGGCGGCGTCCGGTCCGACGTGAGCGGGCGCCCCGCGCACCGCTGGCGCCGCGTCTGGCGCGCCGTCGACCAGTTCGTCTTCCCACGGGCGTGCGCCGCCTGTGGGGAGGCGATGACCGACCGGGACGCCGGGCTCGTCTGCGGCCTCTGCTGGGTGCGTGTGGCGCGCCTGCCGCATCCGCAGTGCGATCGGTGCGGCCATCCGGGCCGCGGAAGTGGCCCCTGCCGCACCTGTGCGACGTTGCCGCCCTTTGTGCGCGCGGTCCGCTCCTACGCCTGGGTGCCCGATCCGGCCGCGAGCGCGATCATCGGGGCGCTCAAATACGAGGGGTGGCCCGGCGTCGCGGCCGCGATCGGCGCGCGGCTCGCCCGGCTCCGATTCCCGGCGGACGTGATCCGGGAGCGGGCGGCCGTGGTGCCGGTCCCGCTCGCGGCCGAGCGGGAGCGCCATCGGGGGTTCAACCAATCGCGGGTCCTCGCGGATGTGGTGGCACGGGTGTGGGACCTCCCCGTCTGCGAGGCGCTGCGGCGCACCCGCGTTACCGCATCGCAGACGCGATTGACTCCCACGGAGCGACTGGCGAACGTTCACGGCGCGTTCGCGCCGGTGCCGGCGCGCGTCGAGACGTTGATCGGACACCACGTGCTGCTCGTGGACGACGTCTTCACGACCGGGGCGACCCTGAACGCGTGCGCCGCGTCGCTGTTCGCCGCCGGGGCGCGCACCATCAGCTACCTCACCTTCGGGCGGGCGCGCGGGCTCGGCGACCCCTGATCCACCTCGGAGTTTGCACGGTATGGCGATTCGTGTCGGCATCAACGGGTTCGGGCGCATCGGTCGGCAGGTCGTTCGCGCGGCGATGGAGCGGGGCGCGCCCTTCGAGATCGCGGCGATCAACGACCTGACGGACACGAAGACCCTCGCGCATCTCTTCCGCTACGACTCGGTGCACGGCGCGTACGCCGGGACCGTCGGGCATGATGCGGAGTCGATCACGATCGATGGGCATCGCATCGCCGTCCTCAAGGAGAAGGATCCGGCCGCGCTGCCGTGGAAGGCGCTCGACGTCGACGTCGTCCTCGAGGCCACCGGCCGCTTCACCAAGGCCGATGACGCGCGGAAGCATCTCGCCGCCGGCGCGCGCAAGGTGATCATCTCCGCGCCGGCCACCGGCGAGGACATCACCGTCGTGCTCGGTGTCAATCACGACAAGCTCGACCCCGCGACGCACCACATCATCTCGAACGCGAGCTGCACGACCAACTGCCTCGCGCCGATGGTCAAGGTCATCCGTGACCGGTTCGGCTTCCGGCACGGGGCGATGGTCACGATCCACAGCTACACCAACGACCAGAGCATCCTCGACCTGCCGCACAAGGACCTGCGGCGCGCGCGGGCCGCGGCGTTGTCGATGATCCCGACGACGACGGGCGCGGCCAAGGCCACGGCGCTCGTGATCCCCGAGGTGAAGGGGAAGATCGACGGCATCGCGATCCGCGTCCCCACCCCTGACGTCTCGCTCGTGGAGCTCACCGTCGAGGTCGAGCGCCCGACGACCATCGCGGAGGTCAACGCGGCGTTCCAGGAGGCGGCGGGCGGCGCCCTCAAGGGCATCCTCGCGTACACGGAGGAGGAGCTCGTCTCGATCGACTACGTGGGGAACCCCCACTCGACGATCATGGACGGCAAGAGCACGAACGTCATCGACGGGACGCTGGTGAAGCTCTCGGGCTGGTACGACAACGAGTGGGGGTATTCGTCCCGCTGCGTCGACCTGATCGAGCGCGTCGGCGCCGCGCTCTGAGCGCCGGATGCGCGTCCGCACCATCCGGGATCTCTCCGCCGCGGAACTGAAGGGCCGCCGCGTCCTGCTCCGCGTCGATTTCAACGTCCCGCAGGACGCCGCCGGGGCCGTCGCGGATGACACGCGCATCCGCGCGGCGCTCCCGACCATCGCGGCGCTGACCGCCGCCGGCGCCCGCGTCGTCTGTTGCTCGCACCTCGGGCGACCGAAGGGGAAGCCGGACGCGAAGTACACCCTCGCGCCGGTCGCGGAGCGCCTCGGTGCCCTCCGCGGGACCGCCGTCCGGTTCATCCCGCACGTCGTCGGGCCCGAGGCCGAGGCGGCGACGCGGGCGCTGGCCGATGGGGAGGTGGCGCTGTTGGAGAACACGCGCTTCGAGGCGGGGGAGGAGGCGAACGACGCCACGCTCGCCGAGGCGTTCGCGCGGCTCGGCGATCTCTACGTGAACGACGCCTTCGGCGCCGCGCATCGCGCGCACGCGTCCACCGAAGGCGTCGCGCGGTACCTCCGGCCCGCCGTCGCCGGGCTGCTGATGGCCCGGGAACTCGACTACCTCGGCGGCGCGCTCGAGAAGCCGAAGCGCCCGTTCATCGCGATCCTCGGGGGCTCCAAGATCTCGGGGAAGATCGACGTCATCGAGGCGCTGCTGCCGCAGGTCGATGGCATCCTCATCGGCGGCGCCATGGCCTGCACGTTCTACAAGGCGATGGGGCTCGAGACGGGACGGTCGCTCGTCGAGCCGGACCGCGTCGACATGGCGGCGGACCTCATGGAACGCGCCGGGTATCGGCTGACGCTGCCGCACGACGCGACCGTCGCGCCGGCCATCGCGGAAGGGGCGAAGGCGCACGCGGTGCACCGCGATGCCATCCCCGCGGACGAGGCGATGCTCGATGTGGGACCGGAGACGATCGCGTCCTTCCGGCGCGCGATCGCCAGCGCGAAGACGATCGTCTGGAACGGGCCGATGGGTGTCTTCGAGACCGCACCGTTCGACGTCGGCACCCGCGCGGTGGCCGAGGCGATGGCGGAGGCGACGTCCCGTGGCGCGACGACGATCGTCGGCGGTGGCGATTCCGCCGCGGCCGTCGAGGCGGCGGGACTCGCTGCAAAGATGAGCCACGTCTCCACCGGCGGCGGCGCGTCGCTCGAGTTCCTCGAGGGGAAGGCGCTGCCGGGCGTCGTCGCGCTCGATTCGGTGCCCGCGTGAAGGCTCGGCTTTTCGCGGCCAATTGGAAGATGCATCAGGCGCCGGCCGACGCCGCCGCCTTTATGCGCACCTTCCTCGACCAGTACACCCGACAGCAGGACCGGCGGGTGCTCTTCTTCCCGCCCGCGGTGTCACTGCACGTGGTCGTCGAGGCCACGCGTGACCGCTCCGACCTCGGGGCCGGCGTCCAGAACCTCCATTGGGAGGACAAGGGGGCGTTCACCGGCGAGACCTCCGCGGCGCTCGCGCGTGGGGCAGGGGCGCGGTACGCGCTCGTCGGTCACTCCGAGCGTCGTCAGCTCTTCGGTGAGACCGACGCGGAGACGGGCTTGAAGATGGCGGCCGCCGTCCGGGCCGGGCTGACGCCGGTCCTCTGTGTCGGCGAGACCCTGGCGGAGCGCGAGGCCGGTGAGACTTTGGGCGTCGTCGCCCGACAGCTCCGTGCCGGGCTCGGCGGGCTCGAGCCCTCCGCCGTCGCCAGTGCCGTCGTCGCGTACGAGCCCGTCTGGGCTATCGGGACCGGCCGGACCGCCACACCCCAGGACGCCGCGGTGGTGCATCAGGCCATCGCGGCGGAGATCCGTGGCCTGATCGGCGAGCGGGGCGGGGCCGTCCCGATCCTCTACGGCGGGAGTGTCAATCGCTCGAACGTCGAGGCCCTCCTCGCGACGGACGGCATCGACGGCGTGCTCGTCGGTGGGGCGAGGCTCGACGCGGAGCAGTGGCTCGCAATCGTCCGCGCGGGTTGAGGGTTGCTCGGTTGAGGTAACCTCCGTATTCTTCGGGGCTTACCGCACTTCCTGACCCGCCGCATCCGACCTCGTCATGTACACGTTCCTCCTCGTCCTGCTCATCCTCGATGCGCTCATCCTGGCCGCCGCCGTGCTCCTGCAGGCGGGCAAGGGGGGCGGTGTCGCCGCGAATTTCGGCGGGGCGTCCTCGTCGGCGCCGGCGGTCCTCGGGTCGCGCCAGGCCGGTGACCTCCTGACCAAGACGAGCTGGTGGGCGGGCGGGATCTTCATCTTCCTCGCGTTCGTCCTGCAGCTGATGTCGAGCCGCGCGGCCGGCCCGCGTTCGATCCTCGACGACATCGCCGCCCCGGCGGCCGCGCCGGCCGCGACGCCAACGCCCGGTGCCGCCCTTCCTTCCGCGGTTCCGCTGACGCCCGCGCCGTCGGCCCCGACGACCCCGCCGCAGCCGTGACGGCCGCGTCCCTTCGTACGACTCCGGGGTTCCTCCTCCTCGAGGACGGGACCCTTTTTCTCGGGCGTCTGCACCACCCGCTCGCGGAGCCGGCCGTCGCCGAGGTGGTGTTCACCACCGGGATGAGCGGGTATCAGGAGACGTTCACCGACCCGTCGTTCCGCGGCCAGATCGTCGTGATGACCGCGCCGATGATCGGCAACTACGGCGTGAACACCGAGGACCTCGAGTCCGCGGTACCGCAGGTGGCCGGTGTCATCGTGCGTGAGCTCTCGGAGCCCTACTCGAACTGGCGGGCGGAACAGGGGCTGGGCCCTTGGCTCGCGTCGGCGAAGGTGCCCGCCCTCACCGAGGTGGATACGCGTCGCCTGACGCGTCATCTGCGCTCCGGCGGCGTGCTCCGCGGCGTGATCGGGTCGGGCCTCGTGCCGTCGGACGCGGATCGTGCGGCGCTCGCGGCCTGCCCGTCGATGGCGGGGCTCGACCTCGCGTCACGCGTCTCGACCAAGGAGCGGTACACGTGGGGTGACCCGTCGGCGCCGCACCACATCGTCGCCTACGATTACGGCATCAAGCGCAACATCCTCCGGATGTTCGAGGCGCGCGGATGCCGGATCACCGTCGTCCCGTCGACGACCCCCGCGGCCGACGTGCTCGCCGAGCGGCCCGACGGGGTCTTCCTCTCGAACGGCCCCGGCGATCCGGAGGCGGTGGGGTATGCCCCCGCAGCCATCCGTACCATCGCGGAGTCCGGCATCCCGGTCTTCGGGATCTGCCTTGGGCACCAGCTCCTCGGGCTCACCTTCGGTGGGGCCACGACGAAGCTCCCCTTCGGTCACCGCGGCGGGAACCATCCCGTGAAGGACCTGGCTTCGGGCGAAGTGTTGATCACCAGCCAGAACCACGGGTTCGCCGTCGCCGGTGGACCCGATGGCGTGCCCGGCGCCCCCGATCTGGTCGTCACGCACGTCAACTTGAACGATGGGACGGTGGAGGGGCTGCGGCACCGGTCGCTCCCCGTCTTCGGGGTCCAGTACCACCCCGAGGCGGCCCCCGGACCGCACGATGCGATGCCGCATTTCGACGAGTTCCTCGCGGCCATGGCAGGCCACGCAACCGCTTGACAGTCAATAGGGTACGCGCCTAGACTGCCCCCCGTACCCGCTGCCCCCCACGCGAATGTCGATGACCAAAGCCGACCTCGTCGAGCAGGTGACCGAGGCGATCACCCGGACCGCCGGGCCGACCATCTCGAAGAAGGATTGCGCCCGCGTGGTGGACGCCTTCCTCGACGCCATCAAGGACGCGCTCAAGGAGCAGCGGAACATCGAGGTCCGGGGCTTCGGGACCTTCAAGATCCGGAACCGGAAGACCCGGATGGCCCGGAATCCGCGGACCGGTGAGCCCGTCGAGGTCTCCGCGCGGCCCGTGCCGGTCTTCAAGCCCTCCAAGGAGCTTCGCGCCCTGGTCGCCGGCCTCGAGGTCGAGGAAGAGACCGAGGCGTGAGCTGAGCTCGGGGGCGCGCCGGATGGTCCTCTCCGTCCTGTGCTTCGCCTCGTGGGGTGATGCCCTCGGCCCCGTCGTGTCCATCGACCTCGCCGAGGGGTCCACGGTCGCGGAGCTCCTCGAGCGGCTTCGGGCCACAGCCGGCCCGGACATCGCCCTCCCATCGCCGATGATCGCGGTGAATCGTCGCTACGCCGAGCCCGGGACGGTCCTTCGTGCGGGAGACGAGGTGGCCGTGATCCCGCCGGTCGCGGGGGGCTGATCGATGCGGACCGCGATCGTCGAGCGTCCGATCGACCCCGCCGCGTTGCTCCGCGAGGTGTCGGACGATTCCTGCGGGGCGGCGACCCTGTTCGTCGGTACGGTGCGCGACGTGAACGACGGGCGTCCGGTGACCGGCATCGACTACGCCGCGTACACGGCCATGGCCGAGGAGGAGCTCGCGCGGGTGGCGGCCGAGGCGGTGGCGCGCTTCGCGGCGCCGCGGCTCGTCGTCGAGCATCGGGTCGGGACGCTCGCGCTCGGCGAGGCGTCGATCGCGATCGCCGTCGCGCACCCGCACCGCGCCGCCGCCCTCAATGCGCAGCGCTTCGTGATCGAGGAGGTCAAACGCCGCGTGCCGATCTGGAAGCGTGAGCACTACGCGGATGGATCGCGGGCCTGGGTCGATCCGACG
>CAZGIE010000069.1:1328-10251 GCA_964526485.1 uncultured Gemmatimonas sp. | reverse complement strand
ATCTCGTCGGGGGCTGCGGGGTCGCGCCCCGCTTCGAGGCGATAATCGCCCTGCGCCGTGGGGTCGATGCCGAGGAGGAAGCCCGCGACGACGCCGGTATCGACGGACACGAAGTGCTTGCCGCCGAGGACGGGGCCGACCCGGGCGATATCGGGGTCGGCGCGGAGCGCGCCGACGAGCGCGGTGGCGCCGCCGACGGTCGCCTCGGAGTCGAAGGGCATCGTGCCGCGCGGCGTGAGGCGGAGCTGGAACCCCTGCTGATCGATGAAGCCACGGAAGCTCTCCCGCATCCCGGAGCCGAGCATCACCATATCGAGGAGCATCGCGGCCGCGACGGCGACGCCAGCGATCGTGAGCGCGGTACGCGTCCGGCGGCGTGTGAGCGCGGCGAGGGCGAGGCGGGCGATCATCGGCCGACGAGCTCCAGCGGCGCGGTGCGCACGAGCCGGCGACCGGCGAGGAGCCCGCTCACGACGCCCAGCGCCAGCGAGAGCACGACCGCGAAGGCGACGATGCCGGGTGTCACGAGGGTGAAGCGCAGCGGCGTCTGGTAGAGGCCCTGGTAGTACCAGTTCACGATCGCCGAGGCCGCCCAGCCGAGGGCGGCGCCGAGGAGGCTGCCGATGAGCGCGACGAGGGTCGCCTCGAGGACGATCGCGCGGAGCACCGTCGCGCGCGAGCAGCCGATGAGGCGAAGCGCCCCGACGTCGCGGCGGCGCTCGTCGACCTTGAGGAGCGTGATGCAGAGGAGGAAGATCGCGCTCGCGACGATGGTGATGACGCCGATCGCGCGGTGGAAGCGATTGACCACGCGGAAGGTGGAGGAGGTCTCGACGGCCACCGCCGACGCCGGGTACGCGCGGAAGCCGAAGGCGGCCTGATTGATGGCGGCCGCGACCCGGTCGGGGGCGGCGTTCGGCTCATCCGACGCATCGCCGCGCGACCGGACGGCGAAGCGTCCGACACGGTCCCCGCTCCCGGTGAGGGCCTGCAGATGATCGAGGTGGAGCCGGACCTTGAACTCGTTGCGCGCGACCTCGCTCGGGTCGGCGCCGCGGCGGGTGATGGCGGCGACACGGACGAGGTCGCCCATGGCGCCGGCGGTGGGGGCGAGCCGCACGGTGTCGCCGACCGTAAGGCCCGCGGCGGCGGCGAGGCGCTCGTCGATGGCGATCGTGCGAATCGCCTCAACCTGTCCGCGGCTCGGTGCGTGGGGCTGTGCACGGAGCGGCGCCGGCCGGAGGCTCGGCAGGAGCAGGACGCCGGCGAGGAGGCCGGCGAGGAACGGACGGGGGGAGGGGGGCATCGTCGATGTGCTGCTGCGGAACGTATGCCGCAATCGCACCGGAAGTTCCCGGGCGCGGCGCGCGCCAGCGGCCGCTACCGCTTGGCCGTTCGGGTGGACGTGCCGGCGACCGCCCGCGCGGTGGGGATCGGCGCGCCGTGGGGATCGAGGGTCGGGTGCCCGAGCGCATCGGCCATCCGGGCGATCAGCGCGTCACTGGCCGCATGCTCGAGGCGTTCCGCCTCCTCGTGCACCTCGTCGCCGACGAAACCGAGCCGCTCCACGAGGTAGGTCTCGATCACCCGATGACGTCGGATGAGCAGGAGGGCCTCGCGACGACCGGCCGTGGTGAGCCGGGCCCCTTTGTACCGCTCGACGCTCACGAGGCCCAGCCGCGCGAGGCGGCGCAGCATCCCGCTCACGCTGGCGGCGGCGATGCCGAGGCGGGCGGCGATGTCGTTCGTGCCCGCGGCCTCACCGACGCGCTCGAGCGCGTGGATCGCCTTGAGGTAGTCCTCGGCCTGGCGGGTGAGGGGGGCGGCGGCGCGTGGCACGACGGAAAGCTAGCGCGCAGATTCGGGCATCGTCTTTCCCCTTCCGAGGCTCAGATGCCGCTCGTGCGCCCTGCGTCCCCCCGTCGCTCCCCCGCCCTCGTCACGCCGCTCGTCATCACGGCGCTCCTGCTCCTCTCGCGTGTGGTCCAGGCGCAGGCCCCGACCCCTGGCGCCGCCGGCGCGCCGAGCTCGGCCGCCACGGCGGGGCCGACCAAGCGGCCCCTCTCGATGGAGGACCTCCTGTCGTGGAACGGGATCCGGAACGCCACGCTCTCGAATGACGGTCGCTGGATGGCGTATGTGCTCGCACCGAACGAGGGGGACGCGCACCTCATCGTGCGCGGCACCGCGGCCGGGGCCACGGAGACGCGGATCGCCATCGGCGAGCCCCCCGCGGGGTTCGGCGGCGCGAGCGGGGTGGCGATCTCGGGGAACAACCGCTGGGCGGCGTACATGGCGTATCCCTCCGCCGAGGAGGCGCGGAAGGCGCGCCGCGACCGCAGGCCGCTCGTGACGAAAGTCGGCGTCATCGACCTGACGACCGGGGCCAAGCGCGAGTTCGAACGCGCGCGAAGCTTCCGCTTCGCCGGGGACCGCTCCGATGTGATCGCGGTGCAGCTGATGCCCCCCGACGCCCCCGCGGGTGGCAACGGGGCGCCGGCGACGAGCGGGTCGACGGTCCTCGTGGTGGATCTCACCGGCGGGGCGCCGGTGACGCTCGCGGGCGTGGGGGAGTTCGCGTTCGACGCGGCTGGCCGATACCTGGCGTGGACGGTGGACCAGCGCGACCAGCTCGGGAACGGGGTGCAGCTCCGCGAGCTCGCGACCGGCGTGGTGCGCGCCCTCGACGGCGCGAAGGCGCAGTACCGCCGGCTCGCGTGGGCCGACACGGGCGACGCGCTCGCGGTGATCCGCTCCGTCGCCGACTCCGCCGCTCGTGACACCGTCTCGACGATCCTCGGTTGGGCGCGCCTCGCCTCACGCGCGCCGGTGACGGTGAGCATCGACGACAAGAGCGCGGGGATCCCGGCCGGTCTGATGGTGAGCGCGGACCGCACGCCCAAGTGGAGCGACCCGCAGGGGACGCTCTACTTCGGGTTGCGGGAGCCGCGGCCCGCACCACCGGCCTCGACCGCGCCCCCGGTGGGGGGCGGCGCGAGCGCCCCGGCGCCGGGGGCGGGGGCGGGTGGCCAGATCGCACCGGCCCGTCAGGATGAGGACACCCCCTCCCTGATCCTCTGGCACTGGAAGGACCCGCGCCTCCAGAGCGCGCAGCAGGTGACCGAGTCGCAGGACCGGAGCTTCAGCTATCTCGCCGCGTGGCACGTCGCCGCGCCCAAGGTCGTGCGCCTCGCGGACGCCACCCTCCGCGATGTGGTCGTCGCCGACGGCGACCGCTGGGCGCTCGGCGCCGACTTCACACCGTACGAGCGGCAGGCGAGCGTCGACGGCCGCGCCCTGCGCGACCTCTATGCCATCGATGCGACCACGGGCGAGCGGACGCTGATCGCGAAGGGGCTGCAGAACCCCGGCGGTCCGTATCGCTCGCTTCTCGCGCCGGATGGTCAGCGCGCCGCCTGGTACGACGACGGTCACTGGCATGTCTACGATTTCGCGAGCCGCCAGTCGAAGCGCGTCACCGACGGGGTCGCGGCGACGTTCTGGGACGACGAGGACGACCACAACGTCGTGAAGCCCCCCGTGGCCCCGCCGTTCGGGTGGTCGCGCGACTCGCGCCAGCTCTTCGTGCGCGACAACTGGGACCTCTGGCGCGTCGGCGTGGCGGGCGGTCCGGCGCTCAACGTCACGGGGAACGGGAAGGCGCAGGGGATCCGCTACCAGATGCGCGTGGGGGCGGACCCGAAGGAGAAGGGGATCGACCTCGCCAAGCCGCTCTTCATCGAGACGTACGGCGAGCGCACCAAGCGTGAGGGGCTCGTGCAGGTCGATGCCCAGCGTGGGGGCGCGCGCGTCCTCGCGTGGGAGGATGCGAAGATCGACTTCCGGCGCGCCCGCGACGCCGAGGTGTGGGCCTTCACGCGGCAGACGTTCGTGCGGTTCCCCGACTGGTATGTGGCGGACGCCGGACTCACGAACGAGCGGCGGCTCACCGACGCCAACCCCCAGCAGGCGGAGGTGGCGTGGAGCGCCGGCGCGCGACTCATCGACTATAAGTGCGAGAACAGCGACACCCCGATGCAGGGGGCGCTCTTCCTCCCGGCCGGCTATGAGGAGGGGAAGCGCTACCCGACGCTGACGTACATCTACGAGCTGCTCAGCCAGGGGCTGCACGCGTACGCGCAGCCGAACGCGACGCGGTACGCGAACCCGAGCGTCTACACCTCACGCGGCTACGCGTATTTCATGCCCGACATCCGCTACCAGCTCGACGACCCGGGCCGCTCCGCGGTCTGGTGCGTGGTGCCGGCGGTGAAGGCGGCGATCGCGGCGGGGATCGTGGATTCCACGAACATCGCGTTGCAAGGGCACAGCTGGGGCGGCTACCAGACGAGCTTCATCACCACGCAGACGAATCTCTTCAAGACCGCGATCGCCGGCGCGCCGCTCACGGACATGGTCTCGATGTTCAGCTCGGTCTATTGGAACAGCGGCAACACCAACCAGGGCATTTTCATCTCGAGCCAGGGGCGCTTCCGGTCGAGCTACGCGCGCAACCCCGACGCCTACCTGCGCAACTCGCCGAACCGCTTCGCGCAGAACGTGAACATCCCCTTCATGATCCTCCACAACGACCGCGACGGTGCAGTGGACTTCAATCAGGGGATCACCCACTACAACACGCTGCGCGAGCTCGGGAAGGAGGTCGTGCTACTGGAGTACGTGGGGGAGAATCACGGGCTGGCGCGACCCGCCAACCAGAAGGATTACGCGCTCCGGATGCAGGAGTGGTTCGACCACTTCCTGCAGGGGAAGCCGGCGCCCCAGTGGATGCAGGAGGGGGTGCCGCGGCTCAGGATGGAGGAGCACCTGCGCGAGCGGCGGCCGCTGGTGGATCCGAAGGCGGCGCCGAAGAAGCCGATCGCGATGTGAGTCGCCGTGCCATCCCCCACGCCACCATCCACCCTAGCCCCGCCGCCAGCACCACATCGCTCAGGAAGTGGGCCCGCGCGAGCACCCGCGTGAGCCCGCATCCTGCGGCGAGCGCATAGCCCACCCACCGCGCCCGCGGGTAGAGCCGCGCGAGCATCGCCGCGCCGGCGAATGCCACCAGGGTGTGCGAGCTCGGCATCGCCAGCCCGGCGGAGCTCCAGGTGCGCTCCCCCCAGTCGCGGAAGACGTGCACGCCATCATGCGGCTGCGGGCGTTCGCGCCGGATCGTGAGCTTTCCGGCCTCTGCGACGATCCCGCCGAGGGCGGCCGACCAGAAGAGGAACGCGGCGCGGCGCTTCGCGAGCGCCCGTCGCGCCGTGTCGGCGCCCTCCTGCAACGCGATGGCCACCGCGAGCGCGAGCCAGGTGCCGAGGAAGCCGATCACCCGGAGCAGACGCCCCCAATCCTCGTCGTAGACTCTGGGGTCGTGCCACCGCGCGTAGACCCAGCCGTCGGCCATCCAGGCGAGTCCGGTGAGGACGGCCGTGATGGCGAGCGCCCGCACGAAGGGCTGCCAGGTGCGCGTGTCGTCGGAGGTGATGCCGACCCCTGCTTCGCCCATCGGTTCCCGTCGCGCCTCGCTCATCGCAGCAGTCCCTCGAAGCCTGTGAGGATGCGCTCGGTCATCCCCCAGATGGTGAAATCTCCGTGCCGCACCGCCTCGACCTCGAGCGTGAACCCGCGGGCCTGCACGGTGGTCCGCACCCGCGCCTCGGGCTGATGGAGCGCCGAGAGCGGGACCCAACGCGCCTCCGCGACCTCGTCGCTGATGGTGACCGTGGGATCTCCCGTGTACAGGGTCACGAAGGGCCGCACGATGATCGACGGGAGATGCGGGGTCCGCGGCCGCAGATCGTCGAGCGCGCCGAGCACGCGGCCGTGCGTCAGGAGATCGAGCCCGACCTCCTCATGCGTCTCGCGGATCGCGGTGTGCGCCAGCGAGGCATCGGTCGCATCGACCCCACCCCCCGGGAGCCCGATCTGTCCGCTCCAGGGATCATCGGCGCGCTCGGCGCGACGGATGAGCAGCACCTCGGCCGCGTCGGCCGCGACCGGCCGGAGCACGAGCGCGACCGCCGCCTCCCGGAAGGTCCCGTCCCGGGCGGCGGGGACACCGGGGCGCGCCGCGAGAGCGCGCTCGATGCGGGCGACGAAGGGATGCGCGCCCGCGTCCAACGACGTCAGGACTCGACCGGCCCGCCCGCGGCCGCCCACCCGCCGAACCCACCCGCCATCGACGCGACACGCGTGTACCCCATCTGCTGCATCGTGTCCGCGGCCAACGCGGAGCGGTTCCCACTCGCGCAGTAGAGGACGATCTCGGCGTCGCGCGGCGCGACGGCCTCGATCTTCGTCTCGAGCACACCCCGCGGGATGACGAGCGCGCCCGGGATGCGACCGAGGTTCGTCTCCTGCGGTTCGCGGCAGTCGATGACCATCGGCGGCGCGGTACCCGCGAGCGCCTGCTGCACCTCGGCGACGGTGACCTGGCGGATGCGGCTCTTGGATTCGGCGATGAGGTCGGAGGCGGTCTTCATCAGGAGGGCTCAGGGGTCGGAGGTCAGGGATCAGGGATCAGGGATTAGGGATCAGGGGTCAGGTGGTCGTGTGTGCGCATCCCACGCATCAGGCTCGGCGACGCGGCACCTAACATCTGGCACCTGACACCTGACACCTGTCACCTGTCACCTGTCACCTGTCACCTGTCACCTGTCACCTGCCTCATATGTATCCAGCCCGCCCCCGCGACGCCATCTTTCCCGCATGTCGCTCACCGCCCAGGTCCTCCTCGCGCTGGTCGCCGGCTTCGCCGTGGGGCTCCCGCTCGCCGACACGGAGGCCCCCGCCGCCCTCCGGCTGCTGGGAGCGCTCGAGCCGCTCGGCCTCCTCTTCGTCAACGCGATCCGGATGACGGTGATCCCGCTCGTGGTCTCGAGCCTCATCGTCGGCGTCGCCTCGGCCCCCGACCAGCGAACGGTCGGCCGGCTCGGCGCGCGGGCGCTCCTCTTGTTCGTCGTCGCGGTCGCCGCGGCGGCGGGGATCGGCGTGGCCGTCGGCCCGGCGCTCCTCGCCCGCATCCCGATCGACCCCGCGGCGATCGCCGCGCTGCAGGCGGGGGCCCCCGACGCGGCGAGTGGGGCGGCGGCGCTGCCGAGCGCGAGCGAATGGCTCGTGAGCCTCGTCCCGGCGAATCCGTTCAAGGCGATGGCGGAGGGCGCGATGCTCCCGTTGATCGTCGCCACCCTCGCCTTCGGTGCCGCGCTGATGGGTGTCGCGCCCGCACGGCGCACGGCCGTGGTCACCTTCTTCGAAGGGCTGATGGACGCGACGCTCCTCCTCGTGCGCGCGATCCTCCGCTTCGCCCCGGTCGGCGTCTTCGCGCTCACCGTCGGCGTGGCGGCCAAGCTCGGGCTCGGCGCGCTCGCCGCGCTCGGTGGGTACATCGTGATCGTCTCCGGCCTCTGCGTGCTGTACATGGCGGGCGTCCTCTACCCCGCCGCCGCCACCCTCGGCCGCGTCCCGCTCGCCGTCTTCGCGCGCGCGGCGCTCCCGGCGCAGTCGATCGCCTTCAGCTCGCGATCGTCACTCGCCGCGCTCCCCGCGATGCTCGAGGCCGTGCGCGGGACACTGGGCCTCCCACCGGCGATCGGGAGCATGCTCATCCCCCTGGCCTCGACCCTCTTCCGCGCCGGGGCCGGGATCGGACAGACCGTCGGCGTCTGCTTCATCGCGCGGCTCTATGGCGTGGACCTCGGCGCGGCGCAGCTCCTCACCATCGCCCTCACCGCGGTCGTGACCTCGTTCTCCGTCCCGGGGATCCCGGGCGGCTCGATCGTCGTGATGGTGCCCATCCTCAGCGCGGCCGGGATCCCCGTCGAGGGGATCGGGATCCTCCTCGGCGCGGACACCATCCCCGACATGTTCCGGACGACGACGAACGTGACGGGCCATCTCACGGCCTCCGTGGTCCTCGCGCGCGGCGAGCGCGCGTGACGGCGTTCGCGGTCCTCTTCGACCTCGACGGGACGCTCGTCGACTCGATCGAACTGCTGGTGCAGTCGATGGAGTTCGCCTTCGACGACCGGACGCGCCGCCCGCCGCGCGACGAATGGGTCGCCGCCATCGGGACGCCCCTCGATGCGATGCTCGCGCGCTGGGCCGACGGCGACGCCGACGTCGCGCACCTCAAGGCGCGCTATCGCGAGTACCAGCTCGCGCATCATGATGCGATGACGCATGCGTATCCGGGTGCCGTCGCGACGGTCCGCGCGCTCCACGCGGCGGGCCACCCGATCGGGCTCGTGACGTCGAAGCTCGAGGTGGGGGCGCGACGGGCGCTCCGGCTGCTCGACATCGAGGCGTGCTTCCACGCCGTGGTGGGGATGGACGCGACCACCCGGCACAAGCCGGCGCCGGAGCCGGTCTGGCACGCACTCGAGGTCCTCGGCGGGATCCCGCCGCGGCGCGCCCTCTTCGTGGGGGACTCGACGCACGACATGCGTGCCGGCCGTGCGGCGGGGGTGCGGACGGCGGCGGCGCTCTGGGGGCCGTTCTCGCGGGACCAGCTGGCGCCGACGGCGCCCGACCATTGGCTCGAGACGATCGGTGAGGTGCGCGGGCTTGTGACGCGGTTGGCGATGGAGTGATGTCGGCGCGCGCGGCGGGGTGGGTCACCCTCCGCGCATGCTCACCACCCGCGCGGCGGCCACGCTCCTCGACGGACTCGCAGCGGGCGCGCCGCTCACCTCCCTCCTCGCCCCCCTCGGCTTCCCCGCGGCGCGTCGCCTCGACCGGACGGCCCGCGCTCGACTCGGGGTGGACGACACCCTCGCGTCGCTCGCACTCGCCACGCACGGGTCCCGTCGCGCACTCCTCGTGGAGGCGACGGCGGGCCCGCCGCTGCACGAACGGCTCGCCCCGCTCGCGCGCGGACTCGCGCGGCGGCATGCGGCCTGGGAGTGGCTCGTCGTCG
>CAZGIE010000069.1:0-1318 GCA_964526485.1 uncultured Gemmatimonas sp. | reverse complement strand
ACGGATCTTCTCCTCGTAGCGGACGCAGGAAGCCGGCACGTCGGCACGCGCGAGTGGGCGATCGCCGCACCCGACGCGGAGGGGCGCGGCCCCGTCCCGGCGCTGGTGGTGTCGCTCGACGCGGTGCGCCCGTCGGATGCGGAGACGCTGACCGCGCTCGCCGCGGCGTCCTCGGGCGGCGACGCGCTCACGCACCATCGCTGGCGCGAATGCCTCGGACGCGACGCGCTGACGGCCCGCTTCTACCGCGACCTCGAGGGGATCGTCACGCGTCTCGGTGACAACGCCGTCGGGCGGGCGGACGCCGAGACGCGGCGCGTCGCCGCGTTGCTGACGACATCGCGGCTCCTCTTCCTCGCCTTCCTCGAGGCGAAGGGCTGGCTCGATCACGACCGGGCGTTCCTCCGTCGCCACGTGCACCGCGTGGGGCGCGACCTGCATCGCCGGCTGCTCGACCCGCTGATGTTCGGGACGCTGAACACGCCGACGGCGCGCCGCGCGGCCGCGGCCCGCGCCTTCGGGACGGTGCCCTTCCTGAACGGTGGGCTCTTCGCCCGGAGCCCCCTCGAGGGGCCGAGCGGCGCGTTGCGGCTCCCCGACGACGCGATCGCGGCCTTCGTCTGCGACCTCCTCCCCCGCTATCGCCTCACCGCGCGCGAGCAGTCGACGACGCTGAGCGAGGCCGCGGTCGATCCCGAGATGCTCGGCCGCGCGTTCGAGTCGCTGATGGGGCGCGCGCGACGACGCGCACACGGCGCCTTCTACACGCCCCCGGCGATCCTCACGCGCGTCGCGGACCGGGGGCTCGGCGCGCTCGACGACGATCCGCTCGTCTTCCCGCGCATCCTCGATCCCGCCTGCGGCTCGGGGGCGTTCCTGGTGCACGCGCTCGACTGGCTCACCCGCCGTCGCGCGAAGGCGGGGGACGCGCGACCGCTCGCGACGATCCGCCGCGAGGTACTCGGTCGCTCGCTCTTCGGCGTCGACCGGGACCCGATCGCCGTCTGGCTCTGCCAGCTGCGCCTCTGGCTCGCGCTGGTCGTCGACGACGAGCGGACCGATCTCGCCGCGCTCCCGCCGCTTCCCAACCTCGACCGCAACGTGCGGCAGGGGGACGCGCTCGCGGGCACGGCGTTCGAGGCGACGTGCCCCGGTGACGGCGACCCGGCATGGCGACCGCGCGGTGGCGCGCTGTCCGGGCTGCGCCTCCGATACACCCGTGCCTCGGGCGCGCGGAAGCGGACGCTCGCGCGGCTGCTCGATCGCGCCGAACGGCAGGCGGCGATCATGTCGGCCCAGGCGCGGCTCGACGCGGCGA
>CAZGIE010000068.1:0-10337 GCA_964526485.1 uncultured Gemmatimonas sp. | reverse complement strand
GCGCGGAGTGCGATGAACGGGATCGGACGCGCGCACCGACGCGCGCGCCGTCCCTGATGCGCTACGCGGGCCCGGTCGGCGAGCCGTGATCGCGCCCGCGATCCGCCACCCAGCTCCAGACCCCGCCGCCGAGCAGGATCAGGAAGATCACCCCGAGCAGGTAGAGGTTCGCGTCCTCACCGAGCCACCCACGCACGCGCTCGCCCAGGAGCATCTTCACGCCCACGAGGGTGAGCACGAGCGCCAACGACACCTTGAGATGGCGGAAGCGCGCGATGAGTCCCGCGAGCCCGAAGTAGAGCGACCGCAGACAGAGGATCGCGAAGACGTTCGAGGTGAAGACGAGGAACGGGTCCGCGGTGATCGCGAAGATCGCCGGGATGCTGTCGACCGCGAAGATCAGGTCCGTCGTCTCGACGAGGACGAGCGCGACGGCGAGCGGGGTGAGCACGGTGCGCCCGTCGAGCGTCACGCGGAAGCGCTCGCCATGGAACTGGTCGGTCACCGGGAAGTGCCGCCGCAGCCAGCGGGTGACCCAGCTCTCGACCTGCGCCTCCTCCGCCGCTTCGTCCGCGACGAGCATCCGGAGGCCGGTGATCACGAGGAAGCCCCCGAAGATGAGGAGCACCCAGTGATAGCGCGCCACGAGGCCCGCCCCGATGCCGATCATCAGGCCGCGCATCGCGAGGGCGCCGAGGATCCCCCAGAAGAGGACCCGATGCTGGTACATCAGCGGCACCTTGAGGTGCTCGAAGATCAGCGCGATCACGAAGACGTTGTCCATCGAGAGGCTGAGCTCCACCACGTATCCCGTGAGGAACTTCAGCATCGCGGTGCGGCCGTCGTTGATCACCCCATCGACGGCGTCGACGTGCGACCCGAGTCCGACCCAATGCGCGTCGTACCCGACCCGCAGGGCCACACTGAACAGGCCGGCGAGGACGACGGTCCCGGCGGTGAAGACCAGCGCCTCCCGGAGCGTCGGTGCGTGCGACTGCTTGTTGAAGACGCCGAGGTCGAGCGCGAGGATCACGCCGACGAGGAGGAGGAAACCGCCCCAAGCCCAGATCACGTGCCACGCTCCGCCGCGACCCACGCGGTCCAATCCGACTCGGCGACGCCGAGGGTGAGTTTCCCGCCCCACCGGGTGAGGGGCTGGACGAGGAGCAGGGGCTCCTCCGTCAGCAGGGTGAGCCAACGCTCGTCGGAGAGGCGCGAGACGCCGAGCCCGAGGTCCTGGTACCGCTTGCTGGTCTTATCGATGAGGGCGGTAAGCCCGAATTTCTGCACGAAGCGCTGGAGTTCACCCTTGCTCGCGGCGCGCTCCTTGAGGTCGACGAAGTGCACCTTCACGCGCCGCTCGCTCCAGAAGCGGAGGGCGCGGCGGGTGTCCTGACTCTTCTGGGTGCCGAAGATCTGGACTTCCACTCGAGGCTGAAGGCTGGAGGCTGGAGGCTGGAGGCTGGAAGCGAACGGCACGAACGGGAACCGTTGGTGCGCCGTTAGAATCTATCAAGTCGATGTCCACCTCCATGCATCCCCCGTTCCGACCCGCCTGGTGGCTCCCGGGTCCGCACCTCCCCACGGTGTTCGGGAAGCTCGCGCGCCGCCTTCCCCCGGCGCATACGCGCGTGGAGACCTGGGAGATGCCCGATGGCGCGTCGGTCTCCGTCGCACGGCTCGATGGGCAGACCCCCGACGCCCCGGTCCTCACCGTCTTCCACGGGCTCGAGGGGACGGTTCGATCGAATTACGCGCAAGGGCTGATGCACCAGGCCCGCACCCGCGGATGGGGAGCGGCGCTCCTCGTCTTCCGCACCTGTGACGGGCGCATCCCCGAGCGGCCGCGGCTCTACCACTCCGGCGAGACGCAGGACGCCGACGCCTTCTTCCGTCGCCTCATCGCTGAACGACCCGGTCGGCCGATCGTCGCCACCGGGATCTCCCTCGGCGCGAACGTCCTCTGCAAATGGCTCGGCGAGCAGGGCGCGCAGGTGCCGACCGAGATTCGTCGGGCGGCCGCGATCTCCACGCCGTTCGATCTCGCCGCCGGAAGCCGACACCTCGAGCGCGGGTTCTCACAGGTATATGTCTGGCACTTCGTGCGGACGCTGCGACGGAAGGCGGCGGAGACGCTGGCGCGACACCCCTCGCTGCCGGTGGATGCGGCGCGCGTGGCGGCCTCGCGAAGCTTCTGGGAGTTCGACGACGCCTTCACCGGCCCTGCGCACGGCTTCGCCGGCGCCGACGACTACTACACGCGCTCGAGCTCGCTCGGCTTCCTCGGCGGGATCCGCGTGCCGACGCTGCTCTTCTCCGCGGTCGACGATCCCTTCCTCCCGGCGCAGGTCCTCGATGAGGTGCGGGCCGCCGCGCGCGAGAACCCGCACCTGAACACCGACTTCACCCCGCGCGGCGGGCATGTGGGGTGGGTGAGCGGCGCCCCCTGGCAGCCGGAGTACTATATGGAAGGCCGAGTCGCCCACTGGCTGGACCAACTTCCCTGAGGCATCCGATGCGCATCCCCACCACCGGTCTCGTCATCCTCGCGCTTTCGGGCGCACTCCTCGCCGCGCGGTCGGCCTCGTCACCGGTCGAGGCCGCGGAGCCGACGTTCCGCGCCGATGCGGTGCTCCAACCCGGCCGCACCATCGCGGCTGGCGCCGCCGACGCCGCCGCGCGGATCCAGAACTCCCCGCGCCACGCCGAGTGGGCGATGATCCCGACCGCGACGGGGAGCCGCGATTCGATCGCCGCCTGGGTCGTGTATCCCGAGGTGAACCGGAACGCGCCGGTCGTCGTGGTGATCCACGAGATCTTCGGGCTCTCGACCTGGGTGCGCGCGGTGGCGGACCAGCTCGCGGCGGAGGGGTATATCGCGATCGCGCCCGACCTCCTCTCGATGGAGCGCGGGGGCGCGACGACCGATTCGCTCGCGTACGACCAGGCGCGCACCCTCATCCGGAACGTCACGCCGGAGAAGATGAATGCGATGGTGCGCGCGGTGGCGAATTACGGGATGTCGCTGCCGGCGGCGGTGCGGCGGTACGGCGTGGTCGGCTACTGCTGGGGCGGGACGGCATCGTTCAACCATGCCGTCTTCGGTGCGCCGGAGCTCGGCGGCGCGGTGGTCTACTACGGGTCGTCGCCGGCGGCCACGGAGATCGCGAAGGTGAAGGTCCCGGTGCTCGGGTTGTATGGCGGGAACGACCAGCGCGTGAACGCGACGATTCCGGTAGCCGACTCCACGATGCGCGCGATCGGCGGGCGCTTCACGAGCAAGGTGTACGAGGGGGCGGGGCACGGCTTCCTGCGGGCGCAGGAGCAGCCGGCGAACCTCACCGCGTCACAGCAGGCGTGGCCGGAGACGGTGGCGTTCTTCCGCGAGGTGCTGCGGGGCGGGGCGGCTCGACGCGCCCCCCGGTGACCCTCACCCCGCGCGTTCCGCCGTCGCCCAGATCGCGAGCCACTCCGGCCAGTTCCCGCTGAGCTCGAAGAAATCGTCGAAGTAGACGAGCCCCTCCTCCTCGAGGGCCGTCACCAGCTCCTGGAGCGCGGCCTCGTCGTAGACCGGCCCCACCGCGATGAGATCCCCCTCCACCCGGAACTCGTCCGCGGTGAGGGTGAGCCACCGGTCGATGGCGGCACGGGTGAGCTGGGCGGCCTCGAACGCCGAACGGCGGATGAGGAGCGTCGGGGCGGTGGTGGGGAGCTTGAGCGGCATAGATGGAAGTTACCGCGACGAGCAGCGGACGGCGGTGGTCGGTGAGCGGTGGATGCTCAGCGCCCGCCCCGCGGCGTCGCGCCGTAGGAGACCACGCGACGAGCCCGCATGTCGTATACGTCCCCCGCCCCGAGCACGAACCACGACTTCTCCCACGGCTGCACCGCGCGCGTGTTGTCGTGCACGGCGACCTTCCATCGACCGATCACCTCGAATCGGTCGCCGCGCACCACGATCGCCGTCCCCTCGGAGAGCCCGATCCCCAGGAGATCGGGGAAGCGGCGGATGACCGGGACCAGGTCCTCCCAGCGGTTTCGGGCGTCGATGTGTTGGTCGATGGCGGTGCGGCGCAGGAACCCCAGCGCCTCCTGGTGGTTCGGCTCATCGGTCATCACCACCTCCGAACCGCTCGTGGCGCCGCGGACGAGATACGCCCCTTGGATGGTCGCCCCGGCGGAGGTCCCCCCGATCACCCCGCCGCGCGCGAGGACATCCCGGAAGGCGGCGTGGGTGCGCGTATTCGCATAGGAGTCGACGAGGTTCCACTGCCGACCACCGACGAACCAGACGCCGTCGGCGTCCGCGAGTATGGCGGCGAAGGCCTCGGTGTCGGCGACCTTGGGATCATGTGTGTGGAGCATCCGCACGTGCGTGAGCCCGAGCGCCTTGAAGGGCGCGATCACCTCGGCTTCGTCGTAGCGGACCAGTGTCCCATCGGGACGGCGATTGCCCCCGGCGGTGGGTACGATGACGAACCGCTTGGTCGGCCCACCCGCCAGCGCGATCCACTGCTCGAGGATGCCCGTCCCGGGAAGCGTCCCCCCACCGGCGATGACCAGACTCCCGCGCGCCGGGCCGTACTCCGGTGCGGCCGGTGAGGCTTGCGCCCCGACGGTGCCCGCGAGGACGAGCACGGCGGCGAGGCATGTAACACGGGATGTGACGCCGAGCCGACGAAACCGGGACAGTGGCTGGGACGGATTCGGACGGAGCGGGCGCATAAGACAGATGGGCGGGAGGTGGGCAGTAGAGCTGTGCCGAGAAGATACCGTTTCGCCCGTCATCCAACTCCTGTTGCCGAGACGCGTCTCCTCCGTTGCACCATGCGCCGGTTTGGGGTATATCGAACGCGTGAGCGACGATCTGTGGCGGCGGGTCCAGCAGGCGGTGGGTGACGCCTTCCGGATCGAGCGTGAGCTCGGTGGCGGCGGGATGTCCCGTGTGTTTTTGGCGCAGGACCCAGCGCTCGATCGTCAGGTCGTCATCAAGGTCCTCGATCTGGACGGCGGGGGGGGCGCCAGTGCGGAGCGGTTCCGCCGAGAGATCCGGGTGGTGGCCGGGTTGCAACACCCTCACATCGTCCCGATTCTGACGGCCGGGGGCGACGAGACGCTGCTCTGGTACGCGATGCCGTTCATCAGCGGGGAGTCGTTGCGTGCGCGTCTCATCCGAGAAGGTGCGCTCCCGGTGGGGGACGCTCTGCTGCTGGCTCGCGAGGTGCTTGATGCGCTCTCGGCCGCCCACGCGCAGGGGATCGTGCATCGCGACATCAAGCCGGAAAACATCCTCCTGCAGGGACGACACGCCGTCGTCGCCGACTTCGGCGTCGCCAAGGCTCTCGCCGAGGCGGGGATTGGTGGAGGGGGGGGACTGACGACGGTCGGAATGGCACTTGGCACCCCGACCTATATGGCCCCTGAGCAGGCGATGGCGGAGCCGACCACGAACCACCGCGCCGATCTCTACGCCGTCGGGGCGGTCTTCTATGAGATGCTCGTCGGTGCGCCGCCGTACTCCGGCGCCGTACAGACGGTGATCGCGGCCCACCTCACCGCCCCGATCCCACGAGTGGAGGAGCGCCGCGCCGACGTTCCGCCAGCGATCGCGCAGTTAATCGCTCGGTTGCTCGCGAAACAGCCGGCAGAGCGCCCGCAAAGCGCGCTCGAGGCCCTCACGACGCTCGAGATGATCAGCACGCCGGGTGGCGGGGGCATCCCTGTCTCCGGCGCGCACGCAGCGGCGACCGTCGTGCTGGCGGCAACCCCGGCGGGAATGCCTGCCGCCGCACCGCCACCCTCGACTGCCTCCCCGCGCGGCGGACGCGCCCGCCGGCTCAGCCGCACCGCCGCGGCGGTCGCGCTTCTCCTGTTCGCCGTTGGCGCCTGGTGGGTCATCGGTCGTGGACAGAGAACGCGCACACGCGCGCAGTTCGCCGAGGGGGCCGAGGTGATCGCTGTGATGCCGCTCGGAACGACCGGGGATTCGGTGCTCGGTCGTCTCGGTCGGGATCTCGTCGTGACCGTCAGCACCAACCTTGATGGCGTCGGCACACTCCGCCTCGTGGATCCGATGTCGGTGCTGCAGCGGGCACGGGAGATCCCTGAGCCGATCCCGGTCGATGCGGCCCGCGCCCTCGCCGCTGAGCTTGGCGCGTCAAGTGTGCTCCATGGGTCGATGATCCCTGAAGGGGCGTTGGTCCGCGTCGACGTGGCGCTCTACCCAGTGCGGGGTGGGGAGCCGCTCGCGCGCGGCACCGTCCGGCTCCCGGCCACGAGCGTCAGTGCGCTCACCGATTCCATCAGCGTCACCCTCCTCCGTCAGGTGTGGCGCGACGGCAAGGCGCCCTCGCCCTATCTCAGTGAGGTCGCCACCCCGTCGGGCGAGGCGCTCCGGGCGTTCTTGGAGGGCGAGGCGCTCCTCGAGCGGTTTGATATCCCTGGAGCGGTCACCGCGTATCGGCGGTCGACCGCCGCCGACACCTTGTTCGCCCAGGCGTGGTTCCGCATCTCGAACGCCCTCGCGATCTCGGTGCAGCCCGTCGATCCCGAAGTCGAACGGCGGCTCGATGCGGTGGAGTTCAGACTCCCAGAACGCGATCGCGCCCTGCGGCAGCTCAGTCGCGCCAGCGGGCTCACCGCCATAGCGCGCGCCGAATCGTCGGAGGTGTTGGCGGCGCGTTATCCGGAGTCGTACCTGGCGCAGTACCGCGCCGGCGATCCCTATCTTCACCTCCTCCCGCGCTTCGGACGCTCGATCACCGGTGCCACCCGTTATCTCGATCGACTTGAAGCCTTGGCCCCGGCCCACGCGGACAACGCACAACACCGGCTCATGCTCGCGAGTGCGCTCGGTGACACTGCCGGCATTCGACGCGCCGCCACTGATTTCGCCGCGCGTGCGCCCGGGACGGGAGGCACGATCGGGCGTTTAGTGCTCCAGGCACTGGCGATCATTGATTCGGCGGGACGGCTCCCGTCGGCCGCTGAGGTCGGACGCCTCTATGCGCCGGTTGCGGAGCTCATGCGGATGTTCCCGCAGTTCGGCGGGTACTTCCTCATGGTCCCGTCGTATCTGATTCCTGTCCCGGCCTTCGATTCTATGGTCGTAGGACCCGCGGGCCAAAATCTCTTAGCCGGCCACGACGCTGACTACCGGTACGTGCGGGGTGTGCTGGAGGCGGGGCGGGGCGACTACGCGACCGCGATCACGACGCTCGCTCCGCTTGAGGCCACCGTGGGCCTCGCCTCCGATGTGCGCCTCGGTGCGCTCCGTGCCGCCGTGTATGGGGCCTGGTGGGATGCCATCCCCGTCGCGACGGCGACCGCGGTGCTGCAGCGCGTGACTCCGATCTGCCCGTCGCTGGACGCCGCCGGGCAGGGTGAGTGCCGGTGGGCCGACGGCGTCATCGCCGTGCTCACCGGTGATCGACCGCGACTCGAGCGTGCGGTGACACCGCTCGTCGCCGACACCAACCGCACATTCGCGCACGTCGGGCGCTCGCTTCGCGGGCTCTGGGCGGCACGGCGCGAGGGGAATACGGCGGCCCTGGCCGCCGAGGAAGAGGCCGCGATGGCCCAAGGGCTGGTGTATTCACCCGCCCTTCCGGTGACGCGTGCCCTCCTCGCGCGCGCCGCTAACGCACACGGGAATCACGGTGGTGCCGAGCGATTTGCGATGTGGACCGACGCGGTGGCAATTACCGTGCGGGGCATCGCACCGGTCCAAATGGCGCAGGCGGCCTCACTCCTTGAGCGTGGGCGTGCGGCGGTCGCAGCAGGGGATTCGGTGACGGCGCGGCGGCATTTCGACCGCTTTCTCGCCGCAACCTATCCCGATCTTCCGGTGTGGCGAGAGGCACGGCGCGAAGTGGCACGTGTCATGGGGAGCGGCGCGAGACGGTAGCACGCGCGCGCTTACCCCGGACGCACATCACACCACGGCAGCCCAAATACATTTCCGGGATGACCGCGTTCGACGTCATCGTGATCGGCGGGGGGCACGCGGGGACCGAAGCCGCCGTCGCGGCGGGGCGGCGCGGCGCCCGGGTGGCTCTCCTGACCACATCGCTCGAGACCATCGGCCAACTCTCCTGCAACCCCGCGATGGGCGGGGTGGCGAAGGGCACCGTCATCCGCGAGATCGACGCCCTCGGCGGGGTGATGGGGCGCGCGACCGACCTCGCGACCATCCAGTTCCGGATGCTCAACCGCGGGAAGGGCCCCGCCGTCTGGGCCCCGCGCGCGCAGGCCGACCGGGGGCTCTACCGGCGCGCCGTCCGGCAGCTCGTCGAGGCGCAGCCCAATGTCGTCACCCTGCAAGGGACGGCGGGGCGTCTGCTGCTGGGCCCGAACGGCGCGGTCGAAGGGGTCGAGACGCTCGAGGGGCGTCGCTTCGGCGCGCGCGCGGTGGTCATCACCACCGGGACCTTCCTCCGCGGCCGCATCCATATCGGCACCACCCTGAGCACCCCCGGCGGGCGAGCGGGGGAGGCGGCGACGACCACCCTCGCCGAGCAGTTCGCGGAGCTCGGGCTCGAGACGGCGCGCTTCAAGACGGGGACCCCGCCGCGGATCGACGGCCGTTCCGTCGCCCTCGACCGCCTCGAACCGCAGGGGAGCGAGATCGAGGACTTCGACTTCTCTTGGTCCGCCTTCTGGGAGGCGCCGCGCCGCGTCGGGGAGCGCACGCGCCACCCGGAGCAGATGACCTGCTGGATCACGTATGTGGAGGCGGCCGCGAAGGGGGTGGTGCAGGCGCGGCTCGGGGAATCGGCGATGTATGGCGGCGCGATCGGATCGCGTGGCCCCCGCTACTGCCCGAGCATCGAGGATAAAATCCTTCGCTTCGCCGACGCGCCGCGACACCAGGTCTACCTCGAGCCCGAAGGGCTCGACACGCATGAGCTCTATGTGAACGGGCTCTCGACCTCGCTCCCGGTGGAGGCGCAACTCGAGCTGCTGCACGCGATCCCAGGGCTCGAGCAGGCGGTGATGACGCGCCCCGGCTACGCGATCGAATACGACTACGTGCCGCCGACGCAACTGCATCCCACCCTCGCGACGCGCGCGGTGCCGGGGCTCTTCCTCGCGGGGCAGATCAACGGCACCACGGGGTACGAGGAGGCGGGGGGGCAGGGGGTGGTCGCCGGGCTCAACGCCGCGGCGCACGCCCTCGAGGCGGCGCCCGTCGTGCTCGGGCGGGAGACGTCGTACATCGGGGTGCTCGTGGACGACCTCGTGACGCGTGGGGTGGACGAGCCCTACCGGCTCTTCACCTCGCGCTCGGAGTTCCGGCTCACGGTGCGCCAGGACAACGCGATGGGGCGGCTCTTTCCGACGGCCGTGTCGCTCGGCCTCTTCGCCGGCGCGGAGCGCGCACGGGGCGAGCGGCGCCTCGCCGATGAGGCGGAGGCGATGGCGCTGGCACATCGGACGAGCGTGACGCCCGCCGCCGCCGCGCCGGTGCTCGCCGCCGTCGGAGAGCGCGACCTCCTGCACGCGATGCCGATCGTGGAGGTGGCGAAGCGGCAGAAGGTGGCGCTGCAGGGGCTCTTCGACGCGATGGCCGTCGGCGGCGACCTGAGTCGCGAGGCGGTGCGCGCCGCGGACCTCGAGATCAAATACGCCGGCTACTTCGCCCGGGAGCGGACCGCGGCGGCGCGCCTGCAGCGGATGGGAGAGGTCCCGCTCCCCGAAGAGGCGTCGTATCTCGAGATGCGCTCGTTGAGCATCGAGGCGCGTCAGAAGCTCGCGACGCGCCGCCCCGCGACCCTCGCGCAGGCGGCGAGCATCCCGGGCGTGAGTCCGGCGGACCTGCAGAACCTGGTGCTGGAGATGGAGCGGCACCGGCTGACGCGGGTACCGTCGGGGCGCTGACGGGCCGCAACCGATCGCGGCGCCGATCGTCCTGAGAGGAAGCCAACCCGCGCGCCACGCGCGCCGGTAATAAGTATCACATTGCTACTAAATTGGAGTCCTCGATGCGCCGTGCCGTCCCGCTGCTCCTCCTCGCGATCGCCGCCCTCGTGTCGCTGTCGCGCCCGGACATCCTCGGCGCGCAGGGGGCCATCCCGCCGGGACCGACCCCGCCCGGCACGCCCCGCCCGCATCCGATGCCGATGCCCACGGGCCAGATCGTCGTGAGCGCGACCGAGGAGGTCGAGGTCACCCCGGACCGCGCCCGCCTCACGCTCACCATCGAAACACGAGCGCGCACGGCGGCGCAGGCCGGGAGCGACAACGCCCGCATCCAGACGGCCATCATCGACACTCTCGCGAAACTCGGGGTCCCCGCCGCCCAACTCCAGACCGTCGGGGTGAGCGTGCAGGCGGAG
>CAZGIE010000067.1:0-10343 GCA_964526485.1 uncultured Gemmatimonas sp. | reverse complement strand
GCGGGCTCGACATCGGCCGGCGTCGGCGCCGCCGCGGCGAGCCGCGCCGCCTGCTCCGCCGCGTCCAGCCGGCCCAACGCTTCCTGCTCCGAGGCCGCGAGCCCCTCGAGCGTCCGGCGCGCCGCGGTGGCCGCCGCGGTCACCGCGTCACCGGCCGCGGCCCGCAGCCCCTCGAGCGTCCGCTCCACCTCACGGCGCGCGTCGAGGAGATGGCGACGCGCCTCGCGCCTCGACTCGCGCTCGACCTCGCGCTCCCGCGCCTGCACGTCACGCTCGCGCTCGGCGAGTCGGCCGGCACGGCCCTGCAGGTCCGCCTGTTGCGCGGCGACCTCGCGCTCGCGGGCCGCGAGCGCCGCGGCCCGCGCCTCGACATCGGCGAGGAGCGCGGTCAGGTCGCGTTCGATCGTCGGGATCCGCGCCTCGGCGCGCGCCAACACCGCCTCGGGCATCCGCAGGCGGCGCGCGATCGCGAGGCCATACGACCGGCCCGGGATCCCCTTGATGAGCCGATACGTCGGAGCGAGCTGCGCCTCGTCGAACTGCAGCGAGGCGTTCACGACGCCCGGCACCTCTCCCGCGAGCTCCTTGAGCGCGCCGAGATGCGTCGTCGCGATCGTCGTCGTGCCGCGGCGCGTGAGCGCCTCGAGGATCGCCCCGCCGAGCGCCGCCCCCTCCAGCGGATCGGTCCCCGAGCCGAGCTCGTCGATGAGCACCAGCGCGTCCGCCGACGCCTCGTCGAGGATCGCGGTGAGATGCTTGAGGTGCGCGCTGAACGTCGAGAGCGACGCCGCCAGGCTCTGCTCGTCGCCGATGTCGGCGAAGACGTCGTCGAAGCACGGGAGGGTGCTCTCCGGACCGACGGGCGCGGGGATCCCGCTCTGCACCATGAGGGCGCAGAGGGCGAGCGCCTTGAGCAGCACCGTCTTGCCGCCGGTGTTCGGCCCCGAGACGAGGAGCGTGCGCTCCTCCGGCGCCATCGCCAGCACAAAGGGCACGACGGCGACCCCCTGCGCCAGCAGGAGCGGATGCCGCCCGTCCCGCACGTGGAACCCGTCGCGCGCCGCGACGAGCGCGGCGTCGGCGCATCCGTTCGCGAGCGCGTAGCGGGCGCGGCCATAGAGCGTCTCGAGATCGATCAGCGCCTCGAGGGCGGCGACGAGCGCCTCGCGGTCGGGGCGGACCGCGTCGGTGAGCTCACGGAGGATCCGCTCGCACTCCTCCGCTTCCTCGCGCTCGAGCTCGCGGATGCGATGCCCCGCCTCGATCGCCGCCGGGGGTTCGACGAAGAGGGTCTGCCCCGAGGCCGAGGTGTCGTGCACGAGCCCCCCCACCGCACCGCGCCCCTCGCGCCGCACCGGGATCACGTAGCGCCCGTTGCGCAGGGTGACCGAGGCGTCGTCGACCCGGTGATGCGACTCGAGCCGAGCCATCAGCCGCTCGAGGAGGCGGACGAGCTCCCCCTCGGCGCCGCGCCGCTCGCGCCGGAGCCGTCGGAGCGTCGGCGAGGCGTCGTCGCGCAGCTCCCCCTCGTCGGTGAGCACGCGCTCCAACTGCTGCTCCACGGTCGGCCGCGCGATGAGCGCCTCCGCGAATGGGGCGAGGAGGGCGCGCACCATCGCCGGCACCGCATCGGCGCGCAGCGCGAGCTGCGTCCGGCGCGACGAGACGAGGAGCGTGATGAGGTCGCGGAGCTCGAGGCCGCTCCAGATGGTGCCGGGGACGCGAAGCCGCGTCAGCGCGGCGGCGAGGTCGGGGATCGCTTCGGGACGCCATCCACCGTCCCCACCGACGAGCGCGCGCATCGCGCCGACCTGCCGGTGGATCCCGCGCAACGTCTCGAGCGCCTCGTCCCGTTCGGGACGCGTGCCGCCGACGCGGAGCGGGCGCAGCGCGCGGAGGCGCGCCGCGCCCGGACCACTCGACGCGAATCCGGCGATGTGTTCGAGGAGCCGGGCGAACTCGAGGACCTCGAGGGCGTGCGGCTGCACGGTCACTGCCCCGGCCCGAGCTCCTCGCGCGCGATGCGGTTCAGGACGGCGCCATCCGCCTTGCCCTTGAACGTTTTCATGAGGGCCCCCATCACCGCCCCGAGGGCGGCCGCACCGGCGTCGATGGCCGCGCGGGCCACCGCCCGCATCTCCGCCTCGGTGGGCGCGGCGGGCAACCAGGTCTCGAGCGCCGCCGCCTCCCGACGCTCGACGGCCGCGAGCTCCTCGCGGCCGGCCTGCTGGAACATCTCCACCGACTCGCGTCGGCGCTTGATGGCCTTCCGCAGGACCTCCACGACGTCATCGTCGGTGAGGTCCCGCTTCAGTTCGATCTCACGGTTCTTGAGTTCCGCGAGCACCGTGCCGAGGAGCAGGACGCGATCCTTGTCCTGCGCCTTCCGGGCGTCCAACAGTTCGCCCTGCACGAGCGCCATCAACCCGGCCATGTCAGTACGAGCGGGTCCGCTTGGTCTTCCGCTGGGCGGCGTTGAGCTTCCGCTTGCGCTTCTCGCTCGGCTTCTCGTAATGCCGATGCTTCCGCAGGTCCGCGAGGATCCCGGCCTTCTCGCACTTCTTCTTGAAGCGCTTGAGCGCACGCTCGAAATTCTCGTCCTCGTGGATGATGATCTCCGACAAACTGACTTCCCCCCTTGGATGGCGGGTCGACGCCGGTTGGGGTACGGGTGGTGAGAGCCCCTGAAGTTATGACAGGACAAGGCGTTGGGCAACCCGAGCCACCTCGTCGCGGATCCGATCCCGGAAGACCTCGACGGAAAAGCGCTCCGCCTGGGCCCGGCAGCCGGCCGCGGTGATACGCCCGGCCGCGCATGCGGCCTCCACGCGCTGGACACCGTCACGGATGGCCTCGGGGGTCTGGGTTTCAAAGAACGCCCCCGTCCCCGGCCCTGCGTGCGCGCTCACCACCGTCTCGAGGGCGCCGCCCCGCCCATAGGCAAGGACGGGAACGCCGCAGGCCATCGCCTCGATCGGGACGATGCCGAAGTCCTCCTCGGCGGCAAAGACGAACCCCCGCGCGCCCTGCAGTACACGGCGGACGTCCGCCCGCGGGAGATGCCCCCGCAGCTCGATGTTCGCTGCGCCGCGGACCGCTGCCTCGACCCGAGCCCGCTCGGGCCCGTCACCGACCACCACGAGACGATGCGTCGGCAACCCGACGAACGCCTCGACGATGAGCGGAATGCGTTTGTAGGGAACGAACCGCGAGGCGGTGCACCAGTACTGGGCATCGGACGCCGTGGCAGCGGGGTGGAAAAAGTCGGTGTCGACCGGGGGATAGATCACCGTCGAGTGCCGCCCGTACGCCCGGGCGATACGCTCGGCAATGAAGGTCGAAATCGCCACGTACGCCGTCGGACGCCCTGCCGTCGCCAGATCCCACCGGCGGATCCGCTCCAGCAGTAGGCGCGCCAACCACCCCTGCACGCCCCGATCGAGACCGGTCTCGCGGAGATACGACTCCCGCAGATCCCACGCATACCGCATCGGGGAGCAGCAGAGGCAGAGGTGGACCTGCCCCGGTCCGATCCGCACCGACTTCGCGACCGCGTGCGACACGGAAATCACGAGGTCGTAGCCGCGAAGGTCGAGGGAGGCGACCGCCATCGGCAGGAGTGGGAGCAGCGCGCGATGCCACCGGGTCGCGCCCGGGATCCGTTGAAGGAATGACGTCTTGACCGGCCGCCCGTCGAGCCGAGCCCGAAGCGATGGTGCCGGGTCGGCGAGGAGCGCGAACTGATGCGCCTCCGGGAAGAGTCGCTGGAGCTCGACGGTGATCTCTTCGGACCCGCCATGCGTCACCAACCATTCGTGTACGAGGGCGATCCTCATCCGGGTGGCCATCCGAGGGCACGCCCCCCGAGGACGTGGACGTGCAGGTGTCCGACGGTCTGTCCCCCGTCCCCGCCCGTGTTGATCACACACCGGTACCCCGCCTCGGCGATCCCCTGATCGCGCGCCACCTGCCGGGCGAGCGCGAGGACGCCCCCGAGCAGCGCGGCATCCTCGGCGGCGTCGAGTGAGCCGACGTGCGTCCGGGGGACGACCAGCAGGTGGACCGGCGCCTGGGGCGCGATGTCCCGGAAGGCGATCGCGTCCACGGTCTCGGCGACGCGCGCAGCGGGGATCGTCCCGGCGACGATCTTGCAGAAGAGGCAGGCGGGGTCCGCGCTGGGGAGGGTCATGTCCGGGCCGGGCGAGCGGTCAGGGGATAGGATGGTCCGACGCCGGCCGTGCGACGCGGACCGCGGCGAGCGCCGCGAGTCCCGCCGTCTCGAACCGCAGGATGCTGCGGCCGAGAGCGACGGGGACGAAGCCGGCGGCGAGGAGCTCGGCGCGCTCCGCCGGTTCGATGCCACCCTCCGGACCGAGCGCGATGGTCACCGCAGTGGCCGACGTGTCCTCAGAGGCGACCCCGCCGTCCGTCGCCGCGGCTCCCACTGCGCCGATCCGCGCGAGGACGTCGGACCACGGGGCCCCTTCGGCGTCGAGGAGGAGCCGCACCCCCGAGGGCGCGGCGGCGAGCGCCGCCCCGAGGGCCGCCTCGGGATAGACGGTCGGCGCCCACGCCCCCCCGCTCTGCTCGAGCGCGGCGGCGATGCGCCCGCGCACCCGTTGCTGGAAGGTCGGCCCCTCGCCACGCGGCGTCACGTGCTTCGACCGCCGGAAGAGCACCGGACGCCACGTCGTCAGCTCGAGCTCCGTCGCCTTCTCCGCGAGCCAGAGCATCCGGTCCTTGTCCGCGACCGGGAGCAGGAGGTGCACGGGTGCGGGTGGTGCCACCGCTTCGACCGCGTCGACGAGCACCGTCGCATGCCGCTTCGCGAGCAGCGTCAGCACCCCCGCGCCACGGCATCCGAGCCCGTCGAGCAGCCCCACGCGCATCCCGGTGTCGAGCCGACGCACGCGCAGGTGGTGTGCCGCGTCCTCCCCGAGCGTGACCGTCTCCCCGATGGTGAACGGTGCCTCGCAGACGAAGGTCGGCAGGCTCACCGCGCGGCCCGCACCGACCACCAGACGTCTTCGGCGTCCTCCGCGACGACACGCCACCCCTGCGCCGCGAGCGCCGCCAGGATCGACGGCCGCTCTTCCTGCAGAATCCCGCTCAGGATGATCTCCCCCTCTGGCGCCAACGCCGCCGGCAGCGCGGGGAGGAGCTCGAGGAGGACGGAGGAGATGATGTTCGCGAGGATCACCCGCACCGGCGCGACGAGCGGAAGGAGCTGCGCGGCGTCCCCTTCGAGGACCGCGACCTGCGCCGCGACGCCGTTGCGCACCACGTTCTCCTCCGCGTTCGCGATCGAATCGGCGTCGTTCTCGATCGCGAACGCGCGCGCGGCGCCGAGCTTCACCGCCGCGATCGCCAGCACCGCGCTCCCCGCCCCGAGGTCGGCGACCGCGTCTCCGGGGCGGATCGTTCCCTCGAGCAGCCGCACGACGCCGCGCGTCGTCGGATGCTCGCCGGTGCCGAACGCCATCGCGGGCTCGATGACGACCGTCGTCGCGGGGGGCAGCCCCTCGGCGAGCCACGGCGGCGTGACGGTCAGCGTTCCCAGGCGGTGCGCACCGATCCGCGTCCGCCACGCCAGCGACCAGTCGACGTCCTCGAGCGGCGCGCTGGTGACCTCGACGGCCGCGTCGACCGCGCGCAGCGCCCGCGCGAACGCGTCGACATCGGCGCCGTCGGGGAGATGCGTCACCAACGTGGCACCATCCTCGTGGACCCCTTCTGCGCCCGCGGCGAACATCGCCGCGGCGACGCCGTCGGCGAGGGTCGGCGCACTCGGCGCACAGACGACGCGGTGCCAGGTCATCCGCCGATCGCCTCCTTCATCTTCGCCCAGAAACCCTTCTCACGGGTCTCCGGCGGACGCTCAAGCACCTCACCGAGCTCTCCGAGCAATCGCTTCGCCTCCCGATTGATCCCCTGCGGCGTCCATACCTGCACCCGCACATGGAGGTCGCCCTTCCCCGATGCGTTCACCCGCGGCAGCCCTTGGCCCCGGAGCATGAAGACCTGTCCGCTCTGCGTTCCCGCCGGCACGCGTAGGTCGAGCGGCCCGGACAGGCCGGGGACCTCGATCGCGGCGCCGAGCACCACCTGCGGGAACGAGACGAGGACTTCACAGTAGAGATCCTCCCCGTCGCGTTCGAAGCGCTCGTCCTCGGCGACATCGAAGACCACGATCACGTCACCACGAGGACCACCCCGCATGCCGACGTTGCCCACGCCGCGCATCTGCATGTATTGCCCCGTCGCCACCCCGGCGGGGACGCGGATGTCGATCGTCTGCTCACCACGCACCCGCCCCTCCCCGCGGCACTCGGTGCACGGCGTGGCGATCGTCATCCCCTCGCCGCGGCAGCTCGGGCAGGGCCCGACGCTGACGAACTGGCCGAAGAAGCTCTGCTGCGCCCGGCGAACCTCGCCCTGCCCGGCGCACGTCGCGCACCGCTGCGCCTGCGTGCCGGGCTCGGCGCCCGCCCCGTCGCAACGCCCGCACTGCTGGAGGAGCTTGAGCTTGACCTGCTTCGTCACGCCGGCCGCGACCTCCACGAGGGAGAGCCGCAGGTCGAGCTTCACGTCCTGCCCGGCCCGCGGGCCGGACGCGCGGCCTCCGCCCCCACCGCCGAAGAGGTCGCCGAGGCCGAAGTCGCGCATGAAGATGTTGAGGGCGTCGGAGAGGTCCACGTGCTGGTACCCGCCTCCCCCGCCGCCGCGGAGCCCGGCCTCGCCATACCGATCGTAGGCCGCCCGCTTCTGCGCATCGCGGAGGACGTCGTAGGCCTCGGTCACGGTCTTGAACCGTTCCTCGGCCTCCTTCGACCCCCCGTTGCGATCGGGGTGGTACTTCAGCGCGAGCTTGCGATACGCCTTCTTGATCTCGTCGTCGCTCGCATCGCGCGCGACGCCGAGCGTCTCGTAGTAATCCGCCATCAGGTCAACAGGTCCGAGACCAGCGAAGAGGTGTGGGCCACCAGGGCGATGACCTTCTCGTAAGGCATCCGCGTGGGGCCGATCACGCCGATGACGCCCGTGAGACTGCCCGCCGTGTATTCGGCGGTGACGAGCGTGAGGCCGCCGAGGAGCGTCGAGCCGTGCTCGCCGCCGATCGTGATCGAGACGCCGGGATGAGCGGCCCGGCCACGCAGCGCCGCGGCCAGATGCGAGCGCGTCTCGGTGAGCGTCAGCAGCCGCTTCATCGACTCCCCGGACGCGAACTCGGGCTGGTCGGCGAGCAGCGAGGGCTGGCCGAGCAGGACGGCATCGTCCTCGCTCGGCGCCGCGACGTCGAAAAGCTGCTCCCCTTCCTGCACGAAGATGTTGAGGAGCTCGGCCGAGCCGACCGCATCCCCCGCGCGCCCGGGGGCGGCGTCGCGGAGCCGGGCCCCGAGCGTGCGCCGGATCTCCGCGAGCGAGTGCCCGGCGAGCCGCTCGTTGAGGACGAGCTGCACCTCGGCGATCGCCGGGTCGGCGATCTCCCCGGAGACTTCGATGAAGATCGTACGGACCGTCCCACCGACGAGGGTCAGGACGAGGATCAGTCGATCCGTCGTCAGGCGCACCAACTCGAGCCGCTGCAGGATGGTCTGATCGAGGCGGGGCCCGAGGGCGACGCCGAGCTCCTGCGTCAGCACCCCCAGGGACTGCGCCGCGCGCCGGAGGATGTTCTCGATGGTCGAGCTGCCGATCGCGATCTCCTCGGCGAGTTGCTCCCGCTCCCGGAGCGGCAGCGGCTCCAGGCGCATGAGCGAATCGACGTACACGCGATACGCCTTGTCCGTAGGGACGCGACCCGCCGACGTGTGCGGGTGAAAGAGGAATCCCTTTTCCTCGAGGTCGGCCATGGTGTTGCGGACGGTCGCCGACGAGACCCCGAGCCCGAACCGTCGAGAGATGGTCCTCGACGCCGCCGGCTCCGCAGTCTCCACATAGCAGCGAACAACAGCCTCCAGGACGGAGCGCTCCCGGTTCGACAGCTCGTGAAGAGACATAAGTGGAAGATTACGAACGACTTCGAGCGCTGGTCAAGGCGGCGGCGAGCGCATCGAGCCGGAGCCAACCTTCGGGTGTGAGCCGGAGGCGGCCGGCGGGCTCGAGGACTGCCCATCCCTGATTCATCCAAGAAGTAACTGTCGTTATATCATTTTGATGGACACTTAAGCCGTCCGCTGTTCGCAGGCCAAGATACACCTCCTCCGCCGCCCGCTCCGCCGGCCCGAGCCGCTCACTCCCTTCGACCGGGTCACGCCCCACGGCGCCGGACCAGGCCGCGTAGGCCGACAGATTCCAACGCCGCACCTCACCATCGAATCCGTGGGCCGACGGCCCGAGCCCGAGGTACGGGACCCGCGTCCAGTATGCCGAGTTGTGGCGAGCGCGGCGCGATGGGCGGGAGTAGTTCGAGACCTCATAGTGCTCGAACCCCGCCCCAGTCAGTCGGTCGTGTGCCCGGAGGAATTCTGCGGCGTGACGCTCCTCGGGGGCCTCGCGAACCTCCCCTCGAGCAGCCCAGCGCCCCAGCGGCGTGTGAGGCTCAACCGTCAATGAGTAGACCGAGAGGTGGGTCGGCTCGAGTGCGAGAGCCAGCTCAAGGTCCCGCTCCCAGTCTCGGCCCATCGCCTCGGGCACCCCGGCGATCAAATCGACGGAAAGGTCCTCAATCCCCTCCCCTCGCAGGACCCGCATGGCCTCTGCCGTCCCCTCCGCATCGTGGCCGCGATGCATCCAAGCGAGAACTCGGCTGTCAAAAGACTGAACGCCCAGGGAAACCCGGTTCACACCGGCCATTCGCCAAGCCCGAACCGCAGCGGCGCTCACATCCTCAGGGTTCGCCTCAAGCGTAACTTCGGTGTTTTTCCACAATACAGTGGATAAGTCACCAACTCCAGACTCTGTTCCAAATCGCCGAAGGAGGTTGGCGATCCCCGCTGGCCCGAGCAGCGATGGTGTGCCGCCACCAAGGTAGAGCGTCTTCAGTAAATCAGGTGCGATTCGAATTGCCCGAGCCCGGACCTCTTCGACAAGACTTTCCACATACTTATCCACAGGAACGATATGCCGCACTGCGATAGAAAAATCGCAGTAGGAGCACCGCCTTCGACAGAAAGGAACGTGGATGTAGACGTGCTGGAGGTTTTCCACAAGATGGGCAAGCTAGCTGGAACAAGGGGGGAGGGTGGCACTATTGCAGCAGGGAAAGCGAGTGAGCAGCTCAGAAAATCGCGCCGTGAGAATGATCTAAAGTGAATTCTCAAAATCAAATTTTGCAACACTTTATGGATTTTACATCATCTTATTTGCGAAGAATAACTTTCTTGACGCTTGCGCGCCAAGTCAGCGTCCAACATCCGGCGGGCAAACGCGGCAAAACCCTCCCCCTCCTGCTCCTCCAGTGCCCAACCAGCGCGTTCTGGGGCGTCAGCAAGACGTGACAACGCGACCGGGAGGACCGGGAGGCCAACCAGCGCGAGCAGGTCGGCGGGGGAACGGACCACCTGCGCTCCGTCGAATATTAGCTGGTTCGCCCCGGCGGACTGGGGGACGTCAATTCGGCCGGGTACCGCGGCAACGGTCCCGTTGAGCTCGAGAGCATGCGTCGCCGTGTTGATAGCTCCTGATTTGTGATCAGCCTCGACCACCACCACAACCTTGGAGAGAACGGCAATAATCCGGTTCCTCCGCGGAAAACATCCCCGGAAGGCGCTGGTCCCCGGCTCGACCTCCGAGATCACCGTCGCGCGCATCGCCAACAGGGCGTGGAGGGCCCGGTGGTTCGCCGGGTACGGGACATCGACCCCAGTTCCCTGCACCGCGATCGTCTCCCCACCGGCCTCCAGCGCGGCCCGGTGGGCCGCCGCATCGATGCCCCGCGCCAGCCCAGAGACGACCACGAGCCCTGCACGGGCGCAGGCCGTCGCCAAGTCGGTGGCGACGCGGATCCCGTACGGGGTCGCCTCGCGGGTACCGACGATGGCGACGTGGCGGTCCGGCGCGCCCGTCAGCGCGGCGACGTCCCCCAACACCCACAATCCCGCGGGCGGGTGCGAAACATTGCGGAGCGCCGCCGGGAGGGCCTCTGCCGCCACCCAGCGTGGCGTCGGGGCCGGCCCAGCGGCGGGTCGGCTCACCCGGCGGCCTTCCGCATCTCGAGCAGCTTGGACCACCAGGCAGCCTTCAGCTCATCCAGGCCCATCCGGGCGGGCGCCGAGATCGCGAAGAGCCCGAAGGCCTCAGGCGCCGAGATCTCCGGGATGTAGTGCTCCCCCAGAAGGTCGAGCTTGGTGAAGACGACGCAGTGCGGCGTGGCGGCGAGGGCCGCGGAGTGCTGGCGCACC
>CAZGIE010000066.1:994-10661 GCA_964526485.1 uncultured Gemmatimonas sp. | reverse complement strand
CGTCCGCGAGCTCGTCGCCGCCGTTGAAGCGGCCGGTGCGCGGTTCCGGCTGCGGACGCCGACCATCTGCCGGCCGGAGGACCGTCGGAAGCTCGACAAGTGGCTCGCGCTCGACACGCCGGTCCTGACGGGGCATCTCGGCCATGTGCACGAGCTCGCCGCCGCCGGGCGTGACGTGACGGCGGATTACGCCGTCAACTGCTTCAATCCGCACACCGCCGCGGAGCTCTTCGCGCTCGGGGCGCGGCGCGTCACCCCGTCGATCGAGCTCACCGCCGAGGAGCTGGCGGCGCTCGTGGCGCCATGGGACGGCGCCGGCTTCGAGGTCGTGGTCTTCGGCCGCCCGGAGGGGATGACCCTCGAGCACTGCGTGCTCAACGCGGCGTTCGATCGCACGCCGACCCACTGCCGCGATCTCTGCACGCAGAAGCACCGTGACACGAGGCTCACCGACCCGGCCGGCTATGTCTTCCCGGTCGCGACGGACTACGCGTGCCGGAACCGACTCCTGCATTCGCGCCCGATCGACGGGACGGCCTTCCTGCCACGCCTCTGGGCCGCCGGGCTGCGGCGGCACCGGCTCCTCTTCAACATGCCCGACGACGACGTGGCGGGCGTGACACGGGCGTATCGCGCGGCCATCGACGCCGTGGCGGCCGGTGCGGCGCCGGGCCGGGCGGTCCGGGAGCTGCTCGGCGGCGCATTCACGCGCGGCCACTTCGCCCGCGCCGTCTGAGGCCGACGGCAGCGTCACGGGGGCGATGTGCCTCCGAGCCGCCGCCGCGATCCTGCGTCATGTCCACCGCCGCCCCGACCCTCGACGACGCTCGCGCCGTCCTCCGCGACCGCTTCGGCTACCCCGAATTCCGCGCAGGGCAGGCGGATGCGGTGTCGTCGGTGCTCGCCGGGCGCGACACCGTCGTCGTCCTACCGACGGGGGGCGGGAAGTCGCTCTGCTTCCAGGTGCCCGCCCTGACCCTCGGCGGGCTCACGGTCGTCCTCTCGCCGCTGATCTCGTTGATGAAGGACCAGGTGGATGCGCTCGAGGCACGGGGGATCGCGGCGACGTTCCTCAACAGCACGTTGAGCCCGAACGAGATCAACGCGCGCATGGCGCGGGTCGAGCGCGGGGAGATCGCGCTCTTGTACGTCGCCCCGGAGCGCTTCGACCTCGGCCGTCTCGCCGATCGCCTGCGGGCCGTGGGCGTCCGGCGGCTCGCCGTCGACGAGGCGCACTGCATCAGCGAATGGGGGCATGACTTCCGGCCGAGCTATCTGCGGATCCGCCAGGTCCGGGAGCGGCTCGGGACGCCCCCCACCGTCGCACTCACGGCGACCGCGACCCCGGAGGTGCGTGAGGACATCGTCCGGCAGCTTGGGCTCGTCGATCCGACGCTCGTGCTCACCGGGTTCGACCGGACGAACCTCACCTACGGCGTCATCGCGACGAAGAACGACGCCGAGAAGGACGCGACGCTCATCGACCTCCTGCAGGAGCGCGCCGGGGACGGGGTCTGCATCGTGTACGCCAGCACCCGGAAGGCGGTGGAGCGGATCGCCGAGATGTTACGATGGGCGCGACTGAAGGCGGTCGCGTACCACGCGGGGCTCGATGATGCGCGTCGCGCGGAGGTGCAGGATGCGTTCATGACCGGTCGGGCGTCGATCATCGTGGCGACGAACGCGTTCGGGATGGGGATCGACAAGCCCGATGTGCGGCTCGTCGTGCACTACGCGATGCCGGGGACGCTCGAGGCGTATTACCAGGAGGCGGGGCGCGCCGGCCGCGACCGGGCACCGGCGACGGCGATTCTTCTCCACGCGTTCCCCGATCGGTTCACGCACGAGTTCTTCATCGACGGCGCGTTGCCGCCGCGGGACGTCATCGGGGCGGTCTACGACGCGACCTGCCGCTTGGCGGGCGCCGATGGCCTCGTCACCGAGGACGCCGTGGCGATCGCCGCGGCGGCGCGCGGCAAGGTGAATGACCGGCAGGTCGGCGCCGCGCTCCGAGTGCTGATGCGCGCGGGAGCGGTGGCTGTCGCGGATGCCTCGCGCGTCATGAGCCATGTCCGCCTCCTCGCCACACCGGAACGGATCCGAGCCGAACTCGATCCGTCCACCGACGGGCTGGCGTTGGAGCTCCTCCGGTCGCTCTGGCGGCGTGCCGGCGCGCGGCTCCACCTGGGGATCGTGGCCGACCTCGAGGTGGTGCCGCCGGGCCTGGGCGGGGCGCGTGGCGCCGCGGCGCTGCTTGATGCGCTGCAGGCAAGGCAGTTCGTCGTCTGGCGCCGGGTCGGAGAGGGGGTGACGGTCGTCGATCCGCGGCGGTCGTTGGAGGCGTGGTCGGTCGACTGGGCCGGCCACGACCGACGCCGGGCCGCGGAGCTCCGGAAGCTCGATCAGATGCAACGTTACGCGTACACCGACGGGTGTCGGCGTGGGTTCGTGCTGCGCTACTTCGGCGATCCGTCGGCGCGTCCGCGGTGCACCGCCTGCGATAACTGCGTGGGTGCGCGCCGGTCAGCGAGCGAGGCCCCGAAGCGCCGAGGTGGGAAGGCCAAGAACGCGACGCGGCGGCGCGCCCGCTGAGGGGCCCGCCGCCGCGTCGGAGACCTCATGCGTCCCGAGCGCCCGCCGGCCTGGCGCGCTCGGCGGGACGCCGCGTCAGTTCCCCACGTTCTGACACTTCTTCAGGACGTCGCGCTCGAACTTCGCGGGGTCCGAGAGCACGGGCCAGAGTTCGTCGAGATACGCCTTGGTGTCGAGACGGCGGCGGTCCTCGAGGCCGGGGAACGGGGTGGACCAGAGCGCGTCGATCGCGGCCCGCTTGGACTGCCAGTGCGCGATCGTCGGCGCCCAGTCGGCGGCGCTGAGGCAGGGGCCGCGGTGCAGGCGCTCGCGCACGTTGCGGATGCCGAGCATCGGGTTCGGGAACGAGTAGCGCGCGTTCACGGCGCCGGACCAGTCGTAGTCGTAGGCGACGGTGACATAGTCGCCGCCCGCGTTCCGGAAGAGCTCGATGTTGTGGAGGGCGGCTACGGACCAATCGGTGTTGCCGATCCAGTAGTTCCAGAGGCTCACCCGGCGCAGCGGCTCGGCGACCACGTCGTCGAAGACCGCCCCGGCCTGGTCGACGGCCTCGAGGTCGTTGTTGTCCGCGACCTCCGCCTCCGTCTCGAGGAAGAAGGCGAAGACCTCGATCGGCTTCACGCGGTTCAGTGAATCCTGGTAGGTGATCTTCGCAAGGCGCGTCCGGTGGTGCACCTCGTTCACGATCGCGTACGTGCGATACATCAGGTACTCGAGATAGATGTACTGCTGGTACTCCGGCGACGTGGGGCGGCAGGGCGTCACGATTTTGAGGCGTGGATTCCCCTGGAGCACCGAACTCTCGCGGGCGTCACGCTCGGCCCGGAGGAAGAGCGGCGGGAAGGCGCAGTTCCGGGCCTGGCGGCGGAAGTGGCCCCGCGCGCGGAGCTCGGTCGCGATCGACTTCGCCGTCCCGTCGGCATCCGTGTACGCGAACGCAGCGCCGTGCCATTGGAGCTCGGTCGAATCCCGCTCCCGGAGCAGGTCGCGGAGGTTCGTTGTGATGGTGACCGTCAGTGGGACATCGGTCTTGAACAGCGGCTGGGCCCCGAGTGCGACGCCGAGACACCAGGGCGCGGCGAGGAGGAGGGCCAACGAACGGCGCAGAAGACGTCGCATGGGGGCTCCGCGCCCGACGGGCGCAGCTGAGGGTATCGATGCGTGAAGGTGCGAGCGGATCCGGCGGATGGCAACCTCTCCCGACGGCGGTCCCGCGGGTAACATTCAGTGGACGAGCCGGCCGTCGCGGCGGCGCGTCGCGAATCCCCCCTTTTCGACCGGCCTATGCTTCCTCGTCGCCGTCCGTTCGGTCGCCTCGTCCTCCTCGCCGCCGCGGTGGCGGCACTCGCCGCCGCGCCGCTCGCGGGGCAGGCCGCCCCGGAGCGGCCCGCGCTCGTCGTGGTGCTCACCGTCGATCAGTTGCGGCCCGACTACCTCGAGCGCTGGTACGACCAGCTGCGGGGCGGGCTCCGCCGGCTCGTCGACGAGGGCGCCTTCTTCGTGCGTGCCGCGCAGGATCATGGGGTCACGGAGACGGCGCCGGGTCATGCGTCCATCCTGTCGGGGCGCTTCCCCTATTCCACCGGGATCGCCAGTAACAGCGCCGGAGTGAACACGACCACCGCGCCGCTGCTCGAGGCGGAGGGGAGCGGCGCCGCGCCGTTCCGCTTTCAGGGCACCACGCTCGTCGACTGGATGGCGGCCGACGAGCCGCAGACTCGGGTCCTCTCCGTCTCCCGAAAGGACCGCGGCGCGATCCTTCCGATCGGGCGAGGGTCGTACCCGGTCTTCTGGTACGCGCAATCCACCGGGAGCTTCACCACGAGCACGTGGTACGCCGACACCCTGCCGGCATGGGTCCGGGCGTTCAACGCGGAGCAGCGAGTGTCGCGCCGGTATGCCGGCCGCCTGTGGGACCTGCTGGAGGGGCTCGGTAGCTACCCCGAGCTCGACGAGACGCCGGCCGAGGCCCGGAGCCAGGAGCCGCGCTTCCCGCATCGGCTCCCCGCGGATCCGATGCTCGCGCGGAACCTCATCATCGGCTTCCCGTACATGGACGAGCTTGTGCTCGACTTCGCTTGGGCCGGTGTGCGCGCCCTCGACCTCGGCGCGGGCCCGCAGACCGACCTCCTCGCCGTGTCGCTGTCAACGACCGACGCCGTCGGGCACCGGTGGGGCCCCGACTCGCGAGAGCTGCATGATCACATCCTCCGGCTCGACCGGATGCTCGGGACCTTTCTTGATTCGCTGACGGCGCTGCGCGGGGCCGGGCGCGTCGTGGTGGCGCTGACGTCGGATCACGGCGTCGCGCCGAGTCCCGACGGCCGGTCGAGCTGGGGAGACAATCGCCGGGCGGCGCGGGTGCCGATCGAAGACTTCGGCCGCGCGATCCAGTCGGCGATGCCCGCCATCGCGTCGAGCGGGATCCCCGCGGACGCCTTTGATTTCGATGGGTTCACGCTCTCGGTCGATCGGACGAAAGCGGCGGGGAAGGAGCGGGCGCTGCAGGAGATCGCCACGACCTTCGCCACCGAGGCGCGACGGGTGCGCGGCGTGCAGCGCGTCGACGTCCTCGACCGGCTCGCGCGCGTCGACACGCTGGAGGATGCGATCGCCCGTCGGTGGCTTCATAGCTTCCGGCCCGGGGGCGACGTGCTCGCCGTGGTGACCCTCCTGCCGTACCACGTCTTCAATGGCGGCAACACCGCGACGCACGGGTCGCCGCACGACTATGACGTGCAGGTGCCGCTCATCCTCTGGGGCGCACCGTTCCAGCCGGGCAAGCGCACCGAGCCCGCGCGCGTCGTCGACCTCGCGCCGACACTCGCCGAACTCCTCGGTGTCTCGCCCCTCGAGCGTCTCGACGGGCGCCCTCTCACCGGTATCCGCCGCCCATGACCGAGCTCCCGTATTTCGAGCCGCACCATCTCGCCACGAGGGAGATGGTGCGTGCCTTCGCGCAGGAGGAGGTGGCGCCCGTCGCCGCGGCGCACGACGCGGATCAGTCGTTTCCCTGGGCGAACGTGCGGAAGATGGCCGACCTCGGGTTGCTCGGGATCCCGTGGCCGGAGTCGCTCGGCGGCGCCGGGCTCGACACCATCGCCTTCATGATCGCGATCGAGGAGCTCGCGGTCGTCTGCGCGTCCCACGCCATCACCATCTCGGCCCATACCACGCTCGGGACCTCGCCCATCGTCCACTTCGGCACGGACGCCCAACGCGAGCGATTCGTCCCCCTGCTGGCGTCCGGTCGGGTGCTCGGCGGTTTCGGGCTGACCGAACCGGGGGCCGGCTCCGATGCCGGCGGGACGCAGACCACCGCGGTACGCCGCGGCGACCGGTACGTGCTGAATGGGACGAAGCGCTTCATCACGCACGGCGGCGTCGGCGAGGTCTTCGTCGTCACGGCGGTGACCGACCCGACGCGCGGGACCAAGGGGATCTCGAGCTTCATTTTGACGAAGGAGACGTGCGACCTCGCCGGGGCCGCGGCGGCCGGTGTGGGGCACGACCCGTCGTTCGCGCCGATGCCCGGGTTCCGGGCGGGGAAGAAGGAGGACAAGCTCGGGTGGCGCGCCTCGGACACGCGTGAGCTGATCTTCGAGGACGTCGAGGTCCCGGCGGACCATCGGCTCGGCGAGGAGGGGATGGGGTTCAAGAACTTCATGCGAACCCTCGACGCCGGCCGGATCGGCATCGCCGCGCTCTCCCTCGGCCTCGCGCGCGGGGCCTTCGAACAGGCGTTGGCGTATACGGGCCAGCGTCGACAGTTCGGGAAGGCCATCGCCGAGTTCCAGGGGGTGCATTTCCAGCTCAGCGACCTCGCGACCCAGCTGGAGGCGGCGCGGCATCTGGTCTACCATGCGGCGTGGCTCTCCCAGACCGGGCACCCGTTCGGAAAGGAGGCGGCGATGGCGAAGCTCTTCTGCTCCGAGCTCGCCACCCGGGCGACGATCACGGCGATCCAGCTCCATGGCGGGTACGGCTACACGAAGGACTACCCGGTGGAGCGGATGTTCCGGGACGCCAAGATCGGGGAGATCGGCGAGGGCACCTCGGAGATCCAGCGGATCGTGATCGCCCGGCACCTGCTCCCCGATCTGCGACTGTGACCGGGGCGGGTGGCCCGGTTGCATTGGCCCCCGCCCGGCGGTTTCATTCCTGTCCACGGTTAGTGTCAGCGGCGGCCCGGCTCGTCCGGGTCGCCAGGTCTGCCGGGGCCCGTCGCCCCGGCATCTCCCGAATCCGGCCGACGTGATGATGGATCGCACGCTGCACCGACGACCCCCGGTCGCCACCGCCGCCCTCGCCGGGCGGGGGATGGGCGCGTCCGGGGCGGTGTCGGCGTGGACGATCCGGTGGCTGGGCGGGGGCTCATCAGCTCCGGGGTACCATGAAGCGCGAGATCCTGATCAGCGCGACGCAGCGCGAGGTGCGCGTCGCGATCATCGAGGACGACCAGCTCGTTGAACTGCAGGTCGACCGTCCGGAGAACAAGCGGATGGTCGGCGACATCTATCTCGGGAAGGTCGAGGCGGTGCTGCCGGGGATCCAGGCGGCGTTCGTCAACATCGGCACCGAGAAGGCGGCGTTCCTCCACAACTCCGACCTCGTGTACGACGAGGACGGTGATGATGACGATGACGCCGACGGCGACGATGATGAGGAGGAGGGGTCGGACGAGGCCGATGCCGCTGAGGCGGCGGCGGGGGGCGATGGTGCCGCCCCGGAGCCGCGCCGCCGAGGTGGGCGTCGGGGTGGGGGACGCCGCCGCCGAAAGGAGGCCCCGAAGATCGAGGACGTGCTCAAGCGTGGGCAGTCGCTGATCGTCCAGGTCTCCAAGGAGCCGATCTCGACCAAGGGGCCGCGGGTCACCGCGCAGGTCTCCCTCGCCGGCCGCTTCCTCGTCTACATGCCGTTCGCCTCCCGCGTCGGCGTGAGCCGGAAGATCGGGGAGCGCGCGGAGCGTCAGCGCCTCCGCGGTCAGGTGGAGTCCGTGCTGCCGAAGGACAAGGGCGGGGTGATCGTCCGCACCGTCGGTGAGGACGTCACGCAGGAGACCTTCTCCCGCGAGCTCCAGACCCTGATCGGGCAGTGGGACAAGATCGTGAAGAAGCAGAAGTTCGTCGGGGCGCCGCCGAAGCTCCTGCATCGCGAGACCTCGCTGACCCGGGGCATCATCCGCGATCTGTTCTCGACCAAGGTCGACCGGCTGACGGTGGACTCGAAGCAGGTCTACAACGAGGTCGTGGAGTATCTCACGGGGATCGCGCCGGAGCTGATCGATCGGGTGCAGCTGCACGAGGACAAGGTCCCGCTCTTCGACAAGGCGGAGATCGAGACCGAGATCCGCGACCTGTTCAAGCGGCGCTGCGACCTGCCGAGCGGCGGGTATGTGATCATCGAACCCACCGAGGCGCTCGTCTCGATCGACGTCAACTCGGGCCGCTTCACCGGCAAGAAGGACCCCGAGAAGACGGTCACGAAGACGAATCTCGAGGCGGCGCGCGAGATCGCGCGGCAGCTGCGGCTCCGCGACGTCGGCGGCATCATCGTCTGCGACTTCATCGACATGGAGACCAAGGCGAGTCGCGACAAGGTGCTGCAGGAACTCCGCACGCACCTGGGGCGGGACCGGGCGCGGACGAAGGCGTATGCGGTCAGCGATCTCGGGCTGATCGAGATGACCCGCCAGCGGGTACGGCAGAGCCATTTCCACGCGATGACCGAGCCCTGCCCGACCTGCGCCGGGACCGGCCGGGTCTTCACCGCCGAGACGATCGTCCGGCGGATGGAGCGGGCGGTCCGCCGGGTCGCCAGCGAGGGGCGCCGGGACGCGTTGGTGGTGAAGCTGCCGCCGGATGTGGCGCTCTACGTGCTCCAGGAGGAGAAGGACCTGATGCGGCGGCTGGAGAAGGGGATCGGGTTCGGCGTGGAGCTCCGGGACGACCCGCTGCTCCGTCCGGACGAGTTCAAGCTCGTGGTGAAGGGGGCCGGGCGGGACATCACCAGCCAGTACGCGGTGGCCTGAGGCTTGAGGCCGGTGTCCGTCTAGCCCGTTGCCCTTGAAGGACTTGACCCCGGGAGACCGCTGGTCTATTCTTCGAGGCTCGCGACAATCTGCTCTCTGAGAATCCCATGTCCTACGCCATCTTCCGCTCCGGCGGCAAGCAGTTCCGCGCCGAAAAGGGTGTGACCCTTCGGCTCCCCACTCTCCCTGGGGAGGCGGGCGCGAAGGTCGAGTTCAACGACATCCTCCTCGGCTCCGACGGCTCCAACGTGAAGGTCGGTGTCCCGACCCTGAAGGGCGCCTCCGTCACGGCGGAGATCGTCAAGCACGGCCTCGGCGACAAGATCGTCGTCTTCAAGTTCAAGCGCCGCAAGAATTACGCGAAGAAGCAGGGCCATCGGCAGGGGTTCACCGAGGTCCGCATCCACGACATCACCCTCGGCTGACCGGGGACGAGGCCACCATGGCACATAAGAAAGGTGTAGGATCCTCCAAAAACGGCCGCGATTCGAACGCGCAGTTCCGGGGCATCAAGAAGTTCGGCGGCGAGAAGGTCATCGCCGGCAACATCATCGTCCGCCAGTGCGGGACGAAGTGGCATCCCGGCAACAACGTCGGGCTCGGCACCGACTACACGATCTACTCGCTCATCGAGGGCGTCGTGAAGTTCGAGCACAAGTCGAAGAGCCGCTACAAGGTCTCTGTCTACCCGGTCGCCAGCGCGTCGTAAGCGGGAAGCTCGATCGGCAGAGTTTGGCGCCCCCCGCACCGGTTCGGTGCGGGGGGCGCTCTCTTGTGCGGTCCTCAAGGCTGCCGCGCGCCCATCGGCGGAGCCTGTGGTCTTCACGGAGCGTCCGAGCCGCCAGCAGGGCGTGTCATCAGTAGGGGGCCGGCGCCTCGAGGTCCTGCCGCACCGCTGAGCGCGGCGCCCGGGCGCGGTGGCCCGGACGCCGTGGCCGGCCTCAGGGTCGCCGGTACGACGGCGGCACCGTCAGGTACCGCTCCGTCAGCTGCTGCTGCCGGCTCTTGGCGTCGTAGGTGCGTCCCTTGATGAACACCTGCTCG
>CAZGIE010000066.1:0-984 GCA_964526485.1 uncultured Gemmatimonas sp. | reverse complement strand
TGGGTCGCCACTCCAGACCACCACGTTCGCGTCCCGCCCGACCTGCAGCGATCCGACGCTCCCGGCCACGCCCATCACCTCAGCGGGGGTCAGCGTCACCGCGCGGAGCGCCTCATCCCACGAGAGCCCGTACGCCACCGCGTTACCCGCTTCCTGTCGGATGTTTCGAACGTTGAAGTCCGTGCCCCCACTCGTCCCGGTCCCGACGAGGACGACCGTGACCCCCGCCGCCCGGAGCATCGCGGCGTTCTCGCGCCGCTGTCCGAGGGCGTCGAAGCTGGTAGGGATGTCGTTCATCGCGCCGGTGAAGACCGGCACCTTCGCGGCGGCGATCTCCTTCGCGACCATCCACCCCTCGCTCGCACCGGCGAGCCAGAGCTTCAGGTTGTACTGCTTCGCGAAGTCGAGCGCCGCGAGGATGTCGGAGGCTGGGTCGACGTCGAGCATCAGCGGGAGCTGGCCCGCGACCACCGGGATGAGCGCCTCGAGATTCGCCTGCGTCGTCGCGAACTCCCGGGTGCTGCCCGACTCATAGGCCGTGCGGCGGAGCTGATAGGCCTTCACGTCGTCGAAGAGCCGGCGCCACTTGTCCCAATACTCGTCGCGCGCACCGGTGCCAGCCGTCGGGCTGCCGAAGCCGCCGAGCATCGCGGTCGGGCCCTGCCGAAGCATCGCGCTCGCGCTCGTCGCCTCGATGAGGTCGATGAGCGCCGTGCGCCCGCCGATCATCCCGCCGGCGCCGATGACGCCGACCGAGGTCACGCCCTCCTGACGGGTCGGGGCGATGAAGGTGTTCGCCGGGTTGATGCCGCGCCACGCGTCGAAGGTGGCGGCGATGCCGTCCGCGCCGCGGGCACGACCGTCGGAGTAGCCGCCGCTGAATTCGGGACTCCCACCCTCGCCAAGACCGAGGCTGGTGAGGGCGTGGATGAGGCCCGGCGTGACCCACTTGCCGCGGGCGTCGATGCGGCGGGCGCCCTCCGG
>CAZGIE010000065.1:0-10662 GCA_964526485.1 uncultured Gemmatimonas sp. | reverse complement strand
GGGACACACCGGCTCGGGCGAATCGCCGCGAGCGCCAGACAAGGTTATCCTCTCTATGACACCTCCACCACCACGGAAGGTTCCATGCCCGTGCCATCTCGCCGCCGCCCCGTCCTCCGCACGCTCGCCGTGCTGGCGGGCCTCCCATTCGCCGTCATGGCCCAGGACGCGCCCGCGCTCGTCGCCCGCGCCCGGGCGATCCACGAGCGGGTGCTCACGCTCGACACGCACGTCGACATCAATCCCGCCCTCTTCCGGCGCGACACGGTCAACTATGTGACCGGGGTCCCCCGGAATCAGGTGGACCTCCCGAAGATGGAGGCGGGCGGCCTCGACGTCGCCTTCCTCATCGTCTACGTGGGCCAAGCGCGCACCATCGACTCGACCTCGATGGCGGCCGCGTACGACGACGCAATGGAGAAATTCGCGGCGATCCATCGCCTGACCGACACCCTCGCCCCGGCGCGGGTCGGCCTTGCCCGCACCGCAGCCGAGGCGCGCGCCATCGCGGCGAGCGGCCGGAAGGTGGTCTTCATCGGGATCGAGAACGGATTCCCGGTCGGGACAGACCTCCGGCGTATCAAGCAGTTCGCCGACCTGGGCGGACGCTACCTCTCGCTCGCGCACAACGGCCACAGCCAGCTCTCCGATTCCAACACCGGCGAGCGCGACGGCGTCTGGTTGCACAACGGCCTCAGTCCGCTCGGACGCGAGGCGGTCGCGGAGCTCAATCGACAGGGCGTGATGATCGACATCTCGCATCCGAGCAAGGCGAGCATGCTACAGACTATCGCCCTGACGCAGGCGCCGATCATCGCCTCGCACTCCGGGGTGCGGGCGCTCTGCAACCACAGTCGCAACCTCGACGACGAGCAGCTGCGGGCGATGGGGCGGAACGGCGGCGTCGTCCAGCTCGTGGCCTTCAACAGCTACGTGAAGTGCGGCCCGACGCCCGATGGCAGCCGTCCCGTCGCCACCGTCAAGGATTTCGTGGACCACATCGACTACGCCGTGAAGCTCATCGGCATCGACCATGTGGGCATCAGCTCGGACTTCGACGGGGGCGGCGGCGTGGACGGCTGGCGCAACGCCGGCGAGACGTTCAACGTGACGCTCGAGCTGGTGCGTCGCGGCTACACCGAGGCGCAGATCGCGAAGATCTGGGGCGGGAATCTCCTCCGCGTCCTCGACGAGGTCCAGCAGGTGAGCGCACGACTCCAACGCCAGGGACGGTGACCCGATGACCTACCTCACGATCTACCTCGCCAGCCTCGGCGCCTTCTTCGCACTCGACCTCCTCTGGCTCGGCGTCGTCGCGAAGGGCTTCTATCAGGCGCAGCTCGGCCACCTGATGCGCCCCGATGTGCAGTGGCCCGCGGCGCTCCTCTTCTACCTGATCTACGTGGCGGCCATCGTCATCCTCTGCGTACTGCCGGCCGCGGAGAAGCAGTCGATGGGGCGAGCGCTCGCGCTCGGCGCCGTCTTCGGCCTCGCCGCCTACGCCGCCTTCGATCTCACGAGCCTCGCGCTGCTCAAGGATTTCCCGATGAAAGCGGTCGTCGTCGACCTGACCTGGGGGACCGTGCTCACGGCGTGCGTGAGTGCGGCGGGATACTGGGTGGCACGGCGCTGATCCGCCGCGCCGGCCCGACGGCCCGGCCGTCGGACGCAGCATCATTACGAGGGGCCCCGCGGCGCGCCGCGGGGCCCCTCGTCGTCAGCGACGCACCAGCGTGAGGATCGAGTAGAGCGCCACCGACTCGTCGTGCTGGTTCCGCACATCGACGTCCCACTCCACCACCCCCTGCGGCACCCCATCGACGGGGGTGTCCTTCGCCGTCTTCTGCTTCACGGTGAGCCGGACGCGAATGGTATCGCCGGGGTAGACAGGCTTCGTGAAGCGGAGCCGCTCGAGGCCGTAGTTCGCGAGCACCGGGCCGAGCGCCGGGTCCACGAACAAGCCCGCGGCGGCGGAGACGATGAAGTAGCCGTGCGCCACGCGGCCCGTGAATACCCCGTGTGCGCGCGCCGCCTCGTCGTCCATGTGGGCGTAGAACGTGTCCCCGCTGAGCCGCGCGAACGCCTCGATGTCCTCGAGGGTGATCGTCCGCGTCCCGGTGACGAGCGTATCGCCGATCTCGAGCTCGTCGAAGGTCCGACGGAACGGATGCGGCCCCTCGGTGCGCTGCGCGGCGCCGGCGCTCCACTCCCGCGTGATGGCGGTGAGCATCGAAGGACTCCCCTGCACCGCGGTGCGCTGCAGGTAGTGCAGGACGCCGCGCGCGCCCCCCATCTCCTCGCCGCCGCCGGCGCGCCCGGGGCCGCCGTGCACGAGATTCGGGAGCGGGGAGCCGTGGCCGGTGCTCTCACCGGCGCTCGTCCGCTCGAGCACCAAGAGCCGGCCGTGGAACGGCGCCACGCCGAGCACCACCTGCCGCGCGACGCGTGGATCCGCGGTCACCACGGAGCCGCAGAGGGAGCCGCGGCCGCGCTTGGCGAGCGCCACGGCCTCGTCGAGCGAGCCGTACGGCATCACCGTATTCACCGGGCCGAACGCCTCGATGTCGTGCGGGGCGTCCTGCGCGAGCGGGCGGTCGCAGACCATCAGGAGCGGCGTGAAGAACGCCCCCTTCTCCCGGTCGGCGCCGACGACGGGCACCTCATCCGCTCCGAAGACCACCTCACCCGCCGCGCGGAGGCGCGCGGCCGCCGCCCCCACATCGCGCACCTGCCCACGGCTGGCGAGCGGCCCCATCCGGACCCCCTCGACCGCGGGGTCACCGACGGTGGTCTTCGCGAGCCGCGCTGTGAGCGCGGCGACGACCGCCTCCTCCATTCCCGCGGGGACGAGGGTGCGCCGCACCGCGGTGCACTTCTGCCCCGCCTTCGTCGTCATCTCGCGTACGACCTCCTTCACGAAGAGGTCGAATTCCGGGGTGCCGGGCGCCGCGTCGGGGCCGAGGATGCAGCAGTTGAGCGAATCGGCCTCCATGTTGAACCGGACCGCGTGCCGCACCACCGCCGGACTCTCCTTCAGCGCCTGCCCCGTGGCAGCGCTCCCGGTGAACGCGACGACGTCCTGCTCCTCCACGTGACTCAGCAGGTCCCCCGCGCTCCCGCAGATGAGCTGCAGCGCACCCGGCGGGAAGACGTTCGCGGCGATGATCTCGCGGAACATCAGCTCCGTCAGGTAACTCGTCGCCGTCGCCGGCTTCACGATGCAGGGCACCCCGGCGAGCAACGCCGGCGCGAGCTTCTCGAGCATCCCCCAGCAGGGGAAGTTGAAGGCGTTGATGTGGATCGCCACACCCTCGAGCGGGACGCAGATGTGCCGCCCCGCGAAGGTCCCCGCCTTGCCGAGGAGCTCCTGCGGCCCCTCCACATGGAAGGTCTCGTTCGGGAACTCACGGCGCCCACGGCTCGCATACGCGAAGAAGGTCCCGATCCCACCCTCGATGTCCACCCAACTGTCGGCACGCGTGGCACCGGTCGCCGCGGAGAGGGCGTAGAACGCCTCCTTCCGCTCCATCAGGTGCTTCGCGACGGCCTTGAGCATCGCGGCACGCTCATGGAACGTCTGGCGCCGGAGCGCCGGCCCACCCGCCGCGCGGGCGTACCGCACCATCGCCTGGAAGTCGAGGCCGCCGCTCGACGTCTCCGCGACGGGCTCCCCCGTGACGGCGTGCAGCAGCGTGGCCTGGGCGCCGCTCCCAGCGACCCACTCGCCGAGGGCGTAGTTCTGCAGACGGGTGATCATGCGTGGTCGTCCTTCGGGTCGATGGGGGCGGCGCCCTTGGTCTCGTGCCAGGCGCGAAGGATCGCGGGCTGCGGCGGACGGTCCCTGGGCACCTCCCGCAGCGGCTCCGTCGGCTGCCATCCCGTTCGCATCGCGGCGGGGAGGCGCTGGTAAAGGGCGGTCCCCTCGCGCTTCCACGCGAGCATCTCGTCGGAGACCGCCTTCACGACGCGGGCGGGATTCCCCACCGCGACGGACCGCGGCGGGATCTCCATCTTCGCCGGGACGAAACTCAGCGCGCCGACGATGCTCCCGGCGCCTACCACGGCTTCATCCATGATCACCGCGTTCATCCCGATCAGCGCGTCGGCGCCGATCCGGGCCCCGTGCACCACGGCGCCATGCCCGATGTGGGCGCCGGCCTCGAGCACCATCGTCACGCCGGGGAACATGTGCAGCGTGCAGTTCTCCTGCACGTTGCACCCGTCTTCGATGACGATGCCGCCCCAATCTCCGCGGATCGCCGCGCCGGGGCCGATGTAGACGTCGCGACCGATGACCACATTCCCCGTGACCGCAGCCTGCGGATGAACGAAGGCCGACTCGTGCACGACCGGAACGAACCCCTCGAAGGCGTAGAGCACGCGCTCAGGCCCGTTCGAGGATGACGGCGTACCCCTGCCCGACGCCGATGCACATCGTGCAGAGCGCATAGCGCCCGCCACGACGCGTCAGCTCCCGCGCGGCGGTGAGAGCGAGCCGCGCGCCGCTCATCCCGAGCGGATGCCCGAGCGCGATGGCGCCGCCGTTCGGATTCACACGGGGATCGTCATCGGCGAGCCCGAGCTCGCGGAGACAGGCGAGCCCCTGCGCCGCGAAGGCCTCATTCAGCTCGATCACGTCCATCTGATCGAGCGTGAGCCCCGCGCGCTGCAGCACGAGCCGCGTGGCGGGAACCGGCCCCATCCCCATGATCCGCGGCTCGACACCGGCCGCCGCGCTCGCGACCACACGGGCGAGCGGCGTGAGTCCGTGGGCTGACAGCGCCCCCTCCGACGCGATGAGCAGCGCCGCGGCCCCGTCGTTCAGCCCCGACGCGTTCCCCGCGGTCACGCTTCCCTGTCCATCCGTCCGGAACGCGGGCTTCAGCTTCGCGAGCGTCTCGAGCGTGGTGTCGGGCCGCAGGAACTCGTCCTCGCGCACCACGAGGGCCGCACCCTTCTTCTGCGGCACCTCGACCGGGACGATCTCCTCAGCGTGGCGCCCCGCCGCGCGCGCCGCGGCGGCCTTCTGCTGCGAGCGGAGCGCGAAGGCGTCCTGGTCGGCGCGGGTCACACCATACCGCGCGGCCACATGCTCGGCCGTCTCCCCCATCGAGTCGGTCCCGTGCGCCGCCTTCATCGCCGGGTTCACGAAGCGCCAGCCGAGGCTCGTGTCGAAGAGCTGCACGTCGCGCGCGAAGGGGGTGGCGCCCTTGGAGAGGACGTACGGGGCACGCGTCATGCTCTCGACGCCGCCCGCCACGTAGAGGTCCCCCTCGCCGGCGCGGATCGCACGCGCCGCGTTGGCGACGGCACTGAGCCCCGACGCGCAGAGGCGGTTCACCGTCTCCCCCGGCACGGTCTCCGGGAGACCGGCGAGCAGCAGCGCCATCCGCGCCACATTCCGGTTGTCCTCGCCAGCCTGATTCGCACAGCCGAGGATCACGTCGGCGATCGCCGCCGGATCGAGCGAGGGGTGCCTGGCGAGCAGCGACCGGATCGCATGGGCGGCAAGGTCGTCAGCACGGACGTCGCGCAGCGCACCCCCGAGGTTGCCGATCGGGGTGCGGACGCCGTCGACGAGAAAGGCCTGCGTCATAGCGGGAGAGGCTTGTGGGTGCGGTAGACGGTGCCGCGGAAATGGCCGACGATCGCGTCGTCCTGATTCCGCACGGTCACCTCGGCGAAGGCGATCTTGTTCGTGGTGGTCTGGCGCACCCCCGTGGCGGTGAGCACGTCGCCGGGGCGGACCGCCGTCGGGTAGCTCACCGTGCAGTCGAGTGCGACGCTGATCGTCCCATCGGAGTTCGTGCAGAAGGCGAGCGCGCTGTCCGCGAAGGCGAAGACGATCCCGCCGTGCGCGGTGCCGAAGCCGTTCACCATCTCGGGGCGGACAGTCATCCGGAGGACGGCGCGCCCCGCCTGCACCTCGACGAGCTCGATCCCGAGCCACCGCGAGAACGCATCACGGACGAGCATCCGCTCCACGGTCTCGCGCGCGAGCCGGTCGGCCTCGGCGGGCGATGGCGGGATCGGGGCTGCGCTCATCCGAGGAGTCGCCCCCCCTCGCGCACGAGCCGGCGGAGGCGCACGCTCGGCCGATACCGATCCTCGCCGTACTCGGCCTGCAGCCCCTCGAGGATCGCGAGGATTGTCGCGGGACCGAGCGCATCGCCCCAGGTGAGGAGGCCGCGCGGGTAGTTGACGCCCTTCGTCATCGCCAGCTCGACGTCGGCCGCGCTCGCGATCCCAAGGTGCACCGCTTCGACCGCCTCGTTCACGAGCATCGCGAGGATCCGGTGGACGATCCGATCGCCGAGGCCGAGGTCGGCGGTCGGCGCAGGGAGGGCGGCGCCTTCGCGGTAGTCATGATACCCGCGACCCGCCTTGCGACCGAGCAACCCCGCCTCGACCAGCCGCTGCTGCGTCACCGCGGGCCGGTAGCGCGGGTCGTGGAAGGTGGCCTCGAAGACCGAGCGCGTCACCGCGAAGTTCACGTCGTTGCCGATGAAGTCCATCAGCTCGAAGGGTCCCATCTTGAAGCCGCCGCGCTCGCGCATCGCCCAATCGATGGTCGCGGCGTCGGCGATCCCCTCCTCGAGGATCCGCAACGCTTCGCCGTAGAAGGGACGCGCCACCCGGTTCACGATGAACCCCGGCGTGTCCTTGGCGACCACGACGACCTTCCCCCATCCAGCGGCGAGCGTGCGCGCCGCCGTGGTGACCGCGGGGTCGGTGACGATCGCCGGGATGACCTCGACGAGCGGCATCACCGGGGCCGGGTTGAAGAAGTGCAGTCCGATCACGCGCGCGGGGTGGGCGCTCGCGCCGGCGATGGCGGCGACGCTGAGCGACGAGGTGTTCGTCGCGATGACTGCGTCGGCGGCGAGTGCGGTATCGAGCGCCCGGACGAGCGCCTGCTTCGGCGCGAGCGCCTCGACGATCGCCTCGACGACGAGCCCGCAGGGCGCGAAGGGCGCGAGCGCGGCCGCGTCCGCCCCGAGGTGGTACTGAATCCGCGCGAGCACCGCATCGGCCGCGGCTCGGTCGAGCCGCCCCTTCTCCACCTCGCGCGCCATCGCCTTCGCGTGGCCCGCGCGCGCGCGCTCGAGCGCCGGGGCGTGCGCGTCGGCGAGATGCACCGGATGTCCGTGCGCGGCCGCGACCTGCGCGATTCCCGCGCCCATCGCCCCGGCGCCCACGACGCCGATCGGCGTTGACGCGGTCCACGTCGGGGGCGTCATGCGCCGCGGTAGACCGGGGCGCGCTTCGCGAGGAAGGCACGTACGCCCTCCTCGTAGTCGGCCGTGCGTCCCGCCTCCTGCATCAACTGCGCCTCCAACTCGAGCTGCGCGTCGAGCCCGTTCGCCCACGAGGCGTTCATCGCCCGCTTGGTGAGCCCGAACCCGCGCGTCGCCTGCGTCGCGAGCCGCGCCGCCAGCCCGAAGGCGCGCTCGAGCAACCCCTCCGCCGGCGCGACGTCCCAGATGAGCCCCCACTCCTTCGCTTGCGCCGCCGTCACCTTCTCCCCGAGAAAGAACAGCCCCGTCGCGCGCTGCGGCCCCACGAGCCGGGGGACGAAGAAGGTCCCGCTCGTGTCCGGGATGAGGCCGAGCTTGGCGAAGCTCTGCACGAAGGTCGCCGACTCCGCCGCGATCGTGAGATCACAGGCGAAGGCGATGTTCGCGCCGGCGCCCGCCGCGACCCCGTTCACGGCCGCGATCACCGGCTTCTCGAGGTGCCGGATCGCCCGGATGACCGGATTGAAGCTCGCCCGGACGACCTCGCTGATATCGGGCATCGGGCCCTCGCCCTCGGGGAGGACCTCGCTCAGGTCCTGCCCGGCGCAGAAACCGCGCCCCGCGCCGGTGAGGAGGACGGCGCGCACGGCGTCGTCGGTGGCCGCCGTCGCCAGCTCCGCTTGGAGGGCGGCGGCCATCGGTCGGGTGAACGAGTTGAGGACCTCGGGCCGGTGCAGCGTCAGCACCAGGACCCCGTCGCGGAGCTCGCGGAGGATGAGCGGGCTGGACATACCCGAAAGATAGGGGCCGTTCCGCATCTCCGGGCCCCCGGCCAGATTCCTGTCATGGTCCGCGCCCCCCTCCCCGACCTCGACTGGCGTCGCATCGCCGCCCACGTCCTCGCCTCCCGGGCGATGGACGAGCTCGAGGAGGCGATCAATCGCGGCGAGCGGCTCGGCGCGCGCCCGGAGGCGGGGGGACGGAAGCAGGTCCCGCGCGACCACCTCGTCCTCTACCAGTTCTCGGCCCGCGGGCATGACGTGGCGCAGTGCATCCTCGGCGCGATGCTCGACGGGACCCGCGACGCCGCGGGCGCGTACTACCGCAGCCGGCCCCTGCTGCTCTCCCTCGGACTGCCATACGCGGACGCCCTCGGCTCCCCCCTCGGGCGGAGCGGCGGCTTCTCCGACGGGCGCGACATCGGCGTCGTCTGCAACCTCCCGCGCCCCGACGGCGCCGTCGTCCTCCCGATGGCGGGAGATGTCGGGTCGCAGTACACCCCGGTCGCCGGCTGGGCACAGGCGATCACCTATCACCGCGACGTACTGCGCGACCCGCGGTGGCAGGGGTCGATTGGCGTCGCCCTCGGCGGCGACGGCTCCGTCGCGACGAACGGCTTCTGGTCGGCACTGACCATGGCGACGACGCTGCGACTGCCGATGCTCTTCTATGTGGAGGACAACGGGCTCGGCATCTCCGTGGGCGGGGAGATGCAGACACCGGGCGGGAACATCGCCAAGAACCTCGCCGCGTTCGGCGACCTCTTCGTCCGTGACGGCGACGGCTGCGACCCCATCGCCGCGGCGACGCTGCTCCAGGAATGCGTGGCGCATGTGCGGAGCGGCGCCGGCCCCGCGCTGGTGCGACTCACCGTCCCACGGCTCTCCAGCCATTCCGGCCCGGACAATCAGAAGGGGTATCGCACCGACGCGGAGATCGCCGCGGACCAGGCGCGGGACCCCCTCCCCCGCCTGAAGACGGCGCTCGTCCCCGCGGTGATGTCCGCCGCCGAGTGGCGCGCGCTCGAGACCGAGGTGATGGATGCGGTCGAGGCGGCGCTCACGGAGGCCCGTGCGCGCCCCGCCCCCGACCCCGCGACCATCGACCGCTTCGTGCACGCCGACGTCAGCCCCGATGCTGCGGAGGCTATGCTCGGCGGGCTCACGCGAGCCGAGCGCGAGACCCTCGGCGGCACCGACGTCCCCACCCCCGACGGCCCGCCGCTCCGCTTCGCCGAGGCCGTGCGTCGCACCCTGCGCCGCGAGCTCGAGGTGAATCTTAAGCTCGTCGTCTTCGGCGAGGATGTCGGGAAGAAGGGAGGCGTGCATCTCGTGACCGAGGGGCTGCAGCGCGACTTCGGCGCGTCGCGCGTCTTCGACACGAGCCTCTCCGAGGAAGGGATCATCGGACGCGCGTCGGGGCTCGCGATGAGCGGGTTGATGCCGGTCGCCGAGATCCAGTTCCGAAAGTATGCCGACCCCGCGACGGAGCAGCTCAACAACACGGGGACGATGCGGTGGCGCACCGCGAATCGCTTCGCGGCCCCGATGGTGGTGCGGATGCCCGGTGGCTTCGGGAAGGATGTCGGCGACCCGTGGCACAGCCTGAGCGATGAGGTCCGCTTCGCGCACGTCGAACGCGTCAGACGCGGTCGGACTCCTCCGCGCGGCGATGCGGAGCCCCAATCCGACGATCTTCTTCGAGCACCGCTCATTGCTGATGACGGGCACCGGCAGCGCGCCGTACCCGGGCGATGACTATGTGCTCCCCTTCGGCCGTGCCGCGGTGCGCCGGGCCGGCACCGACGTCACGCTGGTGACCTGGGGGGCGATGGTCCATCGCTGTCTCGAGGCGGCGGAGGGGTTCGGCGCGCGCGTCGAGGTGATCGACCTCCGGACGATCGCCCCGTGGGACCGCGACGCGGTGCTGACCTCGGTGACGAAGACGGGACGCTGCGTGATCGTGCACGAGGACAACCGCACGGCGGGATTCGGCGCGGAGATCGCGGGCGTGGTCGCCGAGGCGGCGTTCTGGCGGCTCGACGCGCCGGTGCGGCGAGTCGCGCCCGCCGACATCCCGATGCCGTACCACGAGGTGCTGCTCGCGGCGGTCCTCCCAGGGGTGGAGCGGATCGCCGAGGCGCTCGAGGAGACGCTCTCGGCCTGACCCGCGGCCGTCTCAGTGGAAGAGCACGTGCCAGACCACATAGAGCCAGCCGAAGAGCCCGTGGACGATGGCCCAGAAGACCGACTCGTTGAGGTGGAACGAGATGGCCATCGCGAGGGCGGAGCCGAAGCCCACGCCGGCCTTGGTGATCTCGAAGCGGGTGGCGTTCTGGTTCATCGGGAATCCGGACGGGATAGGACAGATGGCGTTGCGCCCGACGCGCGGGGAGCGAGCGGCGGCGAGAGGAGCTGGGCAACCTCGGCGTCGGTGCACTGCGGGAAGTCGCGGTACCACTGCCCCACCGCCAAGAAGCGCTCCGGCTCCCAAGGTATCACGACATCATCGGCGATGCCGGCGAAGCGCGCCGAACATCCAGCAGGCGCCACGGGGACGGCCACCACCACCGAGACCGCCCCGGCCGCCCGCGCCGACCGCACGGCGGCGAACACGCTCTCCGATTCCCAGCCCGCGGACATGC
>CAZGIE010000064.1:0-10692 GCA_964526485.1 uncultured Gemmatimonas sp. | reverse complement strand
TCACATATGCGACCTCGGCCCCGACGATGAAGACGAGCGCCGCGTAATAGGTCCAGAAGATGACGGTGAAGACCGCGCCGAGCGTCCCCGTGTAGAGCGACTCCGGCGGGTGCGCAACGGTGAGGTACGAGAACCCGGCGCGGGCGACCTCGAAGAGCGCGGCGGCGACGAGCGCGCCGGCGAGCACGGGGTGCCAGGGGATCCGGCGCACCGGCACCCACCGGTAGAGCGCCGTGAACGCGCCCACCACGATCGCGAGGGAGAGGGCCCGGTTCAGCACGTAGGTAATGCCCCCCGTGACTTGGGCGAGCACCCCCATCCCCTGCAACGCCTCGCCCAGCCGGCCCGTCGAGACGGCGAGCCACCCGTTCACCAGCACCCACGCGGAGAGGAGGATGAGGGCGACGAGGAGCAGGACGAGGTCCACGAGTTTCCCCTCGACGAACGTCCGTTCCTTCCCGTGCATGAACACGAAGGCCGTCACCGCGCGCAGCGTCGCGAAGAGCCGCATCGAGAACCAGACGAAGGTCAGCGCCGCGCCCACGCCCACAACGGTGCTTGTGCGGGCGACCTCGCTAAGCACCGGATCCAGGATGGAGCCGCCGCCCCCCCCGACCGAGGGGAAGAGCCCCGCGAGCGCCCCCTGCACCACCGGCGCGATCCGCTCGGGCGACTGCTGGAGCAGCACCCCGAGCCCCGCGGCGAGCAGCATCACGAACGGCACGCCGGCGAGGAGGACCGCGAACGCGACGCCGCCCGCGAGGAACGTCGCGTCGTCCGCCTCGATCCGGCGCCAGACCTCCCAGACGAACCGACGCTGCCGCTGGAGCATCCGGCGTCTACTCGCCGGCCTCGGCGTCGTCCGGCGCCGCCTCGACGGCATCCGCGCGCCCGGGCGCGAGCCGCGGCACCATCGGGCCCGTGACCAGGCGCCGCACCGCGGGCCCCGTCCCACGCACCCCGAGCTGCTCGAAGAGGAAGCCGAACTTCGCGTCGTACGCCGCCGCGACCCGGGCCTGCACGTCCGCCGGCAGGTCCCACAGCGCGCGCTTGAACGGCCCGAACGCCTTCTTCCGCGTCTTGTAGAAGAACTGCTCGTCGGAGTCCCCGGCCTTCCGTTCGTCGGCGGCGTGGACGCGGAGCCACGCGTAGATCTCCTCGCGCAGGGCGTCGGGGAGGAGGTCGTACAGCATGTTCTGGAAGCCCGTCGCGAGATGGATCTCCGCCGTCTGCGTCGTCGGGAACCGATGGAAGGCGCTCTCCGGCAGCGTCGACGCCCCGTGCTGCACCGCCCCGGACAGCCCGTAGCGCTCACGCGAGACACGCGAGAGGTCCTCGAGCGTCTGGAAATCGAGCGCCACGTCGGCGATCGAGCCGTCGGCGAGCACCACCCCGCCGTGCGAGGTCCCCGACTGCACGGAGATCTTCGAGAGCCCGACCATCCCCGGGGCCTGCGCCTGCAGGGTCCGCCGATAGCCGTCCATGAACGCCTCGAGCTCCGCCACCGTCGAGTTCTCCGTGCCGACCTCGCCGATCTCCCCACCGAGCGAGATCGTCACGCCCGCCGGCTCGAGCCCGCGGACGTGCCGCGTCAGCTCGACCCCGACCTCGTAGTTGAGCCGCTGCTGCGCGTCGAGGGTCGGGTGCGCGAGATCGACCAACGTCGACGTGTCGAGATCGATGTTGTAGAAGCCCGCGGCGATCGCTTCGGTCGCGAGCTGCTTCACCGCCAGCACCTCCGCCGCGGGGTCGACCTTGTACTTCTTCGCGTTCACCTGGAAGTGATCGCCCTGGATGAAGACCGGGCCGCGGTACCCCTCCCGCATGGCCGCCGCGAGCGCGACCGCCACGTACTCCGCCGGCCGCTGCTCCGTGTACGCGATCTCCGACCGTGCGATCTCGAGGATGAACGCCCCGCCATCCATCGCCCGTGCGGTCCGGAAGATCGACCGCATCGTGCCGTACGACGGCCCGCGGATGTTCATCGCCGGCACCGTCACCGGCGGGATCTCCCCGCGGCCGCGCGCCATATAGACATCGTGGATCGACGCGGAGAAGGTGCCCACGAGGCGGGCACCCTCCCAGATCACCCAGCGCGCCCACTCCCGCTCGGCCTCGTCACCGAAGACGGCGAGTCGCACGAGGGCGTCCATCGCCGCGGGGATCGCCCCCGCGTCGGCGAGGGTGACGGCCTCGGCGGTCACCTGGAAGGCAGGGGTGGCGGCCTGACGAACGGAGGCGGGGAGTGACGACATGCGAAACGAGGCGTAGGGAGGAGGAAGAAGGGGGACGCCGGGCATCGACGCGCACCGCCGGGCGTCCGGGCAATCTGCCGGGGCCCCCGGGGCGGGGGCAACGCGTCAGAGTACCCAGTTGGGATCGGCGGGCGGTAACGCCTCCCAGGTGGCGCGCATCTGCGTCCATCCGGGATGCCCGAACTGGTAGTAGGTGAGTTGTTTGCCGAGTTCCACGCCCGGCTGATCGAGGGGATCCACGCCATAGAGCTGCCCGGCGTAGATCGTCGCGAGCTCGAAGAACAGGAAGAGGCCGCCGAGGTGCCAGGCATCGGCCCGCGTGACCCGGAGCGTCATCGTCGGCCGTCCCATCGTCGCGAGCGCGCCCGCCGTCGCCCGGCACTCGGCCCGAAGAAGCTCGCCGAAGCCATGCCCACCCAGATACGCGAGCTCCGCCGGGCCATCCGCCCCGACGGACGGGATCGCGAGATCGCCCCCCTCCGGCTCCTCGACGTCGAGGAAGGTCACCGTCTTGTCGATCGGCCCCTCCATGAACAGCTGGACCTGCGCATGCTGGTCGGTCGCGCCGACCGCGACGATCGGCGTCGGCCCGACGTGCGCCCCCGCCGGCGTCCGCTTGCCGAGACTCTCCGCCCACAGCTGGACGAACCACGGAGCGAGGTCGCGGTACGCGTCCGAGTAGGGCATCAGGACGTGCAGCCCCTGCCCCGCCTCCGTCTGCGCGCGCCACTGCAGCGCGGCGAAGGCGAGGGCGGGATTCTCGCGGAAACGCCCGCTCGCGCAGCGGTCGCGCATCGCGATCGCCCCGGCGACTAACCCGTCGACGTCGAGGCCGAGCAGGGCCGCGGGCAGCAGCCCGACCGGGGTGAGCACCGAGAAGCGCCCGCCGACGTTCGGCGGAATGGAGAAGACGGGGATCCCCTCACGGGCCGCGATGGGTCGTAGGACCCCCCTCGACGGATCGGTCACGAAGGCGAGCGCATCGGCGGGGGCGATCCCCTCGGCCTCGAGGCGCGCGCGGATGAGCAGGTACTGCGCCATCGTCTCCGCCGTGCTCCCGGACTTGGAGATCACGAGGCATCGCGTCCGTCGGAGATCCACCTGCTCGAGGACGCCGCGCACCCCGCGGGGGTCGACGTTGTCGAGCACGTGCAGGCGCGGCCGCCCGCCGCGCTGGGCGGCCGACCGCGCGTTCCAGTCGCGCGGGAGGAGCGCCGTGCGCAGCGCGACCGCACCGAGGGCGGATCCGCCGATGCCGAGGACGACGACGTCGTCGCAGGTGCCCGCGACGGAGCGCGCCCACGCCACGACGCGCGCGCGCTCCTCGGCCTGCGCCTCGAACTCGCGGAAGCCGAGGATGCCGCGCGCCGCATCGGCGAGGAGCCCCGCATGCGCGGCCTCCAGACGCGGGGCGAGGGCGGCGAGCCCGTCGTCGGTGCACCCCGAGGGCACGGCGCGTCGGAGCATGCCGGTGACGTCGAGACGGATGGTCATGCGGGGGGGATCTCCACGGTGAGGCCGTCGTGGGCCGGGGTGACGCCGGCCGGGAGCGACGCCGCGAGCTCGGCGTGCCCCGTCCGGTGGGTGAGATGGGTGAGGTACGTCTGCGCGGCGCCGACGCGCCCGGCGGTGGCCACCGCCTCATCGATCGAGAGGTGCGTCGGATGGGACGTACGGAAGAGCGCATTGAGGACGAGCACCCGCACCCCGACGAGCGCGGCGAGCGCGGCGTCCGGGAGCGCCTTGGCGTCCGTCACGTAGCCGAGCGCCCCAATGCGGAAGCCGAGGACGCGCTGCGTCCCGTGCGGCACATCGAACGGCAGCACCTCGAGGGCGCCGATGCGCGTGGGTACGCCGGCGGTCAGCGGGTGCGCCACTCCCTCCGGCTTGCTCGTCCCCGGCAGCGGGCGGATCGCGTCGTCGAAGATGTAGGGGAATCGCGCGGCGAGCGCCGCGAGGGTCTCCGGGGCGGCGTGGATCGGGAGCCCACCGGGCCGCCGCACGGAGATCGCACGCAGGTCATCGATCCCGTGCGTGTGGTCGGCGTGCTCGTGCGTGTAGGCGACGGCGTCGACGTCATGGATCCCCGCGGCGAGGAGCTGGAGCCGCAGTTCCGGCGGGGTGTCGATCAGCAGACGGGTGCCGCCGCTCTCGACGACCGCCCCCACGCGCGTCCGGCGGTCCCGGGGGTCCGACGACCGACAGACCGCGCAGTCGCACCCGACCTGCGGGACACCGAAGCTCGTGCCGGTCCCGAGGAAGGTCAGCCTCACACCGTCTCGACCTTCAGCAGGTTCGTGGTCCCGGGGACGTTGAAGGGGACGCCGGCCGTCACGACGAACGCCTCCCCCGCCTCGGCGAGGCCATGCTTCCGGAGGAGCATCCGCGTGACGGGGATCATCCCCTCGTACGAATCCATCGTCTGCACGAGGATCGGGATCACGCCCCAGACGAGGGCGAGCTGCCGGTAGGTCCGCGGCTGGTCGGTCAGCGCGACGATGCGCCCCTGCGGCCGCCGCGCGGCGACGATGCGCGCGGAGAACCCGCTCTTGGTGAAGACGACGATCGTGCGCGCGCCGAGGAGGCGCAGCGCCGTCACCGAGGCCGAGGCGATCGTCTCCTCGACCGACGCCGAGCCCGGCTGCACGCGATCGAGCCCCTGGCCGCGCAGCACCTCCGCCGCCTCCGCCGCGGTGGCGATGCGGCGCATCGCGCGCACCGCGTCCACCGGGTGCGCACCGGCCGCCGTCTCCGCTGAGAGCATCACCGCGTCGGTCCCGTCGAGTATGGCATTGGCGACGTCGCTCGCCTCGGCGCGCGTGGGGCGCGTGTGCTGAATCATCGACTCGAGCATCTGGGTCGCCGTGATGACCGGCCGGCCGAAGCGCGCCGCAAGCGCGATGATCCGCTTCTGCTGCAGCGGGACATCCTCGAACGGGAGCTCTACGCCGAGATCGCCCCGGGCGACCATCACGGCGTCGGAGGCCTGCAAGATCTCCTCGATCCGCTCGAGCGCGGAATCCTTCTCGATCTTCGACACGAGGAGCATCCCCGCCGGCACCAGGCTACGGAGGAGCCGCAGGTCATCGGCCCGGCGCACGAAGCTGAGCGCGAGGTAATCGAGGTCCTGCTCGACCGCGACGGCGACGTCGGCGCGGTCCTTCTCTGTGAGGGAGGGCGCCGAGACATCGACGCCGGGGAGGTTCATCCCCTTGTTGGAGCTGAGGCGCCCACCGACGGTCACCACGACGTGGACGCGGTCCCCGTCGATCCGCTGGACCTCGAAGGCGAGCAGCCCGTCGTTCACCAGGATCGTGGCACCGACCTGCACGTCCCGCGCGATGTCGTCATACGTGACCGGCACGTCCTCCCCGGTGGCATGCGCCTCGGGCACGAAGGTGAGGGCCTGGCCCGCGGTGATCTCGAAGGCCTCGGGGAGCACGCCGATCCGGATCCGCGGCCCCTGCAGGTCGCCAAGGATGGCGACCGGGAGGCCCAGCGCGGCCGCGGCGGCGCGGACGTGCGCGATCGTCTGCGCGTGCTGCGCGTGGGTCCCGTGCGAGAAGTTGATCCGGCAGACGTTGACGCCGGCCTCGAGCAGGGCGCGGATCGCCTCGGGCGTGCTGGAGGCGGGGCCCAGAGTGGCGACGATCTTCGTGATGTCGTGACGCATGGGGGGAGGAGAGCGCGTGGGGGGAGCCGGCGGGTCGGTCAGCGACCGCCGAGCGCGGCGACTTTGGATTCGAGGCCGGCGATCAGCGTGTCGAACGAGCGCTGGAAGGCGGTGAGTCCCTCCGCGAGGAGCCGGTCGGTGATCGCGTCGAGCGCGATGCCGAGGTCGGCGAGCTCCGCGAGGACGGCCTCGGTCCCGGCGGGATCGGCGTCGACGGTGCGCGCGACGACGCCGTGGTCGCGGAAGGCGTCGAGCGTGGCGGGCGGCATCGTGTTCACCGTGTGCGGCCCGATGAGCTCCTCCACGTAGAGGACGTCACGATAGGCGGGGTTCTTCGTCGAGGTGCTCGCCCAGAGGGGACGCTGCACCTGCGCCCCGCGCGCCGCGAGCGCGTCCCACCGCGGGCCACGGAACCGCTCCGTGAAGCGCTGATAGGCGAGGCGGGCGTTCGCGATCGCGGCGCGCCCCTGCAGGGCCGTCGCCCGCTCGCGCGAGAGCCGCCCGTCGTCGACGAGGCGGTCGAGCATCGGGTCGACCGCCGCGTCGACGCGACTCACGAAGAACGAGGCCACCGAGGCCACGCGCGACAGGTCGCCACCGGCGGCGGCCCGCGCCTCGAGCCCGGCGAGATAGGCCTCGACCACGCGGTCGTAGGCGTCCACCGCGAAGAGCAGGGTGACGTTCACGTTGAGGCCGTCGGCGATCAGGCGCGTCAGCGCGACGCACCCTTCGGGGGTCCCGGGCACCTTGATCATCACGTTGGGACGGTCGACCGTCTTCCAGAGGCGGTGCGCCTCCGCGATGGTGGCCTCGGCGTCGTGCGCGCTCCCCGGCGAGACTTCGATCGAGACATAGCCGTCGAGGCCGTTCGTCGCGGCGTACACCCCGGCGAAGGCGTCGCACGCGACGCGCACATCATCGGTCTCGACGAGCTCGAAGAGCGTCCACGCGTCGCGCGTCCCCGCGGCGACGGCGCCGGCGAGCTGGGCGTCGTACGCCTGCCCCGTCGCCAGCGCCTTCTCGAAGATGGTCGGATTGGACGTCATCCCGGTGAGGGCCTCAACGGCGATCTTCGCCTCGAGGGCACCGGTACCGAGCATCGCCCGGTCGATGAAGTCGAGCCAGATGGACTGGCCGGCGGCGTGGAGGGCGTGCAGCGGGGTCGGGGTCGACGGCATGCGGTGGACGCGGTAGAGTGAGGGACTCGGATCCCCTCCAATCTACCATGGCCGCTCCCTCGACGCCCCCGCGGCGCCGCGCTCGATTCGCCGCTTGGCGCGGCCTCCCCTTCACCGCGCAGCTCCTCGTCACGGGGATGCTCCTCGGGCTGGCCTGGTTCCTCGCGTTGCAGGTCGCCGAGGAGCGCCGGCAGGCCGCCGCCCGGGACCGCACCGAGGCCCGCCTCGCCCTCGCGCGGGTCGAGGCCGATGTCGCCCGGCTCGGGGAGGCGCTCGCGACGTGGGAGCAGGCGCGCATCCTCGCCGCCATCGCCCCCGACTCGTCGCAGGTCGGTCGCCTGACGGCGGAGCGCGCGCTCGTCGACCGGAGCGCGGTGACGCTCGCGAACGAGCTCCCGGACGGGGCCGCCCGGGCGGCGCTGGCGGCGCTCCGCGACGGTATCGCCGCCGACACGGCGTACCTCGCCCCGGGCGGGATCCGCGAGCGTCACGACCGACTCGTGCAGGCCGTGGGGAGCGCCGTCGCCAACGCGGAGGCCTCAGCGGCCCGCGCCGACGCCGACGCGGAGCTCATCACCTTCGCGACCTGGACGGGCGGCCTCGTCGTCTTCCTGCTGGTGTTGCTGCTGCTGATGCGCCTGGTCTCGCGCGCACTCGATCGCGTGATCAACGCGGCGGGCGCCCTCGACGCCGGCCGCTACGCCGAGGCGGGGCTGCTGGCCTCGGATCGGGCGCCGAACCATGAGATGGAGCAGCTCGCCCGCACGTTCGAACACCTCGCGGAGACCATCGCCGACCGGGAACGCCGGCTCCACGAGGACCTGGGCCGCCTGCGCGAGCTGGAGCGGCTGAAACGCGAGTTCGTCTCGACCGTGAGCCACGAGCTCCGGACCCCGCTCACCTCGATGCGCGGCGCCCTCGGGCTCGTGCTCGGTGGTCGGGTCGGGAGCGTGGGCGCGCGGATCGACGATCTGCTCCGGATCGCGATGGCGAACACCGAGCGGCTGATCCGACTGATCAACGACATCCTCGACCTCGAGAAAATGGAAGCGGGCGCGTTCGAGCTGCGCCGTGACCCCGTCGAGCTCGCGGCCGTCATCCGGCAGTCGACCACCGGGCTCGAGGGGCTCGCGCGCGAGGCCGGGGTGGCCCTGCTCGTCCACGATCTGCCGGCGGCGACGGTCGCGGGGGATGCGGACCGGCTCATCCAGGTCCTCACCAACATCACCTCGAACGCGATCCGGTTCTCCCCCGCCGGCGCGGCGGTAGAGATCGGGGCCGCTGTCGACGGCGCCACGGTTCACGTCACGGTGCGCGATCATGGCCCCGGGATCCCGCCAGCCTTCGCCGACCGCATCTTCGGCCGCTTCCAACAGGGGCCGGCGCCCGAGGGACGGCGAACGGGGAGCGGGCTGGGATTGAGCATCGCCCGTGCGCTCGTCGAGGTGCACGGCGGCGCGATCGGCTTCGAGGCCGCGGCCGGCGGTGGCACGCGCTTCTGGATCTCGCTCCCCCTCGCGACGGACGCCGCGGGAGGCTGACCCGTCAGATCTCTCGGCGCCCCGCGGCGGACTGGCCGAGCCCCTGACGCGTCATCCGACCCCAAGTCTCCGTGCCCCGGAAGGCGTTCCAATACGCCTTCACCCGGTACCAAAGTGTGAGCTGACGGTACCCGATCCCCTCGACGACGCAGAACCCGAGGAGGCGCCAGAAGTCGCCCGGCCGGCGGTACCGCTTGAAGCTCACCTCCTCGAGGATGAGCGCCCAGATTGACATAAGGATCATGAAGCCGAGGCCGACCCCCAAGAACAGGTAGGCGAACTCCGCGTCGATGGCGCCGATGGCGAGGCCCGCCACCAGCACCATCCACCCCAGCAGCTCCACGATTGGCGCGAGCGCCTCGGCAAAGACGAACCACGGGTACGTCAGCATGCCGATGATCCCGTAGCGCCGGTTGAAACACATGTCGCGGTGCTTCCAAAGCGTGACGATGAGGCCCCGCTGCCAGCGCTCCCGTTGGCGGGAGAGCACGTCGGTCGAGACCGGCACCTCCGTCCACGCGACGGGATCGGGGATGAAGGGGAGCTGGGCCGGGATCTTCTTCTCCCGCAGGTAGCGGTGGAGCCGGACCGTCAGCTCCATGTCCTCGGTGACGTTCCCCGTGAGGTAGCCCCCGATCGCCTTGAGGTACTCCTTCCGAAAGAGGCCGAAGGCGCCGGAGATGATGAGGTTGCCACCGAGGGCGTTCCACCCCATCCGGCCGAAGAGGAAGGCACGGAGATACTCGACGACCTGGCATCCGACGAGCCACTCGGTGGGCACCCGCGCGTCGGTGACGCGCCCGTACGCGACGGTGCAGGAGTTCACCACGCGGATCGTCCCCCCGACCGCCGCGATGTTCGGATACAGGAGGAACGGGCGCGCGAGCCGGAGCAGCGCATCGGGCTCGATGAGCGTGTCGGCGTCCACGGAGACGACGAAGGGATGCCGCGCCGCGTTCATCGCCGCGTTCAGCGCATCGGCCTTGCCGCCGTTCTCCTTGTCGAGGACGAGGAGGCGCGAGTGCAGGCGCGAGCGATAATAGGCCTTCACCGGCTTGCTCGGCACGCTCACCGAGAATGCCGGCGGCACCTCATAGAGCTCGAACTCGTCGATGATCACCTGCATCGTCCGATCCTTCGAGCCGTCGTTGACCACGACGACCTCGAGGTTCGGGTACTCGATGGTCAGAAAGGAGAGGAGGGAGTCCCGGATGGTGACCTCCTCGTTGTGCGCGGGCACCAGGAGGCTGATCGGCGGCACCGCCTCCGAGCTGAGCATTCGCTGGAGGTGCTCGTCGCTCGCCATCCGCCAATGATTCCAGAGCTCCGGGATGGAGAGCAGGAGGAGGCCCGCGTAGCCGACGCTGAAGATGATCAGGTAGCGGATCGCGAACCAATCTGCCCAGAGCATCCAGTCGCGCAGGAAGTCGACGAAGGTGGCGCCGAGACCGGGCTCGGGCATCAGGCCTCCCCGATGTCGAGGAGGGCGCCCTCGGAGAGGTTGCCGACCATGTGGGCCATGTCGCGCGCGTACCGATCGGCGCCGTTCCGTGCCACACGGAGGGCGGCGCGCCCCGGCTCACCCGCCTGCGCGAGCGCGACCGCCGCGCGCACCCGCACCAGCCAGACCGGGTCCGACAGCGCGGCGGAGAGGGCCGGCAGCGCCGTCCGACTCTCCATCAGGCCCAACGTACGGGCCGCGGCGGCGCGCACGCTGGTGTCGGGGTCGCGCAGGAGCGCGATGAGCGCCGCCTCGCTCTCGGCGAACGGGAGCCGCCGGAGCGCCTTCGCGCAGGCGCGCCGGATCGGGACGGAGTCCTCCTGCGCCCGGCCCAGCGCCGCTTGCAGGGCGCCGATGTCGTTCAGTTCCTCCGCGAATTCGATCCAGGTCGAGACTTCGAGCCGGCGCTGTCCGGTCGCGATCCGGCGTGCCAGGGCGGGACCGACCACATGGGCGGAGGGACGTAGCACCTGCGTCACCCCTTGGCGGACCACCTTCGGCATCGCGAAGAAGGCCGGATAGTAAAAGGCCCGCACCAAGAACT
>CAZGIE010000063.1:0-10705 GCA_964526485.1 uncultured Gemmatimonas sp. | reverse complement strand
CCCAGGCCCAGCCCGAGCGGAGCGGCTCGGCGCCGTCGAACCAGAGGAGCGGCGTCACGCCGCGCGCGGCCGCATCCGGCGCGAGCCGGAAGACGGGGCTGTTGTCGTACATCACGATCGCGCGGCGCCCCATGCCGAGCGCGCCGGCGGCGGTGCTGTCGACGGCGACCTCCAGCAGCGACCCGGGAACGTAGAACTTGCTGCTGCCGAGCTCGCGCTCGCCGCCGTCGGGGGTCCGCTCGACGAGGTGATTGGTCAGCGGGAGACCGAGGTGCTCGGCGAGGTTCGTCGAGCTGCCGATGGTGATGATCGTCCCGCCGCGCTCGACGAAGGTCTTGAGCTGCGGAATCGTCTTCTCCTCGGAGACGCTGCCGAGCATCCGGCGCAGGTCGGCCGGGAGCCCGTCGGCGAGGGCCGAACCGCTCGAGGCGCCGAGGCCGCGCGGCGCGGCGCCCACGGTCCGCTTCGCCGGGATGGCGCCGTCGACGAAGATCAGCGCGTCGAAGCGGCGGTCGAGGTCACCGGCGTCGAGGTCCTGCGGGTAGACGACCTCGAAGGGGAACTCGTACTGCTCGAGGAGCCAGCGGGTCCAGCCGGACGGCATGGAACCGCCGTACCGGTCCCACAGCCCGATGCGCATCGCCTTCACCGGCGTCGCACCGGCCATGCTACCGGCCCCGAACGACAGGCCGAGCTCGCGCGCGGCGCGCTCGACGATCGGCCGGCTCGCCCCGCCGTTGGCGATGAGCCAGGTCCCGTCAGCGCGGCGCGCCACGGTGGCCCCCGCCTTGAGGAGACGATTCACGACGACGAACGCGTCGTTCGTCGCGGGGGAGAGGGTCCAGGTGCCGCCGGACGCCACCCGACCGGCGGGGGGCGTCACGCGCTGCAGGGGCCCGATCTTCTCGAGCGGCCCCGTCACGTCCTCGAAGACGCGATCGAAGCGGATCCCCATCTGCAAGGCGAGGGTCCATCCCGCGTTGTCGTACGGCGGCGTCGGCGCGCCGCCCGGGACGCGGAAGTCGTTCGGGTGGTCCTGCGGCTCGAACATGTCGAGGACGTGCGCGCCGAAGGCCTGCGCGGTCTTCACGACGTAGGACCCGGCGGGATAGGTGGTGCGGCCGATGGTGACGGGCGCGGTGGCCCGGTGCACGTCGAGGCCGTTCTTCTGCAGCGCGACGATGAACTTGACCGCGGTCGGAAAGTCGGGCTGGTCGGCGGGGAGGACGTAGGCCCGCGGGTCACGGCGCGCGGGGTCGTTGAGCGCGGCCATCAGCGCCTGCGCCGCGGCGCCGGAGCGGGACTGACCCGCCGCCGCGCCACCGCCGAGGAAGGTCATCGGATCATCGGCCGCGGCCTGCCCGGCCCGCTGGCGATTCTCCTGCGCGATCCGCGCCTGCAGCGCCTCGATCCGCCGGGGCCAGACGGTCCAGCTGTCGCGCTGCCCCTGCAGGATCCGGTCGTTCCCCATCTTCCAGATGTTGAACAGGAAGTGTTCACGGTTGCGCGAGACGACATCCAGCACCGCGCGGTTCGCCGTCACCGAGTAGTCGATCGACTGCCGGAACTTCCAGACGCCCGGCCGCACCGGGAGCGGGAGGTCCGCGCTCGGCAGCTGCCGGTTCGCGATGAAGGGGATCTCGATCGGGGTCGGATTGCCGATCGTCTCGGTGAGGAGCCCGATCATGTTGTGGAAGTAGACCGTGGTGCGGAGCCCGCCGTTCCACCACGTGGAATAGCCGGCGCCGGAGCGCATCACCACGCCGCCCTTCTCCTCGGCGACGAAGCGGTTGTGCATCGCCCCACCGACGACGTCGAGCCCCGTCTTGATCAGCGGATGGATGTTGTAGTTCATCGGGTCGCGGAACGGCGGCGCGAACATCACCGTCCCCGCCGGCCCCGTCTGGTGATGGTTGTACATCACCTGCGGATACCACTCGGTGTAGAGCACCCGGTTCATGTTCTCGGACTCGGGCTGCGCCGCGAGGTAGAAGTCGCGGTTGTTGTCGTGCCCGATGTACTTCTGGTAGAGCCGCGGGATGTTCATGTTGCGCTTCCGCGGGTCGCTCTCGCGCATGTACCAGTCGCTGACGAGCTCCATCCCGTCCGGGTTGGCGTGCACCATCAGGATGATGAGGTCGTCGCGGAAGCGGCGCGTCTCGGCGTCATCGCCCGAGACGAGCTGCCAGTTGCTCTCGATCAGCTGCTGCGCGCCGAGGACCTCGGTGGCGTGGAGGCCGCCGTCGATCCAGACGATCCCCTTGCCGTCGCGCGCGAGCGCCCGCGCCTGCTCGGCGGTGATCCCCTCCGCGCGAGCGAGCTGCTCGGCGATGCGCCGGTAGCGCTCCCGGTTCCGGAGATTCTCCGGGCTCGAGACGATCGCCAGCAGCTGCGGGCGCCCCTCGGCGGTGACGCCGATGGTGTCGAGGTCCATCCGGTCCGATTCGGTCGCGAGCTGCTGCCAGTACGCGACGAACTTCGAGTAGTTCGGCAGCTGGTAGTCGGCGCCGATCTCGTGGCCGAAGAACTCGCGCGGCGAGGTGAGGCGCGCTTGCGCGAGGACCGGACCGACGCAGAGGGCGAGCAGCGCGGCGGCGCGGCGGAGGGGGGTGGGGACCATCGGGTGGACTCCGTGACGGAAGGAGGGAGGGACGGCGTGAAGTCTACGGCCCGGCCGGGGCCGATGCTGGCCCGGTGCGGCGGGACGCCGGGGAGGCGATCTTGCGTCATCTCCCTCAGCCCCGCCCCGCCGATGCGCGCCGTTCGCCTCGCCCTCCTCCTCGCCGCCGCCCTGCCCGCGGGGGCCCAGATTCCCGTCGCCGAGTTCGCGGCCCGCCGCGCGGCGCTCGTCGAGGCCCTGCCCGACGGCGTTTTCCTCGCGCTCGGAGCGCCCGCCCCGGTCCCCGACTTCATCCCGTTCCATCAGGACCCGTACCTCTTCTACTTGACGGGATTCGACGAGCCGGGCGCGGCCTTGGTGCTCGTGAAGCAGGGGCGCGAGCGGCGCGCGATGCTCTTCGTGCAGGGGAAGGACCCGGCCCGCGAGGTCTGGACGGGCGAACGCCTCGGCGTCGCCGGCGTGGCGCCCGCGCTCGGGCTCGAAGGGCGCGACGCCGCGAACCTCGCGACGGTCCTCGACTCGTTGCTGCGCGCGCATCCGCACCTCCAGGTGACGGGGAACATCGGGCGGCAGATGACGGAGCGGTCGGCGCACGACCAGTTCATCGACGCGCTGCGTACGGCGACGCCCCGGATCGAGGTGACCGACGGCCGTCGCACCGTCGACCGGCTGCGCGGCCGGAAGAGCGCCGCGGAGCTGGAGCGGCTGCGGATCGCCGGGGAGATCTCGGCGCGCGGGCACCTCGCGGCGTGGGCGTCGGTTGCCCCTGGGGTACCGGAGTACGTGCTGCAGGCGGTCGCCGAGGGGTCGTGGCGCCGCGAAGGGGGGGACGGCCCCGCGTACGGATCGATCGTCGGCTCGGGGCCGAACGCGACGACCCTCCACTACAACCGGGATGACCGCATCGCGCAGGCGGGGGAGGTCATCGTGATGGACCTCGCCACCTACTTCGACGGCTACGCCGCCGACCTGACCCGGACGGTGCCGGTGAGCGGCCGCTTCTCCGCCGAGCAGCGCGCGATCTACGAGATCGTGCTCGCCGCGCAGCTCGCGGCGGAGCGGCAGATCCGAGTGGGCGGACCCGCGCGAGCGATGTCCGACTCCGCGGCGGCCGTCCTCGCGGCGGGGCTCGCACGCCTCGGCCTGATCGAATCGCCCGCAGCGACCTACGACTGCGGGAGCGCCGAGCAGCCGCGGGAGTGCCCGCAGCTCTCCCTCTTCTACATGCATGGCCTCGGGCATGGCATCGGCCTGCTCGTGCACGACCCCGACCAGTACACGGTGACGGGGCGCCTCGAGGTAGGGAGCGCGTTCACGATCGAACCCGGGCTCTACGTCCGTCGGGCGCTCCCGTCGATCCTCCCGGCGACGGCGCGCAACGCGAAGCTGATCACCCGGATCGCGCCGGTGGTGGCGCGCTACGCCGACATCGGCGTCCGGATCGAGGATGACTACCTGATCACCGCGGCAGGGGTCGTGCGCTCGACGGCGGGGGTGCCGCGCGAGATCGACGCCATCGAGGCGGCGCTCGCGACGCCGCGCGCGCTTCCCGACACGGGGGTGACCGCACGCTACCGCCGGCTGAAGACAGGACGCCCGATGCTCCCCTGACCGGGGCCACGGCCGGCGCGCCGCGGGCCCCGCGCTTGCGCCGACCCGACCGACGCACGCCGATTTCACCTGACCTTCGTCCCCTCCCTCCCGCCCCGTCCCACCATGACGACCTTTGCCGGCATGCGCGCCACCGAGAAGAAGCGCCTGCACCTCGTGATGCGTGACGGCACGGCCCTCGAGGCCGCGATCGTCATCGCCGACGACATGCCGCTCGTCGCCTTCCTCACCTCTCGCAAGGGTGGGTGGATGAACGCAGTGGACGCACGCGACCCGAGGACGGGAGCGGTGGAGTCGCACATGGTCCTGCAGACGGACCTGATCGCGCTCGCCTCCGCGCCGGATGCCAACATGGCGATCACGGCGGCCGCCGGGAGCGCCGCGACCCCGCGCCCCGTGGAGGTGAAGCTCCTGGGCGGGCAGACGCTGCAGGGGACCGTCGCGCTGGCGGCCGGGCAGCGGCTGAGCGACCTGCTCGCGCAGTCGGGACGCTTCCTCGGGCTCGCCGCGACCACCGTGCTCCCCGCGGGAGTCTCCCTCGGAGATGTCGCGGTGAACACCGGGGCGATCCGTTCGGTCGCCGAGCGGCGCGCGTAAGGGGCCCCCGATGCGTCGTCTCCTCCTCTCCCTCACGCTCCTCGGCGCCGCGACCACGGGGCACGCGCAGGGCGCCGCCCCCGTGCGGTACGAGATCCGCTTCCCCGACCTCGTCCATCGCGAGGCGGAGGTGACGGTGCGCTTCGCCGACCTCGCGCCCGGGCCACTGGTCGTGCGGATGGCCCGCAGCTCGCCCGGCCGGTACGCGCTGCACGAGTTCGCGAAGAACGTCTACGCCGTGCGGGCGACGACCCCCGACGGGGCGCCGCTCGCGGTGACGCGCCGCTCCCCGCACGAGTGGAGCGTGGGCGCCCATCCGGGCGCGGTGACGTTCACGTACACGCTCTTCGCCGACCGGGCGGACGGGACCTACGCGGGGATCGACGCGACGCGGGCGCACCTGAACATCCCGGCGACCTTCGCGTGGGCGCCGGCGCTCGCGACCCGACCGATCGAGGTGACGTTCCGTCGGCCCGACCCCACCTGGTCGATCGCCACCCAGCTCGAGCCGACCGCCGACCCGGAGATCTTCCGGGCGCCGAACCTCGCCTACTTCATGGATTCACCGACGCATCTCGGCCGGCTCGACGTGCGCGAGTGGACCGTGGCGAGCGGGGGTCGTACGCAGACGATCCGCCTCGCGGTGAACCACGAGGGGACCGCCGAGGAGGTGACGGCCTACGCCGCGCTCGCGCGGCGCGTGGTGACCGAGGCGGGGGCGGTGTTCGGCGGGCTCCCGCGCTTCGATTTCGGCACCTACACGTTCATCGCCTGCTATCGCGTCACCTGCGCCGGCGACGGGATGGAGCACCGCAACTCGACGTCGCTGACCTCGTCCGCCTCGCTCGCCCAGGCACAGCTCGGGCTCCTCGGCACGCTCTCACACGAGTTCTTCCACGCGTGGAACGTGGAGCGGCTGCGGCCGCGGTCGCTCGAGCCGTTCGACTTCACCGAGGCGAACATGAGCGGGGAGCTCTGGCTCGCTGAGGGGTTCACGAACTACTACGGCACCCTGCTCCTCGCGCGGGCCGGCATCGTCACGCCGCGGGAGTACGCACGCCGACTCACCGGTGCGGTGAACGCGCTGACGACGACGCCTGCGCGCCGATTCGGTGGCGCGGTGGCGATGAGCCAGGAAGCGCCGTTCGTCGACGCCGCGGCGGCCATCGACCCGAACAATCGCGCGAACACCTTCCTCTCGTACTACACGTACGGCGAGGCGCTCGGCCTCGCGCTCGATCTCACACTGCGCGGACGCCCCACGCCGCGGTCGCTCGACGATCTGATGGGGATCTTCTGGGCACGGCACGGCGAGGGGCAGACGCCGGACCTCGCCCCGGCCCGGCCGTATACGCTCGCCGACTTCGAGGCCGCGCTCGCAACGGTGACGATGGATACGAGCGTCGCACGCACCTTCGTCGAGCGCTTCGTCATCGGCGGCGCGCTCCCCGACTTCCCCGCGCTGCTCGACCGCGCCGGATTTCTCGTGCGGCCGCAGTTCCCGGGTCGAGCGTGGATGGGGGAGGGCCGCCTCATCGCCGCGGAGGCGGGGGGCGTCACGGTCGGGGCCGCGCTGATCGGGACGCCGCTCTACGCGGCGGGCGTCGCAACCGGCGACCGCATCACCCGCGTCGGCGAGCAGGCCGTCGCCACCCCCGCCGACGTGGCGGCGGCGCTCGCGGCACGGACGCCCGGCGAGGCGGTGACCCTGACATGGGTCGGTCGCGCCGGCGAGCGCCGCGGCCCGGTCGCCCTCGCCGCGCACCCGGCCGTCGAGGTCGTCGCCTACGAGGACGCCGCGCGCACCCCGAGCGCCGCCCAACTCGCGTTCCGGGCCTCGTGGCTCGACGCGAAGGCGCGTTGACCCTCCGACTCTCTCCCTTCCGCCCACACCCGATGTCGCCCTCCCGCACGCGCCACCTCGTCACGCTCGTCACCCTCCTCGCCGCGCCGCTCGCCGCCCAGTCGTCGGCGGCCGACCTCGTCGTCACCAACGCGCGCATCTACACGGTGGACGGCGCGGTCCCGGTCGCCGAGGCGCTCGCGGTCTCGAACGGGCGGGTGCGGTTCGTCGGATCGGCGCTCGGGGCGAAGGCGCTCACGGGGCCGTCGACGCAGGTCGTCGACGCCGGGGGGCGCACCGTCATCCCCGGGATGACCGACGCGCACGGCCACGTCCTCGGCCTCGGCCTCGCGCTGCGGAACGTCGACCTCGTCGGCACCACGTCGTACGACGAGGTGATCGCGCGCGTGGTCGCACGCGCACGCACCACGCCCAAGGGGGAGTGGATCCTCGGCCGCGGCTGGGACCAGAACGACTGGGGGGACACGCGGTGGCCGTCGCACGAGGCGCTCTCGCGCGCCGTACCGGACCACCCCGTCTGGCTTGAGCGGGTGGACGGGCACGCGGGGCTCGCGAACGCACTCGCGATGCGGCTCACCGGCGTGACCGCCGCCTCGACGGACCCCGAGGGAGGTCAGATCGTCCGGGACGCACAGCGGAATCCGGGGGGCGTCTTTGTCGACAACGCCCAGCGACTCGTCGAGCAGGGGATCCCCGCCATCACGCGGGCCCAGTCGAAGGAGGCGATCCGCGCGGCGATCGCCGAGATGCATCGGTGGGGGCTCACCGGGATCCACGACGCGGGGGCGAGCGCGCAGACCCTCGAGCTCTACGAGGAGCTCGGCCGTGAGGGGGCGCTCCGCATCCGGCTCTACGCCATGATCTCCGACCACGCGCCGACGCTCGAGGCGTGGTTCCGACGCGGCCCGCAGAGCGGACTGTACGACGGCACGCTCTGGGTCCGCTCCCTCAAGCTCTATCAGGATGGCGCGCTCGGGTCGCGCGGCGCGGCGCTCCTCGAACCCTACAGTGACGATGCCGCGACGAGCGGGCTCCTCGTCTCGGCGCCGGCGCATATCCGCGAGGTCGCGGACCGCGCGCTCCGCGCCGGCTTTCAGGTGAACACGCACGCGATCGGCGACCGCGGCAACCGTCTCGTCCTCGACGCCTACGCCGCGGCACTCGCGGCACGCCCGACGGCGGCGCACCGCTTCCGCGGGGAGCACGCGCAGATCCTCCACAGCGATGACATCCCGCGCTTCGCGGCGCTCGGCGTGATCCCCAGCATGCAGGCCTCCCACCAGACGAGCGACATGTACTGGGCCGGGACGCGGCTCGGGGACACCCGGCTGCGCGGTGCGTACGCCTGGCGGTCGCTCCTCGACGCCGGGAGCATCATCCCCAACGGCTCCGACTTCCCCGTGGAGTACGTGAACCCGCTCATCTCCTTCAAGGCGAGCGTCTCGCGGCAGGACGCGCGCGGCTGGCCCGCCGGCGGCTGGTACCCCGAGCAGCGGATGTCGCGCGAGGAGGCCCTGAAGTCGATGACGCTCTGGCCCGCGTTCGCCGCCTTCCAGGAGCAGGAGCTCGGCTCCCTCACGGTGGGGAAGCGCGCCGACTTCGTCATCCTCAACCAAGACATCCTGCGTGTGCCCGACGCGCTCCTCCCGCGGACGCAGGTCGTCTCCACCTGGGTGGGCGGCGTGCGCGTGTACGAGCGACGCTGACCATCCCGATGCGCGTCGTCTCGCTCCTCCCCGCGGCCACCGAGATGGTCGCCGTGCTGGGCGCGCTCGACTCCCTCGTCGGCGTGACGCACGAGTGCGATCACCCCGAGGCGGCGCGCGCGCGCCCACGGATGACGGGGACGGCGATCGACGTGGCCGCCGACGCGGCGACCGTCGACGCACAGGTGCGCGCGGTGGCGGCCGCGGGGGCGCCGCTCTTCACCCTCGACGCGGCGGCGCTGCGGGCCGCGCGGCCGGCGGTGATCCTCACGCAGGCCCTCTGTGACGTCTGCGCGGTCTCGGAGGACGACGTCCGGGCCGTCGCGGCGGGCTGCGATCCGGTCCCGCTCCTCGTCACCCTGAACGCGACCACACTCGAGGGGGTCCTCGAGGACGTCGAGCGGGTGGGGGCGGCGCTCGGCCGGGCCGACGCGGCCACCGCGTGGCGCGATGCGGCGACGACGCGAATGCGCCACGTCCACGAGACGCTCAAGGCAGCGCGTGCGCCGCGCCCCCGCGTCGCGGTCATCGAGTGGGGCGCTCCCCTCTACGCGGCGGGCCACTGGGCGCCGGAGATGGTGCGTCGCGCCGGCGGGATCGACGTCCTCGCGACCCCCGGCGCGCACTCCGTGCCCGTGACGCTCGACGCGATCCGGGCCGCCGACCCGGAGTTGATCCTCGTCGCGCCCTGCGGGTATGACCTGCCGCGGGCCATCGCGGAGGCGCACCGCCTGCGGACGCTCCCTGACTGGGCGTGGGCGCTCGACCGCCGCTGGGCCGCGCTCGACGCCAACGCCCTGCTCAGCCGTCCCGGCCCGCGCCTGATCGACGGGATCGAGGCTATCGCCCACGCGGTGGCCCCGACGCTCCTCCCGCCGCCGCCGACCGACCATCTCGTCCTCCTTACCTGACCCGACCGATGCTCACCCCCTCCGCCGTCGCCTTCCTCAAGCGCCTCCTCGACACCCCCGGCCCCTCCGGCTACGAGGCCGCCGCCGCCAAGGTCTGGCGCGACGAAGCCTCGACCTTCGCCGCCGAGGTCACCGCCGACGTCCACGGCAACTCGATGGCGGTGGTGAACCCCGGCGGCTCGCCGACGATCATGCTCGCCGGCCACATCGACGAGATCGGCGTCATCGTCACGTACATCGACGACGAGGGCTACGTGCACATCGGACCGATCGGCGGGTGGGACCCGCAGGTCCTCGTGGCGCAGCGGATCCGGTTCCAGGGGCGCACCGGCGAGGTGATCGGCGCGGTGGGTAAGAAGCCGATCCACCTCATGAAGCCCGACGACCGGGAGAAGGCGTCGAAGATGACCGATCTCTGGGTCGACATCGGCGCGACCTCGCGCGCGGAGGCCGAGGCGGTCCTCGCGATCGGGGACGCGGGCGTGATCGACCAGCGGACGATCGACCTCCCGAACGACCGGATCATCTCGCGCTCGATCGACGACCGCATCGGCGCCTTCGTGGTGCTCGAGGCGCTGCGCCGCTACGCGGCGGCGCCGGGCGCGGCGCGGGTCGTCGCGGTCGCGACGACGCAGGAGGAGATCGCGTACATGGGCGGTGGCGCGCGGGTCGCGGGTGAAGCGGTCGGTCCGGCGATGGCGATCGTCGTCGACGTCACCTTCGCCACCGATCACCCCGGCATCGAGAAGAAGGAGCTCGGCCACTCCCCCCTCGGGAGCGGTCCCGTGCTGACGCGCGGCTCCGTGATCTCCCCCGTCGCCTTCCGCATCCTGCGCGACACGGCGGAAGCGCAGGGGGTGCCGTTCACGCTCCACGGGCAGGGACGGGCGACGAGCACCGACGCCGACGCGATCCACCTCGCGCGGCACGGCGTCGCGACGGCGCTCGTCTCGGTGCCGAACCGCTACATGCATTCCCCGAACGAGATGGTGAGTCTCGTCGACCTCGACCACGCGGCGACCCTGATCGCCGGCGCCTGCCGCGCCGTCACGGCGGCGACGGACTTCACCGCCCGCTGATCCGACGGGCCGCGCGGCCGTCGGCGCGCGTGGTCAGTCGGTGACCGCGGGGAGCTCCGACGCGGTCGCGCGGCGGCGCGCGACGGCGAGCATCGCGCCCACCGCGTCGCGCACCGTCTCGTCGGGGTCGCTGCGCAGCGCCTCGAGCGTCGTCATCCCGGTGGGCACGCGCGCGACGGCGAGCGCGCGGCACGCGGCGATGCGGTGGGCGGCGGTCGCCGCGTCCGGGTGACGCCCGGCGCCGTTCGCCACGTCGATGAGCAGCTCCACCCCGTCCGTCGTGGTGGTGACACCGAGCAGGTCGACCGCCGCCGCCC
>CAZGIE010000062.1:10254-10730 GCA_964526485.1 uncultured Gemmatimonas sp. | reverse complement strand
CGACCGCCTCGAGGGCATCGACCGAGACGACGACATGGGCCGCACCCGCCTTCGCGGCGAGGAGCCCCTGTGCGACGGAATGCACGAACGTCGCGGCACACCGGATGCCGTCGGCGCGGAGGCGCGGGAGCGCGGGGATCGCATCTTCGATGAACGGCACGGCCACGATCACGTGTTCCGCGAGCCGGGCGAGCGCCTTCCCCTCGCGCACGATCTGGTCGGCCTGAAGCGATCCGACACTCGCGAAGATCGGGAGGGACCAGACGGCCGCTAGCTCGGAGAGGATCTCGCGCGGGTCGGCGTGCGGCACGGTGGCGGACAGCACGCTCGGCGTCGCGACGATGCCGTCGCACCACCCCATCGTGTGGGCCCACTCGATCTCATCGGGGAGGACGGAGGCGAGGTAGAGTCGCATCAGGCGGCGTAGAGCTCGGCGGGGTAGGTGACCGCCTCGAGGCAGAGCCCCATCGGCGGCG
>CAZGIE010000062.1:413-10244 GCA_964526485.1 uncultured Gemmatimonas sp. | reverse complement strand
TCGTCGTTCGAGGTCGCGGCCAGCAGGGCGGCGAACTCCTCGCGGGGGCGGCGGCCGCGGGCGACGTCCAGCATCGTCCCCACGAGGAACCGCACCATGTGATGGAGGAACCGGTTTGCCGCGATCTCGAAGACCAGGTCCCCGGCCTCCGGGGCATCGGCGGCACGCCAGCGGGCGAGCGTGATCTCACAGCGATGGTCGTCGGTCTCGGGGGCCGTACCGCGCACCGCGAACCCGTGGAAGGCGTGGGTCCCGGGCAGGCGCGCGGCGCACCAATCGAGGGCGGCGCGGTCGACCGGGTCGGTCCATGGGGTGGCCCACCGGCGACGGAACGGGGACCCCGCGTCCTGCGAGGTGCCCAGTGCATAGGTGTAGCGGCGCGCGGTCGCGCTGAATCGCGCGTGGAAGGTCGCGCGCATCTCGCGCACGTCCGCGACCCAGAGATCCGGTGGGAGCTGACCGTTCAGGGCATGGCGGAGCCGCTCCGGGGTCCAATGCGCCTGAAGGACGACCCCGACGGCCTGGCCGCGGGCGTGGACGCCGGCATCGGTGCGTCCGGCGCCGGTCACGCGAATCGGTGCGCCGTGCAATCGTTGCAAGGCCGACTCGAGTTCCCCTTGCACGGTGCGGCGGTCTGGCTGGACCTGCCATCCGGCGAAGTCCGTTCCGTCGTAGTGCAGGACCAGCTGGAAGGTCCGTTCCGCCATGCTGTAACGTAGCGGGACGCCGGGGGGCCCTTCAAGCGAAGCGCCCCTGTGGCCGATAGACTTCCGCTCGCCCTCTCCCGCCTTCCGGATGCCTTCACGATCGCTCCCCAGCCTCGCCCTCGCCCTCGCCGGCGCCGCCTCGCCGGAGGCCGCCTTTGTGGCGCTGGCGGGGTATGTGGCGGAGGAGGATCGTGATGCGCTTCTCACCTACCTCCCCTTCGAACCCCGCTCGGAGCTGCTCTGCGCCCGGTGGACCGTCTCGGGTGGTCGGGTCGAGACGGCACCGCTGGAACTCGCCCTCGGCCAACTGCCGGGGCCGGTGGAGCAGGCGATCCGGGAGTCGGGAGCGACCACCGACCTTCGTGAGGAGCCTGCGGCATACGCCCGGCTTCTCGGTCTCGCGCCGTCGACGGTGGACGGGACCCTGTCTGTCCGCGGCATCGCCGCCGAGGGTGTGCTGCAAGGGGTGTTGGCGCTCTGGGAGCCCCGGCGCGTCTTCGGCGTGCGGACCGTCGAACGGGTGGATCCCGCCGCCGCGCTCTTCGGGCTGGCGATCGCCAAGTCCGCGGCGCTCGCGGCGCGGGACGAGGCGGAGCAGAGTGTCGAGACGATCGTCGAGCGCGTGCACGCCGAGGCGATGAACCGGACCGCGACGACGGCGCGAGCGCAGGCCGAGTTGGAGGAGGCGCTCCGGCAGCAGGGACGGCGATTGATGGGCGTGGAGGCGCAGGCGGCCGCCGCGGCGCAGCACCTGCATGAGGCCGACGCCGAGCTGCATCGCCGTGGGGAGGCGCTCCGGGCCCGGACGCGGACCTTGTCGTTGCTGGAGCGTCTGCTGGAGGTCGCGAGTACGACGCGGGACCCATCGGCGCTGACCGATGGGCTCCTCTCCCTCCTCGGGGATGATCTAGAGGCCGCCCGGTGCTCCCTCTTTTTGGTCGGTTCCGCGCCGGAGACCCTGTATCTCGCGGCGGGCCGAGGGCTGCCTCCCGATGTGACGCTCGGTCGCGTGGTCCCGTTCGGGGAGGGCATCGCCGGTCAAGTGGCCGCTCGCCGCGAACCGATGCTCGTCACCGACGCCGTGGATGCGAAGGCCCAGCTCCAAACGGGGGACGCCTACCGGACGGCCGGCTCGTTCATCTCGTTCCCGCTCGTCTGGCGCGGGGGCCTGCACGGCGTGGTGAACGTCGGGAACCGCGTGCAGCAGGGGAGCTTCACCGAGGAGGATGTGGCGCGGGTCCGCCTCCTCGGGCTGGTGGTCGCCGCGATCGTCGTCGAGAACGACCTCGGCCGGGCGCTCCGGCGGGACGCCTCGCCCCCTCAGTAGCGGCGCATCACCCCGACGACGATCCCCTGCACGCGCACCTGATCCTCGCGCACATAGATCGGCGCCATCGTGGCGTTGGCCGGCTGGAGCCGGATGCGGCCGTCGCGCTCGCGGTAGTAGCGCTTCACCGTCGCGCCCGCATCGTCGATCATCGCGATGACCATCTGCCCGTTGTCCGCCGCCGGGCGATCCTGCACGACGACGAAGTCGCCGTCGGCGATCTGGTCCTCGATCATGGACTGTCCGCGGACCTGCAGCACGTAGTGCGAACCGCCGCGTCGCAGGAAATCGTCCGGCACCGCGAGGGTGTCGGTGCCGTCATACGCCTCGATCGGGGCACCGGCGGCGACCGCGCCCAGAATCGGCAGCTCGACGGAGCGCGGGGTCGCGTCGCTCGGCAGTATCTCGATCGCTCGGCTCTCGTTATAGCTGCGACGGATGTAGCCCTTCCGTTCGAGGTTGCTCAGATGTTCATGAACGGTGGCGAGCGAGTTATAGTTGAAGCGTTCGGCGATCTCCTCGAAGCTCGGCGCGTACCCGTGTGCGGAGGAGTACTCGTTGAGATAGGTCAGGATCTCGCGCTGTTTCTTGGTCAGCGGCATCGGCCACCTGCGGCGGGAGGAGTGGGGAAGGGTCGGCCGACCGGCCGGCTCACGGAGAGGACGCCCGAACAGTCACCGAAGTAACCCTATCCGAACAGTGACCGAAGCACAAGGCGACCTTGGGGCAACCTCCAGTCGGGTGCCGGTGGCCGCGCTCCCCGCGGACCCGCAACTCGCGGTCGACGCGTTCCGCTTCCTCGACAAGGTCATGCGGGCGCATCAGATGTACCTCCCGAACAACCCGGCGTACGTGCGATCGCTCGATGCGGCCCGCGGGGCGTTCCGGACGCTCTTCGGTCAGGTGGAGGAGATGGAGTGCGCGGTCACGGAGACGGCCCTCCTCTGGCAGGGGGTCGTCGTGCACGAGATGCCCCAGATCGCCGGCGACTCGCTCCCTTGGCTCTTGTACAAGGACGGCGTCCGCGAGCTCTCGCTGTATCGCGGCTTCGAGGGTCCGGAGCTCGTCGGCTTCCTCCGGTGTCTGGCCGCCGCCCGGCGGGCGAAGGCGGAGGAGGACGATCTCCTGACGTTGCTCTGGGAGCAGGATTTCGAGTACCTCCGCTACCAGTTCATCGAGACCTTCGATCAGACGCCGCCGCTGGTCCCCGCGACACCACCCGGCGAGTGGAGCATCCGCGCACCCGGCGCGCCGACGGTCGAGGAGGCGATCCGGGCGATCCGCGAGGGGCGGCCCGCCGCCGTCCCCATCCGGCGGGTGTCCACCGTGCTGCGCGCTGTCGACGCCGCGGGCGGGCCCCACGCGTTGCAGCCGGCGGAGGTGGAATATCTCCGGACCGAGGCGACGCGTGAGCAGGGGCTCGATCTGCGTCGGGCGGTGCTCGGGGTCCTCTTCGACATCTTCGAGGAACAGACCGATGCGACGGTCCGGGCCGAGGCGGTGGAGGGGATCGAGTCGCTCTGCGTGCACTACATCGACCGGGGACACTTCAACGCCGTCTCCTACGCCGTTCGCGAGGTCCTCGCAGTGCTGGAGCGCGCGCCCGACCTGACCGAGGATGACCGGCGGGTCCTCGGGCAGCTCGCCGAGCGGATGAGTACGCAGGAGACCCTGGCGCGCATGTTGGATGTGCTCGAAGATGTCGAGGTCCTGCCCTCCGAGGAAGATCTCGTCGACCTCTTTGGGTATCTCAAAGTCGGTGCGATCGCGACCTTGCTCGACTTCAACGCGCGCACGCACAACGCAACGCTCCGCGGCACCGTCGCCGCCGTCATCGAGCGGCTCGCGATCGCGCACACGGCGGACCTGGTCCGCCTCGTCGGAGACCCGCGTCCCTCCGTCGCGATCGAAGCCGCGCGTCTCGCCGGCCGCCTGGGTGTCACCGCGGCGGTCCCGCCGCTTGCGAGAGTCGTCCAGGGTGAGGGGGAGAATGAGGTCCGGCTGGCGGCGCTCGCCGCCTTGACGGCGATCGGGACGCCGGACGCCATCGCGGCCCTCGATCCCCTCATCACCGACCCCGTGCGCGAGCTCCGCGTCTCGGCGGTCAAGACCCTCACCGCGCGGCGCGTCGCGTCGGTGCGCCCGCGGGTCGCGGCGCTGATCAAGGGGAAGGGGATCCGCGACATCGACCGCTCGGAGCGGCTCGCGCTCTTCGAGCTCTTCGGGAGCGTCTGCGGCGATGCCGGGGTGGCTGAACTCGAGGCGATGCTCACGGTCGCCGGCGGGCTCTTCTCGCGTGGGGGAGACACCGAGATGCGGGCGGCCGCGGCGATCGCGCTCGGACGGGTGGGGACGGCGGCAGCTCGGCGCGTCCTCGAGACGAATGCGGCGGACAAGGATCCCGTGGTGCGGGCGGCGGTGAGTCGGAGCTTGCGGGCCCGACCAGCCGACGCCGGGAGCGACGCATGACCGGCCCGATCCGCCCCTCGGAGGCCGGGTCGCTCGGTCGCGTCACCGGGAGCATCGCGACCGTCGGGCTCGCGGAGGGGGACGTCCGCATACTCGGACGGCAGTTCCTCTTCTCGCTCTACGCGGCGATGCGGAACCTCCGCATCTATCCGGTCGACAACCCGACCGTGCAGAAGTCGCTGGAGGACCTCTCGAAGACCTCCCGCGAGCTCGTCTCCCGGGATGGGGAGGGGGAGTTCCGTGTCGCCGGCGAGTTCCTCTTCCTGAACGCGACCCGGATGAAGCTCGACGTCGACAACTACGAGAGCTTCTCCTTCGTCATCGCGCGGTTCCGTGAGAGCGATGTCGAGCGGCTCGGGTTCCGGCAGCTGCCCGAATCGGCCGAATGGGCGGTGCTGCTCACCAGCCTCCTGGATCCGGTGGGAGCGTCCCCGCGGGCTCGCTTCGACGCACTCCGAGACGCGCTCGAGGCGAACGGCGTGCAGTCGTTCCGCCTCCGCCCCTTCGATGACGTCACCGAGGCGCTCGACGACGAGGCGGGGCAGCGGGCTCGGTCGCGACGCGTGTACGAGCAGGCGGTCGCGGCGGTGGGCGATGTGCACTGGGCGGTTGGACACGGCCACCCCGCGAACCTCAAGCGCCTCAAGCGCGTCGTGCAGGGACTCGTGGACCAGGTCCTCGTCTCGGAGGCGCCCCTCGTCGCGCTGAACACCGTGCGCGGCTATGGCGCGGAGTCGGTCACGCACGCCGTAGAGGTCGCGATCCTCTCGGTCGCTCTCGGTCGCCGGGTCGGGCCCAATCGGATCGCCCTCTATCAGCTCTGCTTCTCCGCGCTCTTCCACGCCATCAGCCTCGCGCGGCTCCCGGAGACGCTCTATGTCGACGCGGTGCATCCTCCGGCGACTCGGTGGGCGATGCTCCGGCAGCATCCCTGGCTCGGGGTCCTGGCACTCTTTCAGCTCCGGGACCAAGCCGATTTCGCCTACCGGTCGATGCTCGTCTCGTATCAGCACCACATGCGCCGCGACCTCTCCGGCTACCCGCGTACCCGGCGCATCGGGGAGTTGACGTACTCCACGCGGATCGTCGCGGTCGCGGACGCCTACGTCGCGTTGACCAGCCGTCGCCAGGCGTCCGGGGTGCCGCTCGACCCGTCCGAAGCGCTCGCGCTGCTCCTCGCGAATCCGGCGCGGTCCCTCGACCCGGTCCTCCTGAAGGCGTTCGCGCAGCTCCTCGGCACCTATCCGGTCGGCACGGCACTCCTCCTCGCCTCCGGCGAGGTCGCCATCGTCGTTCGCGCCAACCCGCTCGCGGAGATGGGGGACCGGCCGATCGTCCGGATCGTGCGCGATCCCGACGGGGCGCTGGCGTACCCGGGCCGTGAGGTGAATCTGGCCGAGGTCGATGAGGCGGGGGCGTTCCGCCACACCGTCGTCGGCACCTTCGACGCGGACCGCCACGGCATCCGCGCTGGGGACTACGTGCTGTGAGCGGCGGCTTCGCCTCCTCCCCACTCGACGCGCCGGCGCCCGAGTTACCGGCGTGGGCGATCGTCGGCGAGCGCCGGCGCGCGCACATCGCGCGCGTGACGGCGCTGCTCGATCATTGGGCCGCGGCGCTCGGCCTCCCGGTGGCCGAGGCGCAGGCGTGGCACGACGCGGGCCGCTGGCACGATGCCCTCCGTGACGCCACCGAGAGCGACCTGCGCGCGCTGACGCCGGGGCTCGACCGGCCGTTCGCCGTCCTGCACGGGCCGGCCGCCGCGGCACGACTCCATGCCGAGGGCGAACGGCGCGAGGACGTCCTCGAGGCGGTGCGCTGGCACACGGTGGGGCATGGCGACTGGGCGCGCACCGGCCGCGCGCTCTTCATGGCGGACTTCCTCGAACCCGGGCGCCACTTCCTGCACGCCGACCGTGCCTTCCTCGCGCGACAGCTGCCGCATGACTTCGACGGGGTCTTCCGTCAGGTCGTCCGGATGCGGCTCGAGTGGACGCTGCGCGAGGGGAAAGCGCTCTTCCCCGAATCGGTCGACCTCTGGAACAGCGTCCGGTGAGCCGCTGGCAGGGCAAGGGGCGGTGGCTCCTCCTCGCGGTCGTCCTGGGCGGCGCGGCGTGGTGGGGATGGGCTCGGCGCTCCGCCTCCCCCGAGGCGGCCCCGCCGATCGGCGCGCCCGTGACGCCGCGGCTCGTACCCGCGGGGACCCGCGTGGTCGTGGCGGCGTTGAACGGCACGACCACGCGGGGGCTTGCGCGCCGGGCGACGCGCCTGCTCCGGGACGCGGGGTTCGACGTCGTGGCGTCCGGGAACGCGGAGCCCACCGACTCGTCGATCGTCTACATGCATTCGGGGGACACGCTCTGGGCGCGGTGGGCGGCCCAAGCGATCGGCGGGGCGCGCCTGGTCGCGCGCCCCGATACCTCACGCGACCTGCACCTCACCGTGGTCGTCGGCCGCACGTGGCGCCCGCCGCCCGATCCGTTCGACCCGTAGCTGCCCGCACGCCGCGGCGATGTCGGTGCCGCGACTCTTTCGGATCGCGACCTCGACGCCGTGGCCGCGGATGCGGCGCGCGAACCGCGCGATCTCGGCCGGCGGGGTCGGCGTGAACCCCATCGACCCGCCGGGGTGCAGCGGGATGAGGTTCACGAACGCCTGGCACTCCCGCGCGAGCCCCGCCAGCGCGTCCGCGTGCCCGGGCTGATCGTTGACGCCACCGAGCATGACGTACTCGAACGTCACCCGGCGATCGAAGGCGGCGGCCGCCGCGATCACCTCGGCGAGCGGATACTTCGTGTTCACGGGCATCAGCTGCTGGCGCAGCGCGTCGCTCGGGGCGTGGATGGAGAGCGCGAGCCGGAACTGTTCCTTCCGCTCGCCGAGCGCGATGATCCCCGGCAGGACGCCCACCGTCGACACGGTGATGTGACGCGCGCCGATCCCGAAGCCCTTCGGGTCGTTGAGGATCGTGAGCACGTGGGTCACCGCCTTCCAGTTCATAAGGGGCTCGCCCATCCCCATGAAGACGATGTTCGTCGCCCGGAGCGGCTCGGGGAGGAGCGCGAGCTCGCGGACCTGGCCCGCGATCTCATGCACCGTGAGGTTGCGGACGAAGCCCATGGCCCCGGTGGCACAGAAGGCGCACTGCAGGGCGCAGCCGGCCTGGGAGGAGATGCAGAAGGTCAGCCGGTCCCCGTCGGGGATCGCGACCGTCTCGATCAGCTGCCCATCGGCGAGCTGGAAGAGGAATTTCCGGGTGCCGTCGGTGGAGGCCTGCTCCGTGACGAGGGGCAGCCGGGGGAGGGTGTACGCCTCCGCGAGCCGCGTCCGGAAGCGGGCCGGGAGATCGGTCATCTCGTCGAACGTCGCGACCGGGCGCGCCCAGAGCCGCGCGACGACCTGGCTCGCCCGATACCCGGGTTCTCCCTCGGCCTCCGCGAAGGCACGGAGGACCTGTTCGGCGTCGGACGGCGCCAGATCCAGCAGATTCTGCATGCTGGAGAGTACCGGGGTCGGGGTGGGTCGGTCAACGTCTCGCGGCTACCACCAAGTCACGGCGCCCGTTAGGTTTACGTCGCTGATGCGTGCCGTCCTTCCCCCTCGCTGGTGGCCCCCCGTCCTCTGGATGGCGTTCATCCTTGTGATGACCTCGTGGCCACGCCTCCAGGTCGACCACATCGTGCGGTTTGGGGACAAGGTCGCACACTTCGGGGGCTACCTAGTCCTCAGTGTGCTCGCGGGCCGGGCGGCGTTCCCCTCGCGGCGTCCCTCGCGCACCGGTCTCGCAATTATTGCTACCGTGAGCGTGCTCGCCCTGCTCGATGAACTGCATCAAGCGTGGATCCCCGGACGGTTCCCCGACGTCCAGGACTGGCTCGCCGATGTCGTCGGTGCGATCGGGGGTATCCTGCTCGCTTCACTTTTCTTCCAGCCGGCGCATCGGCGCCACAGGCCCGCCTCGTGAGTGACACCCCTTCCGCCGCCCGCGCCACGACCCTCCGTACGCACCTGGCCGGGGCCCTCCGCCGCTCGGATGTCGGCACGACGGTCCGCCTCGGCGGCTGGGTCCATCGGACGCGGGATCTCGGCGGGCACGTCTTCCTGCACCTCCGAGACCGCGAGGGGGTGGTGCAGTGCTCCTTCACCGCCGATTGGGCGCCGGCGGAGATGGTCGCCGCGGCCGCGGCCGTCGGGATCGAGACCGTGGTCCTCGTCGATGGCGTGGTGACCGAGCGACCGGCGGAGATGCGCAATCCCGAGATGGCCACCGGCGACGTCGAGGTGCGCGCCACCGCGTTGCGCGTCGTCGGTCCCGCCGTGACTCCGGCGATCCCCGTCGCGCTGTCGAAGGAGGCGAAGCCCCCGGCCGAGGACCTGCGGCTTCGGCATCGCGTGCTCGATCTCCGCCGCGAGGAGCTGCAGCGGGCGCTCGTGCTCCGCCATCGGTTGATGCAGGTCACCCGGCAGGTGCTGAGCGACGACGGCTTCCTCGAGCTCGAGACGCCGATCCTCACGAAGCCGACGCCCGAGGGGGCGCGCGACTTCCTCGTGCCGAGCCGGATGCATCCCGGCGAGTTCTACGCGCTGCCGCAGTCCCCGCAGATCTACAAGCAGCTGTTCATGTGCTGCGGGTTCGACCGCTACTTCCAGATCGCGCGCTGCTTCCGCGACGAGGATCTGCGCGCCGACCGGCAGTTGGAGTTCACGCAGATCGACATCGAGGCCTCCTTCATCACGCAGGAGGACATCATCGCGGTGGCGGAGCGGCTGGTCTGCGCGCTCTGGGCCGAGGCCGGCGTCGTGGCGACCGCACCGTTCGAGCGGATGACGTACGCCGACGCGATGGAGCGCTATGGCTGTGACCGCCCGGACCTCCGCTACGGGCTCGAGATCGAGGATTTCACCGCGATCTTCCGAGGGAGCGAGTCGGGGATCATCCAGGGCGCCCTCGCCGCGGGAGGCCGGGTCCGTGGCATCCGGGTGCCCGGCGCCGCAGGGTGGAGCCGCAAGCAGGTCGACGAACTGGAGGCGATCGCCAAGGGCGCGGGTGTCGGCGGGCTGATCCGGCTGAAGTCGACGGGAGGGACGCTCGAGGGACCGCTGGCGAAGTTCCTCGGGCCTGAGGCGGCGACCGCCCTGGCGCTCGGCGACGGGGAGCTGCTGCTCGCAGTGGCGGCCGCGGATCGGGTCGCGAACCCCGCCCTCGATCGCGTGCGGCAGGAATGCGCCGCCCGGCTCGGGCTCGCGGACCCCGCGGCGCGACGGTTCCTCTGGGTGGTCGACTTCCCGATGTTCGACCGCGACCCGGAGACGGGCGCGCTCGCGGCG
>CAZGIE010000062.1:0-403 GCA_964526485.1 uncultured Gemmatimonas sp. | reverse complement strand
TCGGCCACAGCGACTTCGGCAGGAAGCAGGGTCTGTTCGAAGACCGTTGGGCGCCAATGTGGGTGGTCGATTTCCCGATGTTTGAATTCGACGAGGATGCACAGCGTTACAACGCGGTGCATCACCCGTTCACCTCGCCGAACGCCGCCGATATGGCCGCACGCCCGGCCGATCCCGCTTCGTGGCGGGCCCTCGCCTACGACTGCGTGCTGAACGGCGTCGAACTCGGCGGCGGCAGCATCCGGACCAGTGATCCAGCCGTGCAGTCGCGGATGTTCGAGCTCCTCGGCATCGGGGACGTCGCGGAGCAGGAGCGTCGCTTCGGGTTCCTGCTCGAGGGGCTCCGGGCCGGGGCGCCGCCGCACGGTGGCATCGCCTTCGGGTTCGATCGCATCGCGATGCT
>CAZGIE010000061.1:3024-10783 GCA_964526485.1 uncultured Gemmatimonas sp. | reverse complement strand
ACCGCCGTTGAACATCGCCACCGTCACGATCGCCGGGACGTCGGTGATGTCGATCTGCCGGCTCACCACGGTCTGCAGCGCCGTCACGATCTGTGCCCCCGTGACGATCGGGTCGACGCCGCCCCACGGCACGGCTCCATGCGTCTGCCGACCGCGCACCTTGATTTTGAACGAGTTCGCCGCGGCCATCGTCGCGCCCTCGCGGACCTGGATCGTGCCCGCGGGGCCGGGCCAGACGTGGAGACCGAAGACGGCGTCGACCTTCGGATCGTCCATCGCCCCGGCCGCGATCATCGGCTCCGCCCCGCCCGGGCCCTCCTCCGCCGGCTGGAAGAGAAAGACGACGGTGCCGGGGAGCTGCGCCTTCATCCCCGCGAGCACTTCCGCCGCGCCCATCAGGATCGCGACGTGGTTGTCGTGCCCGCAGGCGTGCATCACGCCCACCTCCTGCCCGTTGTACTGCGTCCGGACCTTGGACTTGAACGGGAGGTCGACCATCTCGGTGACGGGGAGTCCATCCATATCCGCCCGCAGCGCGACGACCTTCCCGGGCCGGCCGCCACGCAGGATCCCGACGACGCCGGTGCCCCCGACCCCCGTCCGCACCTCGATCCCCAGCTTCCGCAGGTGGTCCGCGACGAGCGCCGCGGTCCGGACCTCCTGCATCCCGAGCTCGGGGTTGGCGTGGATGTCACGTCGCCACGCGACGACCTGCGGGTTCACCGCCTCGACGCGGCGGTCGAGCTCGGCGTACAGGCGGGAGGCCTGCGCGCCGGCGAGGGCGGGGAGGGCGAGGAGGACGGCGAGCGCGCGGGACGAGGTCGACATGCGGCGTGGGGGCGAAGGTGGAATGACCCCCGAATCCTGCGCGCGTCCGTCGGTGCGCGGAAGGCCCGGTGCCCCGCTCAGGGTGCGCCGGTCGGCTCGTCGATCGCCTCGGCGACTCGCGCCGCCGTGGCCGCTGCGCTCTCGAGGAGCGGGATCCCCGGGCCGCGGTACGAGCCGCAGAACCAGAGCCGCCGGCCGTGCTGCGCGTGCAGCAGGTCCATCTCCCGCGCGCCGACGAGCGCGGCGGCGTTCACCACCGGGCGATCGAATCGCGCCTGCGCGTGCACCCGCTCGGCGGCCGGCGCGAGGATCGGGTTCCAGGTCTGGAACACCGCCGGGCCCTCGGCGAGCGCGGGCTGGACGCGGTTCATCCAGATCGTCGCCATCGGTTTGTCGTGCTCGGGGGAGGAGATCAGGTTGACCGGTGCCCAATGCCCGCGGTCGCGCGGGGCGAGCCGCGGATCGGTGTGCACCACGACCTCGCTCGATTCGTAGCCGAAGCGTTCGAGCGCCTCCCGCTCCCGGCGATACGACGCGTCGAGCATCCCGACCGCCTGGTTGGCCTGCGTCGCCACCACGACGTGGTCGAAGACCTGCGCGCCTCCCTCCCATCGCACGCGGACCCCGTCCGGGGCCGGTTCGATCGTGCGCACCGCGACGCCGCACCGCACCTCCGCGAGCGGCTCGGTCAGCCGGCGCACGACCTCCTTCGTGCCGAGTATGACGCGCCGCACCCCGCCGAAGGTGAGCCCGCGGGTCAGATACTCGAGGATGATCCGCGCCGGATACGCCCGGACCGCCGCGGTGCTGCAGGTGCAGACCGCCGCGAAGGTCGGGATGAGGAAGCCGTCGGCGAAGTCGGCACCGATCCGGGAGCGGTCGAGCCAGGCGCCGAGCGGCTCGTCGGAGTCCCGCACCTCGGCGAGCGCCGCCGGCGCCTTGCGATAGAAACGCAGCAGGTCGGCGTTGATCCGCCATGCGCGCGCGCCGAACGGCGGCGCGGGGAGCGGGACGGAGCGACCGGCGACCAGCCAGTTCACGTAGCGGTAGTACGTCTCGCCGCCGAGCACGCTGAACGAGCCCGCGTAGTTCGTCCGTTCGAGCTGCACGCCGAGCGACTCGTAGAGGCGGATCAGCGTCGGGTAGTACCCCTCGTAGATCACGCGCAACGGCACGTCGATGCGATGCGCCCGCCCGAGGTGCGGCAGATCGAGCGAGTGCGCGTCCATCCCGGCGACCGCGTGCCGCTCGATGAGCGTCACGCGATGCCGCGCGCTCAACCGCCAGGCGGCCGAGAGCCCGGCGATGCCGCCGCCGACGACCGCCACCTCCATCCCGATCCGCATCCGACCGCTCGCCTCCTCTGGGGGGGTGCGCCCGACCGACGGGCGCCGTCCGACGAGGGAAGATGCGTGTCGGACCGCAGCGGCGCATCTTCCCGGCATGTCGGTCCCCCCCGCCCGCTACGCGCGACGCCTCGGTCTCGGTTCCGCGACCCTCCTCGTCGTCGGCGGCATCATCGGGTCGGGCGTCTTCCTCAACCCCGCGGTCGTCGCCCAACGCGTCGGCACCGTGCCCCTCACCCTCGTCGCCTGGGGCCTCGGGGCGGTGATCGCGATCCTCGGGGCCTTCATCTTCGCCGAGCTCGGCGCCCGGCTCCCCGCCGTCGGTGGTGGCTACGCCTACCTCCGCGAGGCCTTCGGACCGCTCCCGGCCTTCCTGTACGGCTGGGCCCTCCTCCTCGCCATCGCGAGCGGGGCGATCGCCGCCGTCGCGGTGACCTGCGCGAGCTACCTCGCCCGTCTGCTCGGCCTCCCCGACGCGGTCGTGCGCCCGCTGGCGCTGGGGCTCATCGCCGTCGTCAGCGTCGTCAATGCGATGGGGGTCGCTCCCGGCGTCCGCCTCCAGAACCTCTTCACCGTCGGCAAGCTCGCGGCCATCGCCCTGCTCGTCGTGGTGGGCCTCGGCGGGGCCACCGGGGACGCCCCGTCGGTCGCGCTCGCGGCGTCCTCGGCGCCCGACGGGCTCGTCGCCACCCTGCGCGCGCTCGCGACCGCCCTCGTCCCCGTCCTCTTCGCCTACGGCGGCTGGCAGCAGACGAACTTCGTCGCCGAGGAGATGGTCGACCCGCGGCGCGACCTCCCGCGGGCGCTGGTGCTCGGCGTCTGCATCGTCGCAGCGGCCTACCTCTCGGCGAACCTTGCTTACCTGCGCGCCCTCGGCGTCGGCGGGCTCGCCGCCAGCGGGGCTCCCGCCGCCGAGGCGATGGGGCGCATCGTCGGTGACGTCGGCCGCACCCTCATCGGGGTGGGGATTGCCGTCTCGACCTTCGGCTTCCTCAACGTCGTCGTCCTCGTGACGCCGCGCGTGTATCAGGCGATGGCCAGCGATGGCGTCTTCTTCTGCGCGCTCGCCACGCTCCATCCGCGCACCCGCACGCCGGTCGCGGCCATCGCGCTGCAGGCCGCGTGGGCCGGGACGCTGGTCCTCTCCGGTGGCTATGGCGACCTGCTCGACTGGGTGACGTTCGCCGACTGGATCTTCTTCGGTGCGACCGCCGCGACCCTCTTCGTCTTCCGGCGGCGCGAGCCGGCGGCATCGGCGCCCGCGCCCTTCCATCCGTGGTCGACGGCGGGCTTCATCCTCGCCGCGCTGGCGGTTGTGGTCGGGGCCGTCCTCTCGAACCCCGGCAACGCCTGGCGAGGGACGCTGATGCTCGCGGCGGGCGTGCCCGTCTACGCCTGGTGGCGGCGCGCGGGCGCCGCGCCCCCGGCTCAGCTCGAGTAGTAGCTCGCGTTCTCCTCGATGTACCCCTTCGTGAGGTCGCAGCCGTACGCCGTCGCCTCCGCGGGGCCGACGCCGAGCGCGATCTCGAGGTCCACGACCTCCGCGGCGAGCGCCTGACGCACCACCGCGTCCTCGAAGGGGAGTCGCTCCCCGGCGCGCACCACCTGGTGCCCATTGATCCACGCGTCGGTGGAGGCCGGATGGACGGTGCAGTCGAAGCACTTCCCGACCGCCATCAGCAGCCGCCCGACATTCGGATCGGCGCCGTGCACCATCGTCTTCACGAGCGGGGAGTTGAGCACCGCCTTCGCGATGAACCGCGCCTCGCGGTCGTCGTGGGCGCCGCGCACGTGTACGCGGAGGAGATGCTCGGCGCCCTCGCCGTCGCGCCCGAGGATCTCCGTCATCCGCACGCACCCCGCGGTGAGCGCGGCCAGGAAGGCCGTCTCGTCCACCGGGCCGGCCATCCCGTTCGCGAGGATCGCACAGGTGTCCGAGGTGCTCGTGTCGGTGTCGACGCTGAGCATGTTGAACGAGCGGCCGATGGCGCTGCGGAGCATCGCGTCGAGCGTCGCCGGCGCGATCGCCGCGTCGGTGAAGATGTAGGCGAGCATCGTCGCCATGTTCGGCTCGATCATCCCCGACCCCTTCGCCACCCAGGTGATCGTCGCGTCGCCGACGCTCGTCGAGAGCGCCTTGGGATGCGTGTCCGTCGTCATGATCCCCTCGGCGCCGACGAGCGGATCCACCTGTAGTTCGGCCGCCATCCCCACCACGCCCGCCTCGATCTTCTCGATGGGCAGCGGGACCCCGATCACCCCGGTGGAGCTCACCAGCACGCGATCCGCGCCGGTCCCCAGTTCGGCCGCCGCGGCCGCCGCCATCCGCCGCGCGTTCGCCACGCCGGCGGCGCCCGTCGCGACATTGCTCACCTTGCTGTTCGCGATGATGGCGCGGAGCGTGCCGCCCCGGATCGTCTCGCGGCCGAGGACGATCGGCGCCCCGGGGAAATGGTTGCGCGTGAAGACCGCCGCCGCGGCGGCGTCGACATCGCTCACGAAGAGCGTGAGATCCTTCGCGGCGGGCTTCAACCCGACGTTGCGACTCGCGCAGCGGAAGCCGCGCGGGAAGCGGGCGGGGGTGTGGAAGGCGGTCATCGGCAGAGGGTGAGCGGAGCGGGAAGATAGGGGACTCCCGCCTCCCCTCGCCATCGGCTTAACGTCAGCGACGCGGATGCGTCAGACGGAGCGTACGGCGCCCTCGCCTTCACCATTCGCCAGGAGGTTCCCTCGTGATCCGATCGACCGTCCGTCTCGCCCTGCCCCTCGTACTCGCCCCGGTCACCCTCGTCGCGCAGCGTCCGCAGCCGCCGATGCCGGTGCCTCCGCCGGACGCCCCCGGGGCGATGGTCGTCGCCATCCCACGCGACGGCATGCCGGCCGGCGCGGCGGCCTACACGTTCGTCGCGGCCCCGCAGGGTGCGCGGGCGCGTCCGGATGGGCAGCCGCGCCAGGCCGGCGTCACTCGGCTGCTCAACCTCCGCCGGCAGCTCGAGCTCACCCCCCGTCAGGTGGCGCAGCTCGACTCCATCGAGCGCATCGTCGTCGCCGAGCAGCGGGCGGCCATGGAGCGGATGCGCGCCGAGCGAGGCGGGCGACCGCCGGTCGGGTCGGGGATCTCCCCCGATTCGATGCGCGCCAGGATGCAGCGCCTGCAGCCGCAGCTGACGCAGCTCCGCCAGCGCGACTCCGTCACCACGGCGGCGGCGGAGCGTCTCCTGACGGACGCGCAGCGGGGCAAGCTTCGTGAGATTCGGGCCTTCGCTCGCGGCCGTGCCGCCGGCCTGCGTCAGGGGCAGGGCGGGATGCGCGGCGGGATGCGCGGAGGGATGCGCGGCAGGAGGCCGATGGCGCCGATGATGCCGATGGCGCCGATGCGGCCGATGAGCCCCGGGCGCGGTGGTGAGGAGGTCGATGTCCAGGTGTGGCGTCAGGGCCCTCCGGGCGGGGAGGGGGAGGTCCGCATCGAGCGACGTCGGCAGCGGCCGCCGCGCTGATTCGCCGCCGCGCGGGCGGTTCCGGCGGGGCCGGGACGCAGAGGCGTCCCGGCCCCGCGCGCGTTCACGTGGTCAACGGCCGCGCGAAGCAGTGCTTCTCGCCGACCTCGATCTCCGTCCGGTCCACCTGCTGGTAGCGCGCGATCTTCTCGGGATACGTGCTGAGGGGCACCCGCGCGAAGCCGCAGTGCAGGAAGAGGTCGTCCGAGTACGAGACCGCGAAGAGCGTCGCATAGCCGCGCCGCGCCGCCAGCGCCACCGCCGCCTCGATGAGCGCCCGCCCGTGCCCGAGCCCGTGCGCCTCCTCCGCCACCGCGAGCGAGATCAGCTCGGCGACGCTCGGGCTGTACTCGTCCAGCGCGACACACCCGAGCACCCCGCCGTTCGCGTCCCGGAGCACGCGGTAGTCGCCGAGGTGGTTCGCGGCGAAGTCGGGGGTGCGCACCAGCGTCAGCCCCGAGCCCGCGTAGCGGTTGTTGAGCGAGAGGAGCGACGGGATGTCGGTCTCGTGTGCGATGGTGATGCGGGTGGTCATCGTTCGACGGCCTCGAGCCGGGTGAGGGCGATGCGCAGCGGGACGAGCGTGGCGAGGATGCAGAGGAGCGCCGCGGCGCTGAACCAGGGGACGAGCGTCCCGACGGGGGCCGGGGTCCCGAACGCCTCCGCCGAGAGATAGCGGTAGACCGGGCGGGCCTCGAGCACGATCACCGCGGCGATGAGGGTGATGGCGCTCACCATGTACACCAGCCCGCCGAAGCTCGTCGGGATCTGCGCGGCGTTCTCGGTCTCGAACTGCGGGAAGAGCGTCCCCAACGCGATCGCGAGCCCCGCCAGCGCCACCGTCAGCAGGGTGATCGTCGCGAGGGAGACGCCGACGATGAAGGGGCTCACCTGGAGCAGCCAATCGGTGACCCCCACGATCCCCAGCGCGAGGCCGAGCAGCGGGAGCGTCCCGACCCAGAACTTCGCCCAGAGGAGGTCGCGCATCCGCAGCGGGCTCGCCTTCAGGAGCCAGAGCGTCCGTCCCTCGAGCGAGACGGCCGGGAAGAGGAACCGCGCCGCGACCGACGCCAGCACGAACCCCGCGAGCCCGAGGTTCAGGAAGGGCACGACGTTGCGGAGGAAGAAGGTGATCCCGTCGCCCTGCAGCGGCAGGAACTTGATGTTGTAGACGTACACCACGACGAGCACGGTGAGCAGGATCAGCTGCGACCACTGCGTCGTGTCGCGGAAGAAGAGCCGCAGCTCCTTGAGCAGGAGCTCGCGCCGCAGCACGCCGGCGGGCGCCAGCGCCCGATGCAGCAGTCCGCTGACGCGCACCCGCCCCGCCGCGCGCTGTCCCCCCTCCTGCGCCTTGCTGAACCCGCGGAGATACGTCGTGCGATGCAGCAGCGCGCCGAGCACCACGGCGGCCCCCGCCGTCGTCCAGAGCAGGTAGAGGGGGACCCAGGCGGGCTCGCCCGTCAGGTGGCCCATCAGCACCTGCTGCGCCCATTCGCTCGGCAGGAGCGGGGAGCTGGGGGTCCGCAGCACCGCGATGAAGTCGACCAGCGACCGGAAGCCCTCCGGGCGCGCGAGGCGCTCCGGTCGCACGAGCCGGATCACGAGCACGAGCGCGCCCGCGGAGAGCACGGCGATCACCGACAGGATGTCCCGGGTCCGACGCGCCGGGAAGATGTTCACCAGCAGCAGCGTCGCCGCCGACCCGAGCGCCGTCGGCAGCACGAAGAACGGCACCAGCACCGCCAGGCAGACCACCGGGAACGCCCAGCCCCCATCGAACACCGCCCCGTACGCGGCGAGGAGCGGCGTCGCCACGAGGAGCACCATCCAGCTCGAGGCGACGAGCGTCTCGAGGAGCTTCGCCCCGTAGACGCGCAGCCAGTCCACCGGCGCCGCCACCAGGAGGTCGAGGTCCTTCGCGAGGAAGAAGCTCGAGAGCGCGGTGATCACGTTCGAGAGGAGCAGGATCGAGCTGAAGCCGACGAGGAGGAGCCCGAGCAGCTTCCCCGCGAGCACGGGGCCGATCTCCTCCGCCCCGCGGAAGTACTGCAGCAGGCGGTACAGCACGCCGAAGGCGATCCCCCA
>CAZGIE010000061.1:0-3014 GCA_964526485.1 uncultured Gemmatimonas sp. | reverse complement strand
CTCGGGTGCTCGCGTGGCGCGAGGACGGCGGCGCGCTCGCGTACGCGCGCTCCCACACGGTGCGACTCTACAACCGTTGGGACGACGTGTACCTCTACGACGTCGCGACAAAGACGACGCGCACCCTCACGCGGGACGCGCGCGCGCGGGCGGTGAGCCACTTCGGGCGGAGGAGCAGCCCGAGCGGCGCATCGGGGAGCGCCTCGGGCGCGGGGGTGAGCGAGGCGCCGGTCGGCAGGGCCGCGCCCTCACGCATCGAGGACGTCCACCAGCGTGCGCGCGGCCTGCTCCCCGGTCAGCCGCAGGAAGATCTCCTCGAGCCCGCCCGCCCCCTGCTGCGCGCGCAGCTCGTCCATCGTGCCGATCGCCCGGATCTTCCCCTGGGCGATGATCGCCAGCCGGTCGCAGAGCGACTCCGCCACCTCGAGGGTGTGGGTCGAGAAGATGATCGTGTGCCCGCGCCGCGTGTACTCGCGGAAGAGATCCTTCAGGATCCGCGCCGCCTTCGGGTCGAGCCCCACCATCGGCTCGTCGACGACGATGACCGCCGGCCGGTGCACGAAGGCGCTCGAGATGATCAGCTTCTGCCGCATCCCGTGCGAGTAGCTCTCGACGAGCTCGTCGCGCCACGGTTCGAGGTCGAAGAGCGCGAGGAGCTCCTGCGCCCGTCGGTCGACGGCCGGCCCCGTCTGGTCGTACAGCCCCGCCACGAAGCGCAGGAACTCCATCCCGGTGAGCTTCTCGTAGATGAACGGCCGGTCGGGGATGAAACCGAGCGAGGCCTTCGCGCGCACGGGATCCGCCGCGAGATCCATCCCCGCGATGCGGATCGTCCCCGCGGACGGGCGCAGGATCCCCGCGAGCATCCGGAGCGTCGTCGTCTTCCCCGCGCCGTTCGGGCCGAGAAGCCCGAAGAGCTCCCCGGCGGGGACCTGCAGGTCGATCGCGTCGACCGCGGTGAACGCGCCGTAGCGCTTCGTGACCGCCTGGAGTTCGATCATCGGGCCGGCACCACCTCGAGCTGGAGGGAACCCATCAGCCGCAGCAGCTCGACCTGGCGTGCGAGCCCCCCGACGACGAAGCGCAGGTGCGCGGCGTCGGCGGGGAACTGCCCGAAGGTCGGGTCGACCGCGACCCAGTCGCGCAGCCACACCTCGGGCCACGCATGGTAGTAGAACGCGCCATCCACGTACGCGAGCCCCGTCGCGATCCGCGCCGGGAGTCCCACCGCCCGCGCCAGCGCCGTGAAGAGCTGGGCGTGCTCGTTGCAGTCGCCGCGTCGCGTGCGCAGCACCTGCGTCGCACTCGGCACCGTCACCGCCACCGCCTTTTCGAGCGAGTCGAAGACCCAGCGCGTCAGCCGCTCCGCCACCACCGCCGGGTCGCGCGCGTCCCCGGCGATCCGCACCGCGAGCGCGACGATCGCCGGGTCGGTGACCTGCAGGAGCGGTTCGTCGCGCAGTGCGTCGGCATGGCGCGCGCGGAACCCGGCCGGCGGGGCCGCGAGGCTCCAGTCGGCGCGCAGCGCCGCGCGCGGCTCCCGCCGCACCTCGAGCACCGGCGCGATGAAGCGCTGGCGGCCCCCGTCGAGCGCGAATCCGGCGGGGTCGATCCCGCCCACGCGCACGCGGAGCGCGTCGAACGCCGCCGCCGCCGGCACCACCCCCGCGCTCACCGCCGTCGCACGCCGCAGGTCGTCCGCGTCCCCCGCCGGGGCCTCGCTGGGCGCCCCGCGCGTGCGCCGCCAGTTGGTGAACGCGAGCTCGAACGCCGTCCGGCGCAGCGTGATCCCCCTCGGCTGCGTCGCCTCGACGACGCGACCCGACGCGTCCACCCACCCCGTGAACCCGGGGCCATCCGGACTGGTGAATCGCCAGGCGCGCACGGTGTCGGTGCGCGCCGCGACGAAGCGGGTCGTCGCCGCGTCGAAGGCCGCGCTGTCCACGACCGTGAAGAGGGACTCCGCGTCGATCGAGAGCCGCAGCGTCGAGGTCGCCAAGGTCATGGGGTCGAAGCTCGCCAGCGTGACCGTGCCGCCGACCTTCGGCGGGCGCACCAGCACCGCGACCGCGGGGACGAGCGCGGGGAGCACCACCGGGCCACGCACGCGGATCCGCTGCGTGTCGGGCGGCTGGCCCGGCGCCTCCATCGAGAACACGATGACGCTGTCCCCCTCCGTTCGGCCCGTGGCGTGCATCGGCGCCACCGGGGTCTCCACGCGCACGTCGAAGCGCCGCAGGGCGAGCCCGCGCGAGAGCGTGATCGCCGCCGTCGCGCTCGCCGCGATCGTCTGCCCGCCCACCGGGAGGTCCGCCGCGAACTGGTCGGTCACCACCACGGTGCTCGGCGTGGTGTCGATCGTCGTCGAGGCGTAGCCGATCGTCCGCCCGTCCTGCTCGACGATCAGGTAGGTCGTCCCGGGGGCGAGCCGGAGCGCCGCCTCCGCGAGTCGGTCCGCATCCGAGCGCGTCGCGGCCCGGCGCGCGACGAGGCCCACGCCCCCGGCCCAGGCGAGCAGCACCGCCGTCGCGACGACCGCCCGCAGGCGACCCCGGCGGCGCCGACCGACGTCGTCGATCGTCATCGGGCCTGCGCTTCGCGCGCGCGGCGATGGTACTCGGACGCCTCGCGGTTCCGGCCCAGCCGATCGAGGACCTTCCCCATCCCCTTCAGCGCCCGCCAATGCGCGGGGTCGATCGCGAGCGCGGCCTCGTACGCCTCGAGCGCGCCGCGCAGGTCGTCGGTCTGGTTCAGCGCCTCCCCGAGGAAATACCGTCCCGTCACCGCCAAGGGGTCGCCCGCGACCCCGGTGCGGAGCGGCCCCACCGCGTCGCGCCACCGGGCGCGCCGGCAGGCGAGGACCCCCGTCTGGATCGCGACCTCGGAGGCCGGGGCGCGGAGCGTGACGGCCTCTCGGAGGGCGGCCTCCGCCTCCGCATACCGCTGCAACGCCCCGAGCACGCCGGCCATCGCACAGCACACCGCGCCCCGGTCGGCGCCTCCGGCCTCCGCCG
>CAZGIE010000060.1:5491-10908 GCA_964526485.1 uncultured Gemmatimonas sp. | reverse complement strand
GTTGCGCGCGGGGGACACGGCGGCGTTCGGGTTCGTCCTCAGCTCAGGGGATACGGTGCCCGTGCGGGCGGTGACCCGTGCGCCGTGAGGTCGTGGTGGTCGCGCTGCTCGCCGGCACGGCGGCGGTGACGTGGGCGACGTGGCCGCGGCCGGCGGCGACGATCGACATCGCCCCGGGCGGCGTCGCGACGGTGGCCGGGGCCGCCCTCCCCGAGACGCTCGTCCTGAAGGCGCGGACGGGTGGCGCGGTGGTCCGCGTGGTGAACCGTGACACGGTGCGGCACGCACTCGCGCTCTTCGCGGCCGACGCCGGGGCGACGGTCGACTACACGATCCCGCGTCCCGGGACGTACGGCGGCGCCTGTTCGGCGCATCCGACCGGGGCGCTCACCTATCTCGTGCGATGAGCCTCCCGATGTCGTCCCGCGCGCGGCTGGTGCCGCTCGCCCTGCTGCTGGCGATGGGCGGGTCGGCGTGGGCGCAGGGCCCCCTCGTGGCGGTCCCGTGCGCCGCGGCTGACTCGAGCTGTGCGGCGCCCGCCCCGGTGCGAGAGTTCCGCGGCGTCTGGGTGGCGAGCGTCAGCAACATCGATTGGCCGTCGCGGCCTGGGCTGCCGACGGACAGCGCCCAGCGCGAGCTCCTCGCGATCCTCGACCGGGCGCAGACGAGCGGGCTGAACGCGGTGATCCTGCAGGTGCGGCCCTCCGGCGATGCGCTGTATGAGTCGACGCTCGAGCCGTGGTCGGAGTACCTGACCGGTCGGCAGGGGGTGGCGCCGCGGCCGCGCTGGGACCCGCTCGCCTTCGCGGTGACGGAGGCGCATCGGCGCGGGCTCGAGCTGCACGCCTGGTTCAACCCGTATCGCGCGAAGCATTCCTCGGCGAAGACGCCGCTCGCCGCGTCGCACCTCGCGACGCGGCGTGGGCGGTTGGTGCACCGCTACGGCAAGCAGCTGTGGATGGATCCGGGGGAACCGGAGGTGCTGGCCCATACGGTGCGGGTGGTGCTCGACGTGGTGCGCCGCTACGACATCGATGGCGTGCACCTCGACGACTACTTCTATCCGTATCCCGAGAAGACGCGGCGCGGGCGACCGATCCTCTTCCCGGACGCGGGGGCGTACGCGCGCTATCGGGCGCGTGGGGGCGCGTTGGCGAAGGATGACTGGCGTCGCGCGAACGTCGATTCGCTGGTGCGCGCGCTGCATGACGGCATCCATCGGGTGAAGCCGGGGGTGAAGTTCGGCGTGAGCCCGTTTGGGATCTGGCGGCCGGGCTATCCCGCGGGGATCCGTGGGTTCGACGCGTACGCGGAGCTGTACGCCGACGCGCGCACCTGGGCGCGCGAAGGATGGGTCGACTATCTCTCGCCGCAGCTGTACTGGCCGTCGGGGCGTCCGGAGCAGTCGTATCCCGACCTGCTCCGCTGGTGGGGGGAGCAGAACGCGCGCGGACGGCATCTCTGGCCTGGGAACTTCACCAGCCGCGTCGGGGACGGGACGCGCACGGCGTGGTCGGTGTCGGAGATCCTCTCGCAGGTCACGATGACGCGGGCGGAGCCGATGGCCTCCGGGAACATCCATTTCTCGATGCGCGCGTTCCTGACGGACCGTGATTCGGTGGGGACGCAGCTCGCCGTGGGGCCGTACGCGACCCCCGCGCTGATCCCGGCCTCGCCCTGGCTGTCGACGCCGGCGATGGGCACGGTGCGCGTCGACGTGGCGTCGACGTCGACGGGGGAGCCCTACGCGCGCGTGCAGGTGGACAGTCTCGCGCCGCGCTGGTGGGTGGTGCAGGAGCGCGAGGCGAGCGGGGTGTGGCGGACGCGGATCGTGCCCGGGGGCTGGCGGGAGATCCCGCTGACGGCGCAGGCGGACCGTGTGGCGGTGCGCGCGATCGACCGGGCGGGGGTGGAGCGCGCGGTGCAGTCGATGCGGATCACCGCGCGACCATAGTCGTCGCGCGCGGCCGCCCGGGGCGTCGGCGCGCGACCGAGGTGCGCGGCCTCGGATCGCGATGATGGCGGAGAAGCCAAGAGGGGGCGGGTGCCGTCGGCACCCGCCCCCTCTTGTCCTGCGCGATGCGTCAGCTCAGGGCTGCTGCTCGCGCCATGCCTCGTAGGCCTTGAGGAACTCCTCGACCTCGAAGGGGAGACCGCTCCCCTCACCGCCGGCACGCCGCTCGATGCGGAGCGTCTGCTTGAGGGTCTGGTCACCGACGCGGAGTGTGACGAGGTAGTCGCCGGTGTTCGCGGTCGGGACCGCGCCACCGAAGGCGTTGCCACCGCCACCACCGCCCATGATGCCGAGGGCCTGGATGACGGCGAAGGCCTTGTCCTGGTCGATGCCGGTCGCCTGCGCGAGCGCGGCCGGGTTCATGCCACCCCGTCCACCGCCACCGCCCTGTCCACCGGCGGGCGCGGCCTGCTCGGCGGGCCGCTCGTTCCAGCGCTGCGGGCCGGCGCCGCCGAAGCCGCCGGGACCACCGCCGGCACCGCCGCCCATCAGCTGGCGGGCCATGTTCTGCATCCCGGCGGGACCCTGCGCCATCGCGCGGCGCATCATCTCGACGGTCGGGCGCATCGTCGAATCCGCGGCCGCGATCGAGTCGAACACGCGGGTCTGACGGCGCGCCTGGTTGATGGAGTCACGGAGCGCGGCGCCGGTGAGCGCCGGCCGCGGCGCGGCCCGGCCCTGGAAGTTCCAGGTCACGCGGTGGAGGCCCGCCGTGCCCGGCCCGGTGAGGGTCTGCACGGTGTCGCCCGCGGCGTTCTGGATCACCATCCGCGCGGGCCCGCCCGCCGTCGTGACGCGGTACCAGAGGTCCGCGCCGTACGCCGGGCTCGGCGCCTGGAAGATCTGGTTCCCGGTGGACTCGCCGTTGTACGCCAGCTCGCCCCACTGGAACGCGGTGCGCGGCGCGAAGAACTGCGCCGTGGTCGCGGTCCGCGACATCTGCTGGAGCGGGAGGATGTCGACGATCCAGAAGACGCGCCCATGCGTCGCGGCGATGAGCTCGCTCTCGCGCGGGTGGATCTGCAGGTCGTGCACCGGGACCGTCGGGAGCCCGGCCATGAACTTCTGCCAGGTCGCGCCGCGGTCGCCCGACACGTAGGCCCCGACATCGGTGCCGACGAAGAGCAGGTCGCGGTTCTTCAGGTCCTCGCGGACGACGTGGACGAAGTTCGGCCGGCCCGGGCCGCCCTGCGGCAGGCCGCCGGCGATCGAGCGGAAGCTCTTGCCCCCGTCGTTGGTGACGAAGACGTACGGCGTGAAGTCGCCGCGCCGGTGGTTGTCGTAGCTGACGTAGAACGTGTTCACGTCGAAGTGCGAGGGCTCGATGCGCGACACGTAGGTGCCGGCCGGGACGCCCTTGATGTTCGGCGTCAGCTCGGCCCACGCGCCGCCGTCGTTCGCGGTCATCCAGACCCGGCCGTCGTCGGTGCCCGCGTACAGGTAGCCCGGGCGAAGCGTCGACTCGTTCAGCGAGACGATCGTGCCGAAGGTCTCGGCGCCGGTGGCGTCGGTGGTGATGCCGCCGGTGGTCCGCGTCGAGATGCGGATCTTGGTGGTGTCGGCGTACGAGAGGTCCGGCGAGATCGGGTACATGTCATCGCCGCGCTTGGTGCTCTTCATCACGCGGTTCGCGCCGAAGTAGAGCGTCTTGTGGTTGTGCGCGGAGATGAAGAACGGCGTGTTCCAGTTCCAGCGGAGCTGCAGCCCGGCCGAGTCGGCCTTCTGCTTCGCGCGCAGCTCGGCGATCAGCCGCGTCTGGGCCGCGGTCGCCGGGACGGTCGTGTCCCCGCGGACGACCATGATGCTGTCCTCCCACGCCATGTACTGCGGGCGGTAGTTCGGCTTCTGGAGCGCGGTGCGCTGGCCGGTCGAGACCTGGTAGCGCCCGATGTTGCCGCCCTGCGACTCGCCGTAGATGATGTCGGGGTCGGTCGGGTCCTGCGCGGTGACGAAGCCGTCGCCGCCGTTGTACGTGTACCACATGCTGTTGGTGATCGGGCCCTGCCGACGCCGGCTGGGGCCGCACCACGAGCCGTTGTCCTGCAGGCCGCCGCAGACGTTGTACGGGACGGCCATGTCGAACGAGACGTTGTACGGCTGCCCGATCGCGAAGGTGTTCGGGAAGATGTAGTTCCCGCCGTTGTCGTTCGAGACCGCGATGCCACCGTCGTTGCCGATGATGTGCCGCTGCGGGTCGTTCGGGTCGATCCACATCGCGTGGTGGTCGACGTGGATGCCGACCGTCGCGTTCCGCGCGTTCTTGCCCCCCTCATCCGAGACCTTCACCGGCGTCGAGGAGAACCAGACCCGGTTCGGGTTGGTCGGGTGCACCCGCACCTGCGAGTAGTAGAAGGGGCGCACGTTGTCCTTCGCGGTGCGCTCCCACGTCTTGCCGCCGTCGGCGGAGCGGTAGAGGCCGCTCAGCAGCTCCTGCGGCTTCTTGCCGCGGACGGAATCGGCCTCGACCATCGTGTAGACGACGTCCCCGTTGGACGGGGCGAAGGCGATGTTGATGCGCCCCTTGTCGGTCTCGGGGAAGCCGCCGCCCTCGATCTTGGTCCAGGTCGTCCCCCCGTCGGTCGAGCGCCAGAGCGCCGAGCCGGGGCCGCCGGAGCGGAGGAAGAACGGCCCGCGCTGCCGCTGGTAGGTGGAGGCGAGGAGGACGTTCGGGTTCGTCGGGTGCATGGCGACGTCGACGACGCCCGTCTCCGCGTTCGCCGGCTTGAGGACCTTCGTCCAGGTGGTGCCGCCGTCGGTCGTCTTGTAGAGCCCGCCGGTGCCGCCGGCGCGCCACGCCGGTCCGAGCGCCGCGACCCAGGCGGTGTTCGGGTCGCGCGGATGCACGAGGATGCGCCCGATGTGCTCGGTGCTGTCGAGTCCGATGTACTTCCAGGTCCGCCCACCGTCCGTCGACTTGTAGACGCCGCCGCCCGGGGAGATCGAGTTCCGCGAGTTCGGCTCGCCGGTCCCGAGGTAGATGGTGTTCGTGTCGCTGGGCGCGATCGCGAGATCGCCGAGCGAGGCCACCGGGTAGTCATCGAAGACGGGGCGGAAGGTCACGCCGTTGTTCGTCGTCTTCCAGACGCCGCCCGCCGCCGCGGCGACGAAGAAGGTTCGAGAGGGATGCGGGATGCCTTCGACATCGGCGACGCGGCCTTGCATGTTGGCCGGGCCGATGTTGCGCCATCGCAGCGCGTCGATCATCGCCTGGTCGATCGTCTGCGCCTGCACGGCCGACACGGCGAGCGCCGTGCCGCCGACCCAGGCCGACAGGAACCGGTGGAATCGCATGTGACGTACTCGGGTGGGGGTGGGGGACTGCGGGACTACGAATCTACGGGCGGCGCACAGGGGGCGTTGGGGGGGGCGCCGGGGCCACGGGCGAGGCCCCGGACGCCGGGGG
>CAZGIE010000060.1:0-5481 GCA_964526485.1 uncultured Gemmatimonas sp. | reverse complement strand
CCACCAAAGGGGAGGGGGGGGCCGGGGGGGGGGGGGGGGGGGCGCGCGGGGGGGGGGGGGGGGCCCGGGGGGGGGGGGGGGACCTGCGGGAGGAGACTCCGGGGGATCTCCAGCTCCTCCGGGGTCGGCAGGACCCGCTCCCGGGTGAAGCGGCGGCGGGCCTGGTCCATCGCCATGATGCGCCGGGTCCAGGTCAGGATCTCGGCGTCATACCGGGCGAGATTGTTCTGCAGCCAGTAGGGCCGGGCCTCGGCCAGCCAGGCGCGCTCGAAGAGCTCACGGGTCAGGACGTATCCGTCCCGCATGTCCTGCAGCCGGCCGTTGATGCCGGAGAGTTCTGCGAGGTCCACCCAGCTGACGTTGGTCTTCGCCGGGTCGGTCGCCTTGGCGTAGGCGGTGACGATCTCGTCCGCCGTCTGGAACTTCGCCGCGAGCCAGTCGATGCGGCGCGCGCCGAGTTCGAGCGCGTCGAGCGCCGCGGTCTCCCGTAGGCGGGGCTGCGCGTGCCGGGCCTGCGCGACCTTCACCAGCGCCGATTCGGCCTGGATCCGGACCGCGGACAGCGCGGGGCGGAGCCGCTGCAGGTCGACGACCCCTTCGGCGGAGAAGGGATCGACGAAGAAGAGATAGCTCGAGGCGTCGCCGGCGCGCGTCTCCTGCAACGCCGTCTGCGCGGCCGTCAGGTGGCGCTGCGCGGCATCGATCAGCCCGGTGGTGTCGCCATGGAACTGGAACCCGAAGGCGCGCTGGAAGGCGGCGATGTCGCTCTCGCCGGGCTGCCAGGCGGCGGCGGCGCCGAAGGCGAGGGCGTACCAGGTCTGCTCGAAGATCGCGTCCCCGTTGTCGTCCCAGACGGTGTTGAGCATCCCGGTGGCGCCCCAGGCCTGCCCCTCGCGCGCGAAGCCCTGAATGTTGGGGAGCGCGACGGCGTGGTTCGGCCAGACGCGGTTCCAGCTGTTCACGCCGGGCGCGATCCAGGTCTCCATCCCCGCGTCGCGGTACGGCTTCAGGAACCGCTCGAAGTTCCGGCGCGTCTCGTACGACCAGGCGACGGCGATGAGGTCCTTCGGGAGCTGCGACACGAGCGCGGGATGGTTCATCGCGATGTCGCCCCAGAAGAGGTCGCGCTTCCCCGGGGTGCGCACCGCGGCGGCGATACGGGTCAGGTAGTCGACGTAGACCGGACCGATCCCGAGCGAATCGACGGCCGGCTTGGTCTGTCCCTTCCCGAGTTCGAAGGTCTCGTCGGCGCCGAGGTGGCGGAACGGGCTCGGGAAGAGGGAGTCGATCTCCGCGAAGGCGCGCCGGACGAAGTCGATCGAGCCGGCCTGGCCCGGGGCGAGCACGTGGCCGTGCGCCGTCTCGGCGAGCGGCGCGAAGAGCTCCTGCTTGAGGACGTGGTGCAGGTGACCGAAGACCTGCTGGTGCGGGATGACCGTGACGTGGAAGCGGCGGGCGTACGCCACGAGCTCCCGCACGTCGGCCCGGGACATCGCGCCGCCCGGCGGTGCGATCGTCGGGAAGGCGGCGAACTCGAGCGTGTGCTCGAAGTAGAGCATCAGCGCGTTCACCTTGAGCTGCGCGAGTCGCCGGACCTGCCGCTTCTGGTACTCGAGCGTGGGGACCGGACCGCGGGAGAGGTCGTCCTGCACGCCGCGCCAGCGCATCGCGGGCCAGTCGCGGATCAGCGCGGGCGTCACCGTCGTGCCCGTTCCACTGCCGACGAAGAGCTGCTTGAGGGTCTGCAGCGCGTAGAAGGTGCCGGCGTCGCTCGCCGCGACGACGACCGCCCCGTCCGCGCCGACGGCGAGGACGTAGCCCTCGGCGCGCATCGCGGAGTCGAAGGGGACGCCGAGCCGGCGGAGGATGTCGCGCGCCTCGGCGCTCCCCTCGCGATGGAGCGCGACGGGCCAGCCGCGGGCGGGGGACCCGACCTCGGCGCGGATGCCGCGTTCGCGCATCGTCTCCACGAACTCGCGGGCGGCCTCGCGGTCGGCCTCGGTGCGGAGCGTGGGGAAGGCGATCGTCGCCTCGAAGCGGCGCGGCGTCTCCACCCGCACCAGCTCACGCGGGGCGGGGAGGAGGCGCGGGTCGTGCTGGGCGGCGAGAGACGATCCCGACATCGCGAGCGCCAGTGCGAGCAGCCGGGCGAGCCGGAGCGCGACGAGCCGCGGTCCCATCGACCAGCGGCGCCGGTGCCCGTGTTCGTTGGCGCCCGAGGGGACGCCGCCGCTCATCGCGCGGTCCCGGCGACGACGGTCCCACCCTTCATCACGAGCGTCGGGCGTTGGAGCCGGGTCACGTCCTCGAGGGGGTTGCCGGCGACGGCGACGAGGTCGGCGAGCTTGCCGGTCGTCACGGTCCCGAGGTCGGCGTCGACGCCGAGGAGGCGCGCCCCGTTGAGGGTGCCGATGGTGATCGCCTCCATCGGCGTGGCGCCGAGGAGGTCGACCATGTACTTGAACTCCTCGCCGTTGCGGCCGTGGATGTCGCTCGTGGCATCGGTGCCGAGGGCGAAGCGGACGCCGGCGCGGTAGGCGGCGCGGAGGCGCACGCGGCGCTCGGCGGCGATGGCGGTCGCCTTCTGCACGGCGTAGGGCGGGACGCCCTTGGCCGCCCCGTCGCGCACGATCTCCTCGAGGATGATCAGCGTCGGGACGAGGTAGGTCCCGCGCGCCTTCATCTCGGCGATCGCGGTGTCGGAGACGAGGGAGCCGTGGTCGATGCTGGCGACACCGGCACGGACGGCGGCGAGGAGGCCGTCGCCGGCGTGGGCGTGGGCCATCACTTTGCGGCCGAGGCGCGCGGTCTCGGTGACGGCGGCGCGGAGCTCCTCCTCGGTCATCTGCGGGGCGCCGACGGCGTCGCCGACGGAGAGGATGCCGCCGGTGGCGACGATCTTGATCTGGTCGGCGCCGTACTTGACGTTGAGCCGCACCTGCCGGCGCATCGCGTCGGCGCCGTCGACGATCGCGCCGGTGCCGGGAAGGTCGAGGAAGGGGCTCCAGCCGTTCACATCGGCGTGGCCGCCGGTGGTGCCGAGGGCGGGGCCGGAGGCGTGTATGCGCGGGCCGGGGATGAGTCCGCGGGTGATGGCGTCGCGCACGGCGACGTCGACGTAGCCGAGGGAGCCGGCCTCGCGCACCGTGGTGAAGCCCGCCTCGAGGGTCTTCCGGGCGTTGACGGTGGCGTAGATGGCGCCATGCGCCGGGGTCTCGCGGAGGGCGGCGAGGTCGCCGCCGTCGTTGTCGATCGACGTGAGGTGCGTGTGCGCGTCGATGAAGCCCGGGAGGAGGGTCTGGCCCGCGAGGTCGATGACCCGGGCGCCGGCCGGGATGCGTACCTGCGCGGCGGGGCCGACGGCGGTGATGCGGTCCCCCTGCACCAGCACGATGGCGTTCGGGATCTGGGTCCCGTCACCGACGATGACGCGGTCGGCGCGCAAGGCGGTGACCGGTGAGGGCTGGGCGGCGAGCGGGAGCGCGGCGAGGAGGAGGGCGCCGAGGAGGAGCGGGGGGGAGAGCCGCATGGGGGAGGGGCTAGATGAAGAGGGTGACCTTCGCGCCGGCCGCATCGGCCACGTAGGTGGCGGCGCCACCGTACCCGACGCCGGGGATGAGTTCCTCTCGTCGGATCCCCATGACCTGCATCGACATCTCGCAGGCGATCATCTTGACCCCGAGCTCCTGGGCCATGGCGATCATCTCGGGCAGCGAGGCCACGTTGCGCCGACGCATGAGTCGACGGAAGAAGCGGGGGCCGATCCCGGCCATGTGCAGTCGGCTGGTCCCGGCCGTGGCGGGGCCCGACGGCAGCAGCAGCCCGGCGAGCTTCTCGCCGAAGGTCTTCCCGGCGAAGGTCCGCCGCCGCCGGATCGCCGTCAGCCCCCAGAAGGTGAAGTACATCGACACCTCCAGTCCGCTCGCCGCGGAGGCCAGGGCGACGGTGAAGGCGGCGACGAGGCGATCCATATCCCCGGAGAAGACGATCAGGGAGGCCCGGTTCGTGTCGGTCACCCCAGCGGCCCGGAGACGTTCCTCGACCCGCGCATCGACGAGGCGCGCGACGAGGGTCTCCAACTCGGGGGGCATAGCGGGGCTGCTCACCGGGTGCGCTCGATGACCGCTGTCCGGATCATGTCCGCCGTCGAGAAGGCGCGAAGGGTCTGCCCCGTCATCCGCACCCACGCCTCGAGGTCCGCTTGGAACGATGGATCGTCCGCGCGTACGGTGATCGTGTCACCGACCACGATCGTCTTGATCGTCTGAGAGACGCGGACGATCGGTATCGGGCAGTTCATCCCTCGGCAGTCGAGGTCGATGTTCGCCATGGTCCCTCCGGGGTCAGGGTGGCCGGATACCCGACGGTACGGGGCGTCGGCCCATACCCCGCAATGTATCGTCTCCCCCGGCGGGCCGCCGCCCGTCGGCACCCGTCCCGTCCGCAGGTCCCGCGTGGTGGCTCCGGGGAGGGCGGTGTAGTATCCCGGGATGATCGCCGACGACCCGAACCTCGAACGCATTCAGCGCCGGATCCTCGGGGCGCTGCTCGCGCTCGCGACGATCTTTGGGATCGCCGTGGTCGGCTACCGGATCATCGGCGGCGACGCGTACGGCTGGATCGACGCGCTCTACATGTCGGTGATCATGCTGACGACGACCGGCACCAAGGAGGTTGTCCCCACCGACACCGTCGCGTCGCAGTTCTTCACGATGGCGATCCTCGTCGTCGGGGCGACGGCCGCGGTCTACACCCTCTCGATGCTGACGGCGTTCGTCGTCGAGGGGGACATCACGCAGGGGTTCCGGAGGCGACGGATGCGGAAGGCCATCGAGGCGATGCACGGGCACATCATCGTGTGCGGGGCGGGACAGACCGGGTCGACGGTCCTCCGGGAGCTCGTTCGAACGGCGCGGCCCTGCGTGGCGATCGAGTCGAGCGAGGCGCAGGTGGCGGCCCTCGACCCGATGCTCGCCGAGGTCCCCTACCTGCTCGGCGACTGCTCGGACGACGAGACGCTGCTGCGCGCCGGCGTCGTGCGCGCCTCGGGGATCGTGATCTGCACCGATGACGACAAGACGGCGCTGGTCACGACGGTGCTCGCCAAGCAGCTCAATCCGCAGGTGCGGGTCACGGCGCGCGCCTCGACGGAGAAGGCGGTGGTGCGCCTCAAGCAGGACGTGGACGCCGCGGCGATCCCCGCCGTGGTGAAGGCCGCGTTGCGCGAGCAGCACGACGGCCTCTCCAAGCGCGTGATGGCGGAGCAAAAGGCGGCCGCGGCGGCGCTCGCGGACGCGGGCAAGGCCGCGGTGCTCGCAACGGCGGGCGCCGCCGCGGGCGGCGGCGCGCCCTTTTTCGTGGCGCGCGTGGACCAAATCGCCGCGGACGGCAAGGCCGCGCAGGCGGTGATGGAGGCCGTGAAAAAGGCGCACCCCGCGCTGTCCTTTGCGGCCGTGTCCGTGGGCGCTGGCGCCGCGGGCG
>CAZGIE010000059.1:0-11083 GCA_964526485.1 uncultured Gemmatimonas sp. | reverse complement strand
GATGCCGGACGAGTCGGGGTGCTCGACCGGCTCCGGCTCGACCCGCTCGCGGCGGTCGCCGCGGCCACCGGCCGGCCCGGCCGGCACGCGCTCCTCTCGTACACCTTCTGACCTCGCTCATGGACTCCTCGACCTTCCTCAGCCGTCTCCTCGACAGCCTTCGCGGGCTCCTCGAGTACCTGCCGGCGATGTTCGGCGCCGCGGCGGTGATCACGATCGGCTACGTGCTCGCGAAGCTCGCGCAGCGCGCGGTCGGCCGGGTGCTGCGCCGGATGCACCTCAATGACGTGCTCAAGCGCGGGGGGATCCCCGCGCACGACCACACCGGCCAGCCGGTGAACCCGACGCGGGTCGTGGCCAATCTGATCTTCTGGCTGATCCTCTTCACGGCGATGCTCGTGGCGGCGGACGCGCTCGGGATCGACTACCTCGGGCAGGTCTTCTCCGAGCTGTTGAGCTACGTGCCGAGCGTGATCGCGGCGGTCGTGATCGTGATCCTCGGGATCGTGCTCGGGGACTTCGTCTCCGCGCTGATCACCGCCTCGACGCAGAACCTCGACGGCGGGCCGACGCTCGCGCGGGCGGGGAAGGGGGGCGTGATCCTGCTGGCGACGTTCATGGCGCTGCAGGAGCTCGGGGTGGCGACGGACATCGTCACGACGGCGTTCGCGATCATCTTCGGGGCGTTGGCCCTCGCCCTGTCGCTCGCCTTCGGGCTCGGGAGCCGGGAGCTGGCGGGCGAGGTGACTCGGCGCTGGTATGAGTCGTGGCGCTCCGAGCGGGAGCGAATCAAGCGGGAGCTCGCCTCGGAGGAACGGGCGGAGGAGGGGGCGGGGCGCCCCCCGTCCGAGGGCGGTTCCCCCTGATTTCCGATTGAACCGGGGGTCCCGAGCGGGTAACTTGGGGGGTCGCGTCCGAGGGGCGCGACCCCTCTCTCCATCCCCTCCGCCATGACCGCGCCGAACAACCGGGAACGCATCCTCCCGCGCCTCATCCAGGACGAGGTGCGCGAGTCGTTCATCAACTACTCGATGAGCGTCATCGTGAGCCGCGCGCTGCCGGACGTGCGCGACGGGCTCAAGCCGGTGCACCGGCGCATCCTCTACGCGATGAACGAGCTCGGGCTCGTCCCGGGCCGGGCGTACAAGAAGTCGGCGACCGTCGTCGGCGACGTGCTCGGCAAGTACCACCCGCACGGCGACCAGTCGGTGTACGACGCGCTCGTGCGCATGGTGCAGGACTTCTCGCTGCGCTACCCGCTGATCGACGGGCAGGGCAACTTCGGTTCGGTCGACGGCGACCCGGCGGCGGCGTACCGCTACACGGAATCGCGCCTGACGAAGGTGGCGGTCGAGATGCTGACCGACATCGACAAGAACACCGTCGACTTCGCCCCGAACTTCGACGACCGGCTCGAGGAGCCGACGGTCCTCCCGTCGGCGCTGCCGAACCTGCTCGTGAACGGCTCGGCGGGCATCGCGGTTGGCATGGCGACGAACATCCCGCCGCACAACCTGCGCGAGGTGGCCGCCGCGCTGACGGCGATGATCGACGACCCCGAGGTCCCGACGGCGACGCTGCGGGGGCTCGTGAAGGGGCCGGACTTCCCGACGGGGGCGTTCATCTACGGCCGCGCGGGGATCGGGGACTATCTCGAGACGGGACGCGGCAAGGTGATCATGCGCGCCCGGGCCGTGGTCGAGGAGAAGGAGTCGTCGAACAAGTCGCAGATCGTCGTCACCGAGCTGCCGTATCAGGTGAATCGCGCGAACCTGGTGGCGAGCATCGCCGAGCTCGTGCGCGACAAGAAGATCGAGGGGGTCTCCGACCTCCGCGACGAGTCGGATGCGCAGACGCGCATCGTCATCGAGCTCAAGCGGGACGCGATCCCGAAGGTCGTGCTGAACCAGCTCTACAAGCACACCTCGATGCAGAGCACCTTCGGCGTGATCATGCTGGCGCTCGTGCCGGACCCGGCGTCGAAGCGGCTGGTCCCGAAGGTGATGGGGCTCCGCGAGGTGCTGCAGCACTGGATCGCCCACCGGCACGAGGTGATCGTCCGGCGCACCCAGTTCGACCTCGACAAGGCGAAGGAGCGCGAGCACATCCTCGAGGGCCTCAAGATCGCGGTCGACAACATCGACGCGGTCATCAAGGTCATCCGCGGGTCGGCCGATACGCCCGAGGCGAGCGCCGAGCTGCAGAAGCGGTTCAAGCTCTCCGAGAAGCAGGCCGAGGCGATCCTCAACATGCGCCTCGCCAAGCTCACCGGACTCGAGATCGACAAGCTCGAGGAGGAGCTCCGCGAGGTCCGCGCGCAGATCGCCGACCTCGAGGCCCTGCTGGCCTCGCAGCCGCGCCGGATGCAGGTGATGAAGGACGAGCTCGGCGCGCTGGTCGCGGAGTACGGCGATGAGCGGCGGACCGAGATCGTGAGCGACGAGGGGGAGTTCTCGATCGAGGACCTCATCGCCAACGAGGAGGTCGTCGTCACGATCTCGCACGCGGGCTACATCAAGCGGACCTCCATCTCCACCTACCGCAAGCAGCGGCGCGGCGGCGTGGGGACCAAGGGGACGGAGCTCCGCACCGACGACTTCGTCGAACATCTCTTCGTCGCCAAGACGCACGACTACCTGCTCGTCTTCACACAGGACGGGCGGTGCTTCTGGCTGAAGGTCCACGAGATCCCCGAGGGCGCGCGCGCGGCCAAGGGGAAGCCGATCGTGAACCTCATCAACGTGGCGGCCGACACCGAGGTGAAGGCGATCGTCCCGGTGAAGGAGTTCACCGAGACCGAGTTCCTCCTGTTCTGCACGCGGCAGGGCACGGTGAAGAAGACCGCGCTCAACGAGTACTCGAACGTCCGGTCGACCGGCGTGAAGGGGATCAAGCTCGAGGAGGGGGATGAGCTCGTCGACGTGCAGATCACCTCGGGCTCGAACGACGTGGTGCTCGTCACGAAGCACGGGTTGAGCATCCGGTTCCACGAGGACGAGGTGCGTGGGATGGGACGCGACACCACCGGCGTGAAGGGCATCGCGCTCGGTGCGGGGGACCGCGTGGTCGGGATGGTCGTCGTGAAGCGCGACGCCTCGCTCCTCGTCGTCACCGAGCTCGCGATGGGCAAGCTCACGAAGGTCGACGAGTACCGCGTGCAGGGCCGCGGCGGGAAGGGGACGCTCACCGTGCGCCGTACCGAGAAGACCGGCGACGTCGCCGGCCTCCTCGAGGTGCTCCCCGAGGACGGCCTCATGTTGATCACCCGCGGCGGGCAGTCGCTGCGCTGCGCGGTGAAGGACATCCGCGAGACCGGGCGCGTCGCCCAGGGCGTCAAGCTGAAGAACCTCGAGCTCGGCGATGTCGTCGCCGCGATCGCCCGCGTCGTCTCCGACGACAAGGACGAGGGGGGCGACGGCGGGGACGAGTCCGGCGACGACGGCCAGCTCGCGCTCGGCGCCTCGGAGTAGGAGCGGCGGCGTCACCGCGGTGGCGGACACGGGGGCGGCACGGTCGACGTGCCGCCCCCGTGCGCATGGTAGCTTCCACGGATGCGATTCCTCCTTCGACCCGCCCTCGCGCTGGTGCTGGCGACGGCGATGGCCGCCTGCCGTCAGGCCCCGCCCGACGATCCCCGCGTCACGCGCGTCGATTCCGCCGGCGTCCGGCTCATCACCTCGCGTCACGCCGACACCACGCTCGCCTGGCGGCTCGAGGAGATCGGGCTCCTCTCGGACGCGGACGGCACCCCGTGGCGATTCGACCGGGTCGATCCCGACCGTGTGCAGGCGGACCGTGCGGGGCGCACCTACGTCCTCGCCGGCGACTCCGCGATCATCCGCTTCGGTCGTGACGGGCGGCGGGACCGGATCCTCGGCGCGCCCGGCACCGGCGTCGGCGGCTTCGTTCGGCCCGTGAGCATTGGGACCCAAGGGGATTCCCTCGTCGTCCTCGACGTCGGGAAGGGAGCCCTCGTGCGTTTCGACCCGACCCTCGACCCACTCCCCGACCGTGCGTTGGACGGCGCGCTCGCCGGCGCGGCGTGGGTCCGCTTTCGCGTCGGCGGCGTCTGGCGCTGGCGCGACGGGGTCCTGGTGGCCGACACGCTGACCGGCACCTCGCTCGTCCCTGACGCGGCGACGCTTCCCCCGCACGCGGTGGGGCCGCGTCTGCTGACCGCCGAGGCCGCGGGGTACGTCGTGCGGCTCTTCGAAGGGCCTCGGCTCCTCGCCGTCCTCCGTCGCGAACCGGGCGCACCGCTCGGACGGGTCGAGGCCGTGGCGCTGCAGTCGGACGCGCACAGCTTCGTGCGGCGCCTCCCCGAGGGGGAGACGACCGCGGTCGTCGACGTCTTCGGCACCGACGGTGTGTATCGCGGCACCTGGCGCGAGCCGCTCCCCGTCGCGCTCCTCCCGAACGGCGAGATGCTCCGGCCGCGTCCGGCGGACGACGGGGTGGGGGTCGTGATCGCGCGGTTGCGGGTGCTCCGCTGATGCGCCGCGTCGTCGCGCTCCTCCTCGCCCTCCTCGTCGCCGCGCCGCTCTTGGCGCAGCGGGCGACCACGGTGATCCTCGTCCGGCACGCCGACAAGGCGACCCAGCCCGCCGCCGACCCGCCACTGACCGCGGTCGGCGCCGTGCGGGCCGCGGCCCTCGCCGACGCCCTCGCCGACGCGGGGGTCAGGGTGGTGGCGCACACTCCGACGACGCGGACCCGCGAGACGGCGCGTCCCGTCGCCGAGCGCGTCGGCGTGACCTCGGTGCTCCTTCCCGCCGGGCCGGCGGCGGCGCAGACGGAGGCGGTGACCGCCCTCGTCCGGGCGCATCCCGGTGAGACCCGCGTCATCGTCGGCCCCTCGCCCCCCGTGCGGCGGTGGATCGCCGCCCTTGGCGGGCCAACGCGTGCCGATCTCTGCGATCACGAGTACGACGGCCTCTTCACGCTCGTGATCGACGCGGGGGGGACCCGCCTGGTGGAGGGACGGTACGGGCCGCCGAACCCCGCCCCGACGGCCCCGTGCGAGGCGATGACGCCGGGGCGGCGGTGATGGCCGCCGCCCCGGGGTGCGGATGGCGTCGGTGTGGGGGCCCTGCGCTGGCGGCCCTCGCATTGCGACCCGGGGGGCGCGGGGGGAGATTTCGCCGATGACCCCGATGACCGCGTCGCCAGACCTCATCACCCTCGATGCCCTCCGGGCCGCGGCGGCGCTGCTGCGTGGGGTCGCGGTGCGCACGCCGTTGTTGCCCTTCGATGCGGTGGCCGAGCGGGCGGGGGTCCCGGTGTACGTGAAGCCCGAGATGCTGCAGCGCGGCGGGGCCTTCAAGTTCCGCGGTGCCTACACCTTCCTCGCGTCGCTCTCGCCTGAGGCGCGCGCCGCCGGGGTGATCACCGCGAGTTCGGGGAACCACGGGCAGGCGGTCGCGCTCGCCGCGAAGCTCTTCGGCGTCTCCGCGACGATCGTGATGCCGACGACGGTGCCGCGCGCGAAGCGCGACGGCGCGGTGCGGCTCGGCGCGCGCTGCTTCTACGAGGGCGTCACCACGCAGGAGCGGATGGCGCGCGCGCTCGAGATCCAGGCGGCGGAAGGGCTGACGATGGTCCCGCCCTACGACGACCCGACGATCATCGCGGGCCAAGGGACGCTCGGCGTGGAGATCGCCGAGGATCTCCCCGACGTCGGGACGGTGCTCGTCCCGATCGGCGGCGGGGGGCTGAGCTCCGGGGTGGCGGCCGCCGTGAAGTTCCTCGCGCCGCATGCGCGGGTGATCGGCGTCGAGCCCGAGGGGGCGCCCAAGTATTCGCGCGCCCGCGAAGCGGGCGCGCCGGTGACGATCCCGGCCCACCCGGAGGGGCTCGCCGACGGACTGCTCGCGGTGCGCATCGGCACCCGAAACTTCGATCACCTCGGCGCCTTCCTCGACGACGTGGTGACGGTGCCGGATGGGGCGCTCGCGTGCGCGGTGCAGCTCCTCCTCGACCGGATGAAGCTCGTCTGCGAGCCGAGCGGCGCGATCACCGTGGCCGCGCTGCTCCTCGGGCTCGTGCCGATGGTCGGCCCGACGGTCTGTGTGCTGAGCGGCGGGAACGTGGAGTGGGACGGGCTGCGTCGTCTACTCGGCGATGGGGGGATGCCGACATGACGATGCGCTGTCCCACCTGCGGGGGGATCTACGGCGGCGACGCACGCTTCTGCACGCGCGACGGGTCGCGGTTGATCGCGGCCGCGACGACGGTGGTCGACGCCGTCTCCGCGGCCGACGCGCCGGTCGCCGCCGGTGCGCCGATCCCGACGCGCGTGATGGCGGCGGCTTCGCCCACGACGCCGGTCGGCCACGGGAACATGACGGGCCAGCTCCTCGACGGCCGCTACCAGATCGTGAAGAAGGTGGGCGAGGGCGGGATGTCGTACGTCTATCTCGCCACGGACATCGTCACGCAGGAGCGGTTCGCCATCAAGATCCTCTCGCCGGGGCTCGCCGCGGACCTGAACGCTATGGCGCGGCTCCGTCGGGAGGCGGAACTCGGGGCAAAGCTCGCCCATCCGAACGTCTGTCACATCGAGCGACTCGGCGAGGCGCCGGGCGGGCTCGTGTACGTCGTGATGCCGTTCATCGAAGGGGAGATCCTCAGCGACCGGAACTACCGGGTCGGTCGGACGACGCTCGCGGACACGATCAAGTTCATCGGACAGATCGCGGACGGGCTGGATGTGGCGCACCAGCTCTCGATCGTGCATCGCGACCTGAAGCCCGAGAACATCATGGTGTGCAAGGACGCCGCGGGCGTGGAGTCCGCCGTCGTGATGGACTTCGGGCTCGCGAAGGAACGCAAGACGGGGGCCGAGCGCGAGAAGCTCACGGCGACGGGGATCATCCTCGGCACGCCGGAGTTCATGAGCCCCGAGCAGCTGCGCGGGAAGCCGCTCGACGCCCGCAGCGACATCTTCGCGCTCTCGCTGATGGCCTACGAGATGCTCACCGGGAAGCTCCCGTGGGAGGGGCGGAACGCCCAGGAGATGATGGTCGCGCGGCTGCGCCAAGAGCCGATCCCGGCGCGGACGCGGCGGCCCGAGCTGCCGCACAGCGTGGACGCCGTGCTGCTGCGCGGCGCGGCGCGCGCGCCCGAGGACCGCTACGCGAGCGCGCCCGAGTTCGCCCGGGCGCTGCGGCAGGCCGCCGAGTGAGTCCGGCGCGGCGGATCGTCGCCGCGTGCGCCGCCCTGTTCGCGGTCGCCGGCGGGGGGCTGGTTCGGCCGCTCGCGGCGCAGGTCGCCGGCGTCGACGTCCTCCGCTATCGATTCGCGATCGCGTTGCCGCGGCGTGGCCCGGAGATCGACGTGCGTGCCACGCTCACCGTCGCGCGCACGCGGGTGGTTCGCGAGCTCCCGCTCGACCTGCTGGCCCCGATGCGCGTAGCTGATGCCGAGGTGGGATGCGCGCGCCCCCGTCGGGTGTTCGTCGAGCATGACGGGCGGGTGGTGCGCATCCCCCTCCCCGAGGCTCGTGCCGCGCGCGACACGGTCTGCGTCACGCTCCGCTATGCCGGGTCGCCGCGCGACGGGCTGATCATCTCGACCGATAGTGCCGGGCGCTGGCAGGCCTTCGGGGACAACTGGCCCGACCGGGCGCGCCATTGGCTCGCGAGCGTCGACCATCCGTCGGACAAGGCGGCGGTGGAGTTCGTCGTCGACGCGCCGGCGGGCCGCCGCGTGGTCGCGAACGGGACGGAACGCGGGCTCGCATTCCTCCTTGGGGGCCGGCAGCGCACGACCTGGGTGATCGACGAACCGATCCCGACCTATCTGATGGTCATCGCTGCGGCGCCGCTCGTCGAGCATCCGCTCGGCGCGACCGCGTGCGGCGCGGGGGAGGGAGGGAGCTGTGTCCTGCAGAGCGTCTTCACCGCACCGGAGCAGGCGGCGGCGATGCCGGGCCGCTTCGCGGCCGCGGGTGACGTCGTCCAGTACTTCGCTCGGACGGTCGGTCCCTTCCCGTACCCGCAGCTCAATCATCTGCAGAGCAGCACCCGCTTCGGCGGGATGGAGAACGCGGGGGCGATCTTCTACGCGGACCGGCTCTTCCGGAGCGCGGAGGGCGTGAGTATCGGCCTGATCGCGCACGAGACGGCGCATCAGTGGTTCGGCGACGCCGTGACGGAACGCGCGTGGGGCCATCTCTGGCTCTCGGAGGGATTCGCCACCTACTTCGCCGCGCTGTACACGGCGCACGCGTTCGGGGACAGCGCCTTCCAGGCGGACCGCGAAGGGATTCGCGATGCGGTGCGTCAGAGTGTGGTCACGGCGGCGCGCCCAGTGCTCGACACGGCGCAGACCGAGTTGGTCCAGCTGCTCAACACGAACAGCTATCAGAAGGGCGGCTTCGTCCTCCACATGCTGCGGCAGGAGGTCGGGGACCGCGCCTTCTTCGCGGCGGTGCGCGCCTACCACGCGGCGTACCGGCACGGGACCGCACTGACCGCGGACCTCCGCGCCGCGATGGAGCGCGAGGCGGGGCGCGACCTCCGTTGGTTCTTCGACCAGTGGCTGACGCGTCCCGGGCTCGTCGAGGGGCAGGTGACGTGGCGCCATGACGCGGAGGCGCAGACCCTCGCGGTGACCGTCGTGCAGGACGGGCGATTCCCGCCGTATCGCTTCCCGCTCACCCTCGGGGTGACGCTCGCCGACGGGACGCGGCGGCTCGTGACGGTCCCCATCCCCGCCGAACGCGAGGCGACGGTCGTCGCCGACCTGCATCTCTCGCAGGCGCCACGCGCGGTGGACGTCGATCCGCGCGCCGACCTCCTGCACGCGCTCCGCGTCCCCTGACGATGCCGAGTCTCTCGATGCGGCTCACGGCGTGGGGGGCGCGTCGCCTGATCAAGTCCGCGCTCGAGGCGCCGACCTGCGACCTCGCGCTGATCCGCCGGCGGATGGGGATCCGGCGCTGGCTGCCGAGCGTGCTGCCGCGGGGGCTCGCGGTGACGTCGACGACGCTCGGCGGGGTGCGATGTGACTGGCTGACGCCGCGCGGGGCGCGGACGGATCGTGCGATCCTCTATTTCCATGGGGGTGGGTACGTCGGCGGGTCGGCGCGCTCGATGCGCGCGCTCGCGGCGTGGGTGGCCGCCTCGGCCGGGACGCGCGTGTGCGCCGTGGAGTATCGGCTCGCGCCGGAGCATCCGTTCCCGGCGGCGCTGGACGACGCGATGGCCGTCTACGGCGCGGTCCTCGCCGCCGGCGTCCCGGCCGCGAAGCTGGGGCTCCTCGGGGATTCGGCGGGGGGTGGGCTCGCGGTCGCGGCGATGCTCGCGGCACGGGACCGGGGGCTCCCATGCCCGGCGGCCGCCGCGTTGATCAGTCCCTGGCTCGACCTCCCGGCGACCGGCGGCTCGCGTGACGCGAACGCGGCATCGGACGACGTCCTCGCGCTCCGGCACGGCGCGGCGCTGGTGGCCGCGTATGCGGGGACGCACGATCCGGCGCATCCGTATGTCTCGCCTCTGCGCGGCGATCTGCGCGGGCTCCCGCCGATGCTGGTGCAGGTCAGCACGAGCGAGATCCTGCTCGACGATGCGCTCGCGCTCGAGAGGCAGGGGCGTGCGGCGGGGGTCGAGGTGACGTGCGACCGGTGGGTGGGGCTCCCGCACGACTGGCAGGCGGCGGTGCCGTTCGCGCCCGAGGCGCGCGCCGCGGTGCGTGCGCTCGGGGCGTTCCTGGATGCGCGGCTCGGGTAGCCGACCCCGGGCCGCCGCGCCCGGGGTCGGGCGCCATCAGCGCGTGGCGCTCACCGGCCCGACTTGAACAGGTAGACGCACTTCTCGAGCCGCGCGCCGCGCGCGTCGCAGACCGCGAAGTCCGCGCCTTCGTAGAGCGACCCGCCCGCATAGCGGCCGTCCTTCGTGACCGCGTAGAACTGGATGTCGAAGTTCGGCCGCCCCTGCGCGTTGAGCAGGCGCGGCTCGGTCATCGCGACGAGTCGTTCGAGAGTCTTGAGGACCGCCGTCTCGGGCGCGAGGCCTTGGCGCAGGAACTCCACCGTGAGGAAGCCGCCGCAGACCTTGATGTTCGCCTCGCCGCGGCCCGTGGAACCGGCGGCGCCGACCAGGTTGTCGCAGTACTGGCCCGCCCCGACGATCGGCGAGTCGCCGATGCGGCCGGGGATCTTGTAGGCCATCCCGCTCGTGGTGGTGACGGAGCTGATGTCCCCGGCGGCGTTCACGGCGTTCATGTTGATCGTGCCGTGGGTGAAGTTGATCTGGACGTCACCGTCGTGGTCGAGCCAGAAGTCGTTCGGGTTGAGGCGGGCCTTCCAGCGCAGCCAGTCCTGTCGGGACTTCTCGGTCAGGAGGTTCTGCGGCCGGAATCCCATGTCGAGCGCGAAGCGGCGGGCGCCCTCCCCGACGAGGATGGTGTGGTCGGTGTAGTCCATCACCGCCTTGGCGACGAGGCTCGGGGTGGCGATGTCCTCGAGGCACGCGACGGCGCCGGCGCGCTTGGTGGGCCCGTGCATGCAGCTCGCGTCGAGCTGGACCACGCCATCGGCGTTGGGGAGGCCGCCGAGGCCGACCGATTGGTCGTCGGGGTCGAGTTCCTGGATGTTGACGCCGGCGATGATGGCGTCGAGGGTATCCGTCCCTGCCACGATGCGATCGTAGGCGACCTTCACGCCGCGGAGGCCGTTGGCGGAGGAGATGACGACGGGGCGCGTGGCGGCGGCGCCTCCGGTGGACGCGGGGGTCACCGCGGCGAGGGCGGCGTCGGCGTCGACGGGGCGGGCGGCGAGGGCCGCGGCCGCGGCGGCGGAGGAGGCGAGGAAGTCGCGACGGGTGGGCATGTGGGGGAGGGGTAAGGGATCAGGTATCAGGGATCAGGTATCAGGTACCAGGGGGCAGGTAGTAGGGACCAGCGACCAGCGGTGAGGGGTCACGGAGTCGGGGTCGAATTCGAGGGCCTGCGTACCCTATTCTGGTGCCGGCGCCCGGAATCCGGTAAGCTGCGCCAATGGCTGCCACGAAACTTGACAGTGCCGGCATGATGAAGTTGAAGACGCTTCAGGAGGCGACCCTCACCCTCCAGAAGCTGCACG
>CAZGIE010000058.1:0-11303 GCA_964526485.1 uncultured Gemmatimonas sp. | reverse complement strand
CGAGTACGCCGGCGAGATCTGGGATGCCCCGCCGCGCCGCTAGCGCGCCGGCACGAGCGCCTACCCTCGCCGCGGCGGACCGCGACGCGTTGATCGCCGGCACGCACGACGATCCCTTCCGCGTGCTCGGGCCGCACGCCACGGCGAGGGGTCGCCTCGTGCGCGCCTTCGTCCCGGGGGCGGAGACGCTCTGCGCCATCGGCCCGCGTGGCGGTCGTTCCCGCCCCTTCCGGCGTCTCCATCCGGAGGGGCTCTTCGAGGGGGCGGTCCCCGGCACCGGGCGCTACACCATCGAGGCGACGCGCGGCCCGACCACCTGGCGCTTCCAGGATCCCTACGCGTTCGGCCCGCTCCTCGGCCCGATGGATGATTGGCTGATGAGCGAAGGGACGCACGAGGCGCTCTTCGAGCGGCTCGGCGCGCACCGCACCGTACACGAGGGCATCCCGGGCACCCGGTTCGCCGTCTGGGCGCCGAACGCGCGGCGGGTCTCGGTGATCGGCGATTTCAATCAGTGGGACGGTCGCCGGCATCCGATGCGTCGTCGCCTCGGCACCGGAGTCTGGGAGCTCTTCCTCCCTGACGTCGGCGTGGGCGCCCTCTACAAGTTCGAGATCGTCGGCGCCGACGGGACCCTCCTCCCCGCGAAGGCCGACCCGGTGGGCTTCGCCGCCGAGCGACGTCCTGCGACCGCGTCGATGGTGTGCGACCTCGACGCGTTCAGCTGGCACGATGAGGCGTGGATGGCCGCGCGCGCCGGCGCCGAGTCGCGACGCGCGCCGATGGCGATCTACGAGGTGCACGCTGGCTCCTGGCGCCGCGGTGCGGACGGCCGCTGGCTGACCTACGACGAACTCGCCGACGCGCTGATCCCGTACGTCACCACCCTCGGCTTCACGCATCTCGAGCTCCTCCCCGTCAGCGAGCACCCCTTCGACGGCTCGTGGGGGTACCAGCCGGTGGGACTCTTCGCGCCGACGAGCCGCTTCGGCGATCCGGCGGGGTTCGCGCGCTTCGTCGACCGCTGCCATCAGGCGGGGCTCGGCGTGATCCTCGACTGGGTGCCCGCGCACTTCCCCACCGACCCGCACGGGCTCGCGCGCTTCGACGGGACGGCGCTGTACGAACACGAGGATCCGCGCCGCGGCTTCCATCCCGACTGGCATACGGCGATCTACAACCTCGGGCGGCGCGAGGTCGCGAATCTGCTCGTGGCGAACGCGCTCTTCTGGTGCGAGCGCTATCACGTCGACGGCCTGCGCGTCGATGCCGTCGCGTCGATGCTGTACCTGGACTATTCGCGCCCCGAGGGGGCGTGGCTCCCGAACGCCCATGGGGGTCGCGAGAACCTCGAGGCGGTCGACTTCCTCCGTCGGCTGACCGACACGGTGCACGCGCGACATCCTGGCGTGCTGGTGATCGCGGAGGAGAGCACCGCCTGGCCGCAGGTCTCGCACCCCACGCGCGACGGCGGCCTCGGCTTCGACTTCAAGTGGAACATGGGGTGGATGCACGACACCCTGCAGTACTTGAAGGAGGATCCCGTCCATCGGCGCTGGCACCACGACCGGATGACCTTCGGCCTCGTGTACGCGTTCAGCGAGGCGTTCATCCTCCCGCTCTCGCATGACGAGGTCGTGCACGGCAAGGGCGCGCTCATCCGGAAGGCGCCGGGGGACGAGTGGCAACGCCGCGCCACGCTGCGCGCCTACTACGCCTTCATGTGGGGACACCCCGGGAAGAAGCTCCTCTTCATGGGGGGCGAGTTCGGTCAGGACCGGGAGTGGGACCACGACGGAGCCCTCGACTGGGGGGGCGCCGCGTCGCCCGAGGGTGAGGGGCTGCACCGCCTCGTCGCCGATCTCAACCGGCTCCTCCGTGCGGAGCCCGCGCTCCACCGGCGCGACGCGGAGCCCGAGGGGTTCCAGTGGCTCGCCGTCGATGACCGCGATGCGTCGGTCTTCGCCTGGGTCCGACACGGCGGCGACGGCGCGCGACCCGTCGTGGTCGTCGCCAACTTCACCCCTGTCCCACGGTTGACCCATCGCATCGGGCTCCCGCACGGCGGGGACTGGATGGAAGTCCTCAACACCGATGCCGCCGCCTACGGCGGGTCGAACGTCGGCAACGCCGGCGCCATCCATGCGGTCGCGGAGCCCTGGCAAGGATGCGACTGGTCCGCCGTCGTGCAGCTCCCGCCGCTCGCCACCTGCTGGTTCGTCCCCGCCCCACGCTGATCCCCACGCCGCACCCCACGCCGCACCCCACGCCGCACCACACGCCGCACTCTACCCCGGACCCGTCCATGGCCACGCCGAACCGCTACACCTCCCCGATCGCCCGCCAGACGATGGCCTATGTCCTGGCCGGCGGGCGCGGCTCGCGGCTGATGGAGCTCACCGACCGGCGCGCGAAGCCCGCCGTCTACTTCGGGGGCAAGTCGCGGATCGTCGATTTCACCCTCTCCAACGCGCTGAACTCCGGCATCCGGCGCCTCGCGGTGGCGACGCAGTACAAAGCGCACAGCCTCATCCGCCATCTGCAGCGCGGGTGGAACTTCCTGCGCACGGAGCGGAACGAGAGCTTCGACATCCTCCCCGCGAGCCAGCGCGTCAGCGAGGACCAGTGGTACGCCGGCACGGCCGACGCCGTCTATCAGAACATCGACATCATCGACGGATACGGCCCCGAGTACCTGCTCATCCTCGCGGGCGATCACGTGTACAAGATGGATTACGAGCGGATGCTCGCGCAGCACGTGGAGTCCGGCGCGGACGTCACCGTGGCCTGCGTCGAGGTCCCCGCGGCGGAGGCGACCGGCCTCGGCGTGATGGCGGTCGACGCCGACGACCGCATCGTCGCATTCGTCGAGAAGCCGACGATCCCGCCGGAGATGCCGAGCCGCCCCGGGTACGCGCTCGCGTCGATGGGGATCTACGCATTCCGCCGCGACTTCCTGCACGAGCAGCTGCGCCGCGACGCCGCCGACCCGCAGTCGTCGCGCGACTTCGGCAAGGACATCATCCCCTACCTCGTGCAGCACGGGCACGCGGTCGCGCACCGCTTCACCGACTCCTGCGTCCGCGCCTCGAGCGAGGCGGAGGCGTACTGGCGCGACGTCGGCACGCTCGACGCGTACTGGGAGGCGAACGTCGGCCTCACCGACGTCGTCCCGCATCTGGACCTCTTCGACCGCGACTGGCCGATCTGGACGCACGCGGAGATCGTGCCCCCGGCGAAGTTCGTGCATGACGAGGACGGCCGACGCGGGATGGCCGTCTCGTCCCTCGTCTCCGGGGGGTGCATCGTCTCCGGCGCCGCGGTGAGCCGCTCCCTCCTCTTCACCGGGGTGCAGGTGCACTCCCACAGCCAGCTACGCAATGCGGTCGTGCTCCCCTACGTCGACATCGGGCGTGGCGCGCGCCTCCGGGACGTCGTGATCGACAAGGGCGTGCAGATCCCGGCGGGCCTCATCGTCGGGGAGGACCCCGTGGCCGACGCCGCGCGCTTCCGCCGCACGCCCCACGGGATCTGCCTCATCACGCAGCCGATGATCGACCGCCTCGCCACGTGAGCACCCTCGACGTCCTCTCCGTCGCCTCCGAGGCGTTCCCGCTCGTGAAGACCGGGGGGCTCGCGGATGTCGTCGGGGCGCTCCCCGCCGCGCTCGCCCCGCACGACGTGCGGGTCCGCACGCTCCTGCCCGGCTACCCGAAGGTGCGCGACCGACTGCACGCGGTGCGCGAGGTTGCGCGGCTGCCGCACGTCGGCGGCGGCGCGGCCACGCTCCTGGAAGCGACCGCCGGTGACCTCGACCTTCTTGGCCTCGACGCGCCGCAGCTCTACGCCCGCGCGGGCGGTCCGTACGCCGACGCGCAGGGGCGCGACTGGCCCGACAATCTCGCGCGCTTCGCCGCGCTCGCCCGCGTCGCGGCCGACATCGGCCGCGGCCTCGTCCCCGATTGGCGCCCCGACATCGTGCACGCCCACGACTGGCAGGCGGGGCTGGCCCCCGCCTACCTCGCGTACGGTGCCGGCGACCGGAGGCCGGGCACGGTGATTACGGTCCACAACCTCGCCTTCCAGGGGACCTTTCCCGCCGAGACCTTCCCGACGCTCGGGTTGCCGCCGGAGGCCTTCGGCCTGCACGGCGTCGAGTACTACGGACAGGTGGGGCTCCTCAAGGCAGGGCTCGCCCTCGCCGATCGGGTCACCACCGTCTCGCCGACCTACGCGGCGGAGATCCGCACCGCGGCGCACGGCATGGGGCTCGACGGACTCCTGCGCGAGCGCGCCGCGGTCCTCTCCGGCATCCTCAACGGGATCGACACGACCATCTGGGATCCGCGCACCGATCCGCACATCGCCGCGCCGTACGACCCGAAGGGGATCGCGCCGCGGCGGCGGAACACGGCGGCGCTGCAGGGCCGCCTCGGCCTCACCATCGCCCCCGAGACGCCGGTCCTCGGCATGGTCAGCCGTCTCACCTGGCAGAAGGGAATCGACCTCCTCCTCGCCGCGCTCCCGGCGATCGAGCGCCTCGGCGCACAACTCGTGGTGGTGGGAACGGGCGACGCCGAGTTCGAGCGGGCGCTGCAGGCGGCCGCCGCCACGCACCCGGGTCGCATCGCCGTGCACCTCGGGTATGACGAGGCGCTCGCGCATCAGGTGCAGGCGGGGGTCGATGCCCTCCTCGTCCCCTCGCGCTTCGAACCCTGCGGCCTCACGCAACTCTGTGCGCTCCGGTACGGTGCCATCCCCGTGGTCGCCCGCGTCGGCGGGCTCGCGGACACCGTCGTCGACGCGAACCCGATGGCGCTCGCCACCGGCGCGGGCACCGGCATCGTCTTCACCCCGGACTCGGTCGACGACCTCGTGCTCGCGATCGAGCGGACGCTGCGACTGCGCCGCGACGGCCGGACCTGGCTCGCGATGCAGCGGCGTGCGATGGCGACCCCGGTGGGGTGGGAGACCCCGGCGCGGCATTACGCCGACCTCTATCGGGCGCTCCACGCCGACACAGGGCGGCGGCGGTGACGGGCGTCCCCCCGCTCGGCGCGACGCCCGTCGAGGGCGGGGTCGCCTTCGCCGTGGCGGCGCGCCACGCCGAGTGGGTCGAGGTCTGCGTCTTCGACGCGATCGGCCACGAGGAGCTCGTGCGCATGCCGCTCGCCGCCCGCGCGGGCGATGTGCATCACGGCGTCGTCCCGGGGATCGGTCCGGGCGCGCGCTACGGGTTCCGGGCGCATGGCCCCTGGGCCCCGCTCGACGGGCACCGCTACAACCCCGCCAAGCTCCTCGTCGATCCCTACGCGACCCGGCTCGACCGGCCGTTCGCCTGCGTCCCCGCCCTCCTCGGCCAGCATCCCGACGGCGCACGGGACGACCGAGACTCCGCGCACGCGATCCCCAAGGCGATCGTCGAGCCGGTCACACCCCTCGCGCTCGAGGCGGCGATCGGCGCACGCCGCACGCGCCGCTTCGCGGCGGAGCACACGGTCACCTACGAGTTGCACGTGAAGGGGTTCACCACGACGCATCCCGGCGTGCCCGAGGCGCTGCGCGGCACCTGCGCCGGTCTCACGCACCCGGCCGCCATCGAGCACCTCGTGCGGCTCGGCGTCACCACCGTGGAACTGATGCCGCTCGCGGCGGCCATCGACGAGCCGCATCTCGCCCGCACCGGGCTGACGAACTACTGGCGCTACAGCGCGGCCGCGTGGCTCGCACCCGACCCGTCGCTCGCGCCGGGTGGGATGGCGGAGGTGCGGGCCATGGTCGACGCGCTGCACGCCGCCGGGCTCGAGGTGCTCCTCGACGTCGTGTTCAACCACACGGGCGAGGGGGATGCGAACGGCCCCGTGGTGCACCTGCGCGGGCTCGACAACGCGACCTACTACCGCCTCGTCCCCGGACACCGTGACCGCTATGTGAACGACACCGGATGCGGCAACACCGTGGCGCTCGACCGGCCGACGCCGATGCGCCTCGCGCTCGACGCGTTGCGGCACTGGGCCCTCGCTGCCGGGGTCGACGGCTTCCGGTACGACCTCGCGACGACCCTCGGCCGGCGCGCGGAGGGATTCGACCCGGAGGCGCCCCTGCTGGCCGCGATCCAGCAGGACCCGCTGCTCCGCGAGCTGCGACATGTCGCGGAGCCGTGGGATGTCGGCCCCGGCGGGCACCGGCTCGGGAGCTTCGCGCCCGGGTGGGGGGAGTGGAACGACGCGTATCGGGACGCAGTGCGCACGTTCTGGCGCGGCGCCGGGGAGGGCATCGGCGAGCTCGCCACGCGTGTGGTCGGTTCCCCAGACCTCTTCCGCTGGCGGCATCGCGCCCCGTCGGACTCGGTGAACTTCGTGACCGCGCACGACGGGTTCACCCTCGCCGACCTCGTGAGCTACGTGCACAAGCGGAACGCGGCCAACGGCGAGGGGAACCGCGACGGGACCGACGACAATCGGTCGTGGAACCACGGGGTCGAGGGACCCACCGACGACCCGGCGGTCCGCGAGGCGCGCCAGCGCGACGTCCGCGCACTCCTCGCCACCCTGCTCTGCTCGCGCGGCACCCCGATGCTCCTGATGGGCGATGAACTGGGACGCACGCAGGGCGGCAACAACAACGCCTACGCGCAGGACAACGCGACGACCTGGGTGGACTGGGCCGCGGCGGACCCGGCGCTCGCGCGGTTCACCGCCGGGGCGATCGCCGTGCGACAGGCCCATCAGGCGATTCATGCCGACATCTGGCTCACCCGGGAGACCGTCCGCGAGGGGCTCCCGGACGTCGACTGGCGCCGCCCGGACGGGGCCCCGATGACGCCGGAGGACTGGACCGCGGGGGAGGTGCGGACCCTGACCCTCGTCCTGACGGCCGATGATGCTCACGGCGCCGACCGCGTGCTCCTCGCGTTCCACCCGGGGCTGAGCCCCATCGTCGTCCACCTCCCGGCGGCCCGCCCGGGCCACCGGTGGCGCCTGGTGCTGGAGAGTGCGACGGGGCTCGCCGACCCCGCCTCCCCGACCGTCGTCGACACCCCCGTCCTCACCCTCGCTCCACGCTCCGTCACCCTGCTCGCGGAAACACACGCCGAGGGAGTGCCGGCGGAGCCGACGTCCCCCCACGCTACCGCCTGATGCGTCTCCCCCGCGCCGCCGGCATCCTCCTCCATCCCACCTCCCTCCCTGGCCCCTGCGGAATCGGCGACCTGGGGCTCGACAGCTACCGGTTCCTCGATCTCCTGCAGTACACGGGGATGCGGTACTGGCAGATGCTCCCGATCGGCCCCACGGGGTACGGCGATTCCCCGTACCAGTGCTTCAGCGCCTTCGCCGGGAACCCGATGCTGATCCACGTCGGCGAGGCGGAGTCGACCTGGCCGACGCACACCGTCGACTTCGGGCGCGTGATCCCCGCTAAGCAGGCGCTGCTCCGCGAGCACACCCGCGCGATGCCCGACGACGGCGCCTATCAGCGCTTCCGCGAGGCGGAGGGCTGGTGGCTCGAGGACTTCGCCCTGTTCATGGCGCTCAAGGAGGCCCACGGCGGCGTCGCCTGGACCGATTGGGACCCCGCCCTCGCGCAGCGTCGACCCGAGGCGCTCACGGCCGCGCGCGCGCGACTCGCCGACGCCATCGAGCACCATCGACGCGTCCAGCACCTGTTCTACCTCCAGTTCCGCGCCCTCAAGAGCGAGGCGAACCGGCGCGGCATCCAGCTGATCGGTGACCTCCCCATCTACGTGGCGCACGACTCCGCCGACGTCTGGGCGAACCCCGAGCAGTTCCTGCTCCGGCCCGACGGGCGCCCGGCGGTGCAGGCCGGCGTCCCCCCCGACTACTTCAGCGCCACCGGCCAGCTCTGGGGGAACCCGATCTACGCGTGGGAGCGGATGGCGGCGGACGGCTTCGCGTGGTGGATCCGTCGGATGCGCGCGATGTTCGCGAACTTCGACGTCGTGCGCATCGACCACTTCCGCGGCTTCGAGGCGTACTGGGAGGTGCCTGGGGACGACACCACGGCGGTGAACGGCCGCTGGGTGAAGGCGCCGGGCGAGGCGCTCTTCGACGCGATCACCGACGCGCTCGGCCCGGTCCCGATCATCGCCGAGAACCTCGGCCTGATCACGCCGGCGGTCGAGGCGCTGCGCGAGCGCTATGGCTACCCCGGGATGAGCATCCTGCAGTTCGCCTTCGGCACCGACGGGAGTGCGAACGACTTCCAGCCGCACACGTATCCTCGCGAGCGCGTGGTCTACACCGGCACACACGACAACGACACGATGGTCGGCTGGTGGGTCTCCACCGGCGGCGGCGATTCCACGCGCAGCCCCGAGGATGTGCGACGGGAGAAAGCGTTCGCGAGGCGCTACCTCGGCTGGGACGGCACCGAGGTGCACTGGCGCTTCATCCGGGAGATCCTCGCCTCCGTCGCCGACACCGCCCTCCTCCCGATGCAGGACCTCCTCGGCCTCGGCAGCGACGCCCGGATGAACCTCCCCGGCCGCCCCGACGGGAATTGGCAGTTCCGCTTCTCATGGGATCAGGTGACGCCGGCGATCGCCGATCGTCTGCGTGAGCTCGTCCACCTGTACCAGCGCTAGCGGAGCGTCCCCCAAGTTACCATTCGACGCGTCGGCGCAAGGAACAGCCGACGCCGTGGAAGCGTTAATTCCCAGAGGTATTTTCGTGTTCGCTGTCGCACCCATCGCGTCGCTCGCGGACTGCTCCGCCGTCTGATGATCGTTCCGTCCTCTCCTCCTCCCCGCCTGCTGGCCCTCGCGGCGCTCCTGAGTCTTGGCGCGCCGCTCGCCGCGCAGGCGCCCGAGGTGCTCAAGACCGACCCCCCGAGTTGGTGGCAGGGCTCGACGCTCAACCCCGTGCGCGTGATGATGCGCGGGAGGAACCTTGGCGGCGCCCGGCTCGAGTGCGGCACGCTGCGGTGCGCGAATGTGAGGATCAGCGAGACCGGAACCACCGTTTTCGCCGACGTCACCATCCCCGGCGGCCCCGCGGTGAAACCCGGCCGGTACGCGCTCGCCGTAGTCACGGCCGCGGGCCGCGACACCGCGGCCTTCGAGGTCCTTCCCCCGCTCGCCCGGGCCGGCCGCTTCCGCGGCTTCGACCGCAACGATGTGATCTACCTGCTGATGCCCGACCGATTCGCCAACGGGGACCCGACGAACGACGATCCCGGCGGCGCGGGGCTCCTCGACCGCACGAAGGGACGGTACTACCACGGCGGCGACCTCGCGGGCGTGCAGCAGCGCCTCGGCTACCTGAAGGAGCTGGGCGCGACGACCCTCTGGATGAACCCTGTGTATGACAACCACGACGGGCTCAACCGGAAGGAGACCTACGACGGCCAGCCGATCACCGACTATCACGGGTATGGTGCGGTCGACTTCTACGACGTCGACGAACATCTCGGGACGGTCGAGGGATATCGCGCGCTCGTCGACTCCGCCCACGCCAAGGGGCTCAAGGTCGTGATGGATATGGTCGCGAACCACGCGGGGCCGTACCACCCATGGGTCGCCGACCCACCGACACCCACCTGGTTCCACGGCACCGCCGAGCGCCATCTCGCTAACACCTGGCAGACCTGGACCCTCGCCGACCCGAACACCTCCGCGCGGATGCGCGAGGGGACGCTCGACGGCTGGTTCATCGATCTCCTCCCCGATCTCAACCAGGACGACCCCGAGGTCCGGCAGTACCTCATCCAGAACACCCTGTGGTGGGTTGGGGTGATCGGGCTCGACGGGATCCGGCAGGACAGCTGGCCGTACGTTCCGCGCGCGTTCTGGCGAGACTGGATCAAGGCGATCAAGCGCGAGTTCCCGACGCTCAAGGTCGTCGGGGAGGTCGTCGACGGGGACCCGACGATGACCGCCTTCTTCCAGGGGGGCGTGCCGCAGTTCGACGGGATCGATACAGGGGTGGATGCCCTCTTCGACTTCCCGCTCTTCTATCCGCTCCGGTCAGCGTTCCAAGAAGGGGGCACGATCCGCGGCGTGGCGCAGATGCTCGCGCGTGATCGCCTCTACAAGGACCCGGCATCGTTCGTGACCTTCCTCGGGCTCCACAACGTGCCCCGCTTCATGGGGGACCCCCGGGCCACGCTGGACGGCCTGAAGCTCGCTTGGACGGTCCTGATGACGACCCGTGGCACCCCGCTGATCTACTACGGAGACGAGATCGGAATGCCAGGGGGAGGTGATCCCGACAACCGGCACGACTTCCCCGGCGGCTGGGCGGACGACCCGCGGAACGCCTTCGAGCCAACCGGTCGCACCCCGGATGAGGATCAACTCTTCTCGCACCTGCAGGTGCTGACCAAGGTCCGTGCCGACCGCGCGGACCTCCGCGGCGAGACCACGGAGACGCTCCTCCTCACCGAGCAGGCGTGGGTGTACAGACGCGGGAACACCCTCGTGGCCATCAACAACGACACCGCTGTCGCGACGCTGCGCGTCCCGCTGGGCCTCGCCGGCGCTGACCTTCTCGGTGCCTGCGCGACACCGGAGCCGCAGGGGGATGTTGTCGTCCTCGCGCTGCCGCGGCGGACCAGCTGCGTCTTTCCCATCACCGCCCGCGAGGTGCCTGGGCCAGCGCTCGGCGTCAGCGGCGAGCGCCGGGTGATCCGCGCCTTTCCATCACGAAACGTCTCGTCCCGTCACGTTGAGGTCTGGCTCCCGCCGGGCTACGGGCGGGACACCGCCGCGCGCTACCCCGTCCTCTACCTGCAGGACGGCCAGAACGTCTTCGACCCCGCCACCGCCGTGAGCGGGGTCGATTGGGCCGTCGATGAGACGATGGGGCGCCTAATCGCAGAGCGGCAGGTCCGACCCGCGATCGTCGTCGCCATCTGGAACTCGTCGCGCCGCCAGCAGGAGTACATGGCCACCAAGGCCATCCCGCCGACCGACAGCGCCTTCAGCATGGGGTCCGAGCTGCCGCCGACGGTGGGCCGACCCCTCGGCGACGCCTATCTCCGCTTCCTCGTGATGGAACTCAAGCCGTACATCGACCGCACCTTCCGGACGCGGACCGGCCGGGACGATACGATGCTGATGGGGTCGAGCCTGGGCGGGGTCATCTCGTTGTATGCGCTGGCGGAGTATCCCGAGGTGTTCGGCGCGGCGGCATCGCTCTCCACTTATTGGCCCGCCGGCGACGGTGCACTGATCGACTACCTCGGCCGGGAGCTCCCCGATGCGGCGACACATCGCGTCTATCTCGATCGGGGGACGCTGACGCTGGATGCCACCCTCGGCGAGTACCAGACGAGGGCCGAGG
>CAZGIE010000057.1:0-11347 GCA_964526485.1 uncultured Gemmatimonas sp. | reverse complement strand
CCCCGGTCGGCCACGACGATGGCGCGGTCCGCGCCGGCCGGCCGGAGCCGCTCGAGCGCCGCGAACGCGGCCCGCCGGTCGGTCGGCGCCGCCAGCGCCGAGTCAGCGAGGCGGCCGAGTCGCACCCCTTCGTCGGCGACGGCGTCGCGGAGCGCCGCCGCGGCGAGCCGCGACGACCGCGCGATCTCCTCCTCGGACCCGAGGCGCACCAAGGTGCGCTGCTGCCACGCCGCGAGGGCGACGAACGCCCAGGCGCCGAGGCGGACGAGCCACCGCCGACGAGGCGCCGAGGATGCCCCTGCCCCGCGCAGGAGCGGCAGGGCGAGCACCGCGAGCCCGACGACCGCACCGGTGGTCGGGACCCGCAGCCAGAGCGTCGCGGCGGCGAGGAACGCCGCCGTGCTCATCGTCCAGAGTCGAGGGGACACGTGCGGATTATACCCGGACGCCCCCCGACCGTCAGCCGTGTGTCCGCCGCTACATTTAAAGGATGTCCCGGACCGCCCTGCTGTTGACGCTGACCCTCCTGCCCCGCCTTCTCGCGGGGCAGGTCGTGCTCGTCGACGAGGGGACCTTCACCCTCCTCGTCCGCGGCGCCCGCGTCGGTCGGGAGGACTTCAGCATCCGGCGCGCGCCGCCGACGGCCGAGGTCGCGTACGTCGCGCAGGCGAACGTGCTCCTGGGAGAGACGCGTGTCAGCGTCGCGACCTCGACGGACTCCCTTGGCACCCCGCTCCGGTTCCAGCACGAGACGTTCGCCGCGGGGCAACTGGCCGCGTCGGTGACTGGGGAATGGCGCGGGGGGCTCTGGTCGGGGCGATCGGTCCAGCCGCTCGGCGAATCAGCACGGGAGTTCCGGCTCGCGCCGAACACCATCGCGGCCGAGCCGGGCGTGCTGCACCACGTCTGGTTCATCCTGCGCTTCGCCCCGCCCGGCCGTCGCACGACGCTCCTGCTCCCGCGCAGCCTCACGACGCGCGCCGTGCGCGTGGAGGCGGCCGGGACCGAGGCCTTCGCGATCGGGCTCTCGGAGATCCAGGCGCGACGCATCACGGTGCGGTCGGAGGGGGACGGCACCGTGGTCTACGAGGCATGGATCGATCCGGTGGGCCGACTGCTGAAGATCCGCGTCCCCGCCGAATCGCTCGAGGCGGTGCGCGACGAGGCGCCCCCCACCGCGCCCGACGATGAAACTCTTTCGGGGGAGCGGACGTATGGATGACAGCGTTCCGCTCCCCTTCCCGCGTACTCCGTTCTGATGCCACGTCGTCTCCGACTGCTGCTCCTCCTCGTCGCCACCGCGTTGCCGCTGACCGCGCAGTCGGGGCGCCCGATCCTCTCGCTCGATGACGCGCTCGAGATCGCGCGTCGGAACAACCCCGCCTACCTGCAGTCGATCACCGGCCGCACCCGCGCGGTGGCGGCGGTCCGCGCGGCCTACGGCGCCCTGCTGCCGAGCGCCGACGCGAGCTTCGGCACGAGCTATCGCGAAGGGCGACCCCAGTTCTTCGGCGGCGTCGCGTTCGGTGCGACCTCCGACATCATCGCCTCGAGCTGGAACCTCGGCGCCAACGCGCGCCTGAGCTACAACGCGATCAACACCATCCGACGGGCGAACGCCGCGCTCGAGTCGGCGGAGGCCGAGCTCGACGCGGCGGCCTACACCCTGCGGAGCACGGTGACCGCGCAGTTCCTCGGCGCGCTCCAGGCCCAGGCCCGCGCCGCGCTGCAGGACACCCTGGTCCTGCAGCAGCAGCTCCTCCTCGACCTCGCGAAGGCGCGGGCGGGCGTGGGACAGCTGACCTCCCTCGACGTGAAGCGCGCCGAGGTGGGGCTCGGGACGCAGCAGGTGGCGGCACTCCGCGCCCGGAACGCCGCGGCGGTGGCCCGGCTTCAACTCTTCCAGCAGCTCGGCGTGGAGATGCCCGAGGGCGTCGTGCTCACGGCGGAACTCCCCGTGACGGCGCCGACGCAGACCCTCGAGGACCTGCTCCGCACCGCGCGCCAGGGGAACCCGACACTGCGCGCGCTGCAGGCGCGGGAGCGGGCGGCGGAGGCGGGGGTGAAGGCGGCGCGGGGCGAGTACACCCCGACGCTCTCCCTCTCCGCGAACGTCGGCGGCTTCGCCCAGCGGCAGCAGGACCTCGGCCCCGCGATCGCGCAGGCGCAGGCGAGCGCGCTCGCGCGGCAGGCGAGTTGCCTCACGACCGATTCGATCCGCGGGGGCGCGGGTCTCTCACGCATCACCGCCCAGTGCGGCGCGATCACCTTCGGTGCGGCCGAGGAGGCCGCGTTGCGGGCGGCCAACGACAACTTCCCGTTCGGCTTCACGCGGAACCCGTACAACCTCTCGCTCGGCATCTCGCTCCCGATCTTCGACGGGTTCGGCCGGGAGCAGCGGCTGCAGGAGGCGACGGCGTCACGCACCGACGCCCGCTACACGGTGCGGCGCCAGGAACTCGCGCTGACGGCCGAGGTGACCTCGGCGCAGGTGACGTTGCAGGCCGCGTTCGAGACGGTCGCGCTCCAGGCGCGCAACGCGGCGACGGCGCGCGAGGCGCTGCAGCTGGCGGAGGAGCGGTATCGCGTGGGCACGAACACGTTCATCGATTTGACCACCGCCCGCGCGGAGTACGAGCGGGCCGAGACGGACCGCATCGACGCGGTCTACGAATTCCACCGGGCGTTCGCGGCGCTGGAAGCGGCCGTCGGACGGACCCTGCGCTGACCTGAGGAACGGATGACCAAGCGGACCAAGTACATCGTCGGGGGCCTCGCGCTCCTCGCCGTCGCCGGGATCGGCGGCAAGATCGCGGCCGGCAAGCGGGAGAAGCCGGTCGAGGTGCGGATCGAAACCGTCGGCCGCCAGGACCTGGTGGCCTCCGTCACGGCGAGCGGGCAGGTGATCCCGCGCACCAAGGTCGACATCTCGTCGGACATCACGGGGCGCATCACGCGGCTCGCGGTGAAGGACGGCGACGAGGTCAAGGAAGGGCAGCTCCTCCTGCAGATCGACCCGCAGCAGTTCGAGGCGCAGGTGCAGCGCGCCGAAGCGGCGCTGGCGAACGCGCGGGCGAGCCTCGCGCAGGCGCGGGCCAACCTGCTGCAGGCGCGCCGGAACCTCGAGCGACAGCAGGAGATCCGGCGCACCAACGCCGCGCTCGTCTCGGCGCAGGAGGTCGAGCAGCTCAGCACGCAACTCGAGGTGAACGAGGCGCTCGTGGAGGCCGCGCAGGAGAACGTGAAGCAGGCCGAGGCGTCGCTGAAGGACGCGCGCTATCAGCTGTCGCGCACCACGATCTACGCCCCGATGAGCGGCCGCGTGACGCGGCTGAACGTGGAAGCCGGCGAGACCGCGATCATGGGAACGCTGAACCGTGATGCCGCCACGCTCATGACGATCTCCGACATGAGCGTGCTCGAGACGAAGGTGAAGGTCGACGAGACCGACGTGAGCCGGATCAGCCTCGGCGACTCCGCCGTGATCCAGATCGACGCCTTCCAAGACACGACGTTCGTCGGGCAGGTCGTCGAGATCTCGAACAGCTCGGTCCGCGGCGCCACGGCGGGGGCGTCCACCACCGACCAGGCGATCGACTACGAAGTGACGGTGCGGATCCTGAACCCGCCGCCGTCCACGCGCCCTGACTTCTCCTCGACCGCCAAGATCATCACCGACACCCGCACCGGCGCGCTCGCGGTGCCGATCATCGCGCTGACCGTTCGCGAGGAGCCCGGCGCGGCGGTCGACTCGACCTCCCCCGCCGCGTCCCGCACGCCGGCCGTCGAGGTCGGGAAGCAGGACGTCGAGGGGGTCTTCATCGTGGGGCCGGACAACACCGTGACCTTCCGGGCCGTACGGGTGGGGATCGCGGGGGAGAAGCACTTCGAGGTGCTCAGCGGGCTGACGGGCGGCGAGCGGATCGTCGCCGGCTCCTATCAGGCGATTCGCGACCTCAGGGAGGGACAGATGGTGAAGGAAGCCCAGGAGCCGGCCGCGGCCGGGACGAAGACCCCGTGAGCGCGACCGCGATGGAGGCCCCGATGAGCACCACCGCCGAACGGCAGGCCGTCACCGGCGCCGTCGGCGCCGCGCCCGACCGCGACTGGGTGATCGTCACCCGCGGGATCAAGCGGGAGTACGATATGGGCGGCGAGATCATCCGCGCCCTGCGCGGCGTCGACATCGCCGTGAAGCGGAACGAATACGTGGCGATCATGGGCCCCTCGGGCTCGGGCAAGTCGACCCTGATGAACATCGTCGGATGCCTCGATACGCCGAACGCCGGCGAGTACTGGCTCAATGGCCAGCTCGTCAGCGCGATGCAGGATGATGCGCTGGCCCGCGTGCGGAACAAGGAGATCGGGTTCGTCTTCCAGACGTTCAACCTCCTCCCCCGGGCGACGGCGCTCGCCAACGTCGAGCTCCCGCTCGTCTACGCCGGCGTCCCCGCCGCGGAGCGGAAGCGGCGCGCCACCGAAGCGCTCGAGAAGGTCCAACTCGGCCAGCGGATGCACCACAAGCCGAACGAGCTCTCCGGCGGCCAGCGGCAGCGCGTCGCGATCGCACGGGCGCTGGTGAACGACCCCTCGATCCTCCTCGCCGACGAGCCGACGGGGAACCTCGACTCGCAGACCTCCGAGGAGATCATGCGGGTCTTCGAGCATCTCGCGAGCACCGGCCAGACGGTGATCATGGTGACACACGAGCCGGACATCGCCGCGCACGCGCGCCGCGTCGTCGTGCTGCGGGACGGTACGATGGCCTCGGACGAGACGCAGGCCCAGTTCGTCGCCCGCCTCGGGATCCACGCGCCGCAGCTGTAGTCGGATGCCCTTCCTCGAGGCGGTCCGCCTCGCCCTGCAGACCATCCGGGTGCAGAAGCTGAAGAGCTTCTTCACCCTGACGGGCGTGATGATCGGCGTGATGTTCCTCATCGCCGTCGTCTCGATCGTCGAGGGGATGGCCGACTACGTCGAGAACGACTTCGCGGCGAGCATCATCGGGACGAACACGTTCTACGTCGCGCGCTACCCGAACTTCCAGGATGTCTCCGACGAGGAATGGCGGCGCCTGCAGCGGCGGCCGCGCCTGTACGCCCCCGCCGCCGCGGTGGTCCGGGAGGCGCTCCCCACCGGGACATACCGGACCGCGATGGTCAACGAGTCGTTCCTCCCGGCCACGGTCCCCGGACTCCGCCCCCGGTCGGTGCAGGCCGTCGCGACCGAGGCGAGCTACTTCGACATCAAGGACTACGAGATCGCGCAGGGACGCGCCTTCAACGCCCAGGAGGTCGCCCTCGGCGCCAAGGTCGTCGTCGTCGGGAGCGAGGTCGCGTCCTACTACTACTCGGGCCTCGACCCGATCGGTCGCGAGCTTCGCATCGGCGGGATCCCATACACGATCATCGGGGTCATCGCCGAGCAGGGCTCGGTCTTCGGCTTCTCCCTCGACCGGCTCGCCGTCGCCCCCGTGACCGCCCCGCTCAGCCGGGTCATCAACCCGCGCGGCGACCTCGATCAGATCGTGGTGCAGGCCCCGACGCGCGAGGCGATCCTCGACGGGCAGGAGCTGGTCCGCGGGTCGCTCCGCGCCTTCCGCGGCCTCGGCCCCGGAGAGGACGACGACTTCTCCCTCTCGAGTTCCGACGCCGCGCTCAGCTTCTTCGATGAGCTGAAGGGGAAGCTCGTGCTCTTCGGCACCGCGCTCCCGGCCATCGGCCTCGTCGTCGGCGCCCTCGTCATCATGAACATCATGCTCGTCGCCGTCGCCGAACGGACCCGCGAGATCGGGATTCGGAAAGCCCTCGGCGCGCGCCGGCGCGACATCATCGCGCAGTTCCTCGTCGAGGCGTCCACCCTCTCCATCCTCGGCGCGATGATCGGCGCGGGGATGGGGATCGGCCTCGCCAAGCTGATCGCCGCGGTCACGCCGCTCCCGGCGAGCGTCGCGCCCTGGTCGCTCGTGGCCGCCCTCATCGTCGGGGCGGGCGTCGGGATCACCGCCGGCATCTACCCGGCGAGCCGGGCCGCCCGGCTCGATCCCATCACCGCCCTTCGGCAGGAATAGCGCGTGCGCTTCCGGGACCGCCTCCTGATGAGCCTTGAGGGCGTCGGCATCGCCCTCGATTCGCTCCGCGCCAACAAGGTCCGCGCCGCGCTGACAATCTCCGGGGTCGCCATCGGCGTCTTCGTCGTCGTCGCGATGGGCGCCACGATCCACGGGATCGAGCAGTCGTTCGCGAGCGATATGGAGGCCTTCGGCGCCACGTCGTTCCAGGTGCGCCGCACGAACCCCGGCTTCAACAACTGCAACCCGACGAACGAGAACTGCCCGGAGCGGCGCTATCCGGGGGTCTCGCTCGAGGAGTGGCGCAGCATCCAGCGGCTCCCCGAGGTCTCGAGTGCGATGGCCTGGCTCTTCGGGAGCGGGACCGTCACGTACCGCGACCGTGAGGTTAAGAACGTCGGCTACGACGCCCAGAGCCCCGAGTGGATCACCACCGACGTCGCGGACATCAGCCCCGGCCGCAACTTCAGCGAGACGGAGCACGATGCCGCCGCGACGGTCGCGCTCGTCAATGACACGCTCGCCACCCTCCTGTTCGGCGACGCCGACCCGATCGGCCGACAGGTCGATCTCGCGGGGACGCGGTTCACGGTCATCGGGGTCTACCACACCGAGGCCGGGTTCCTGAAGTCCCTGGACGGCCGCGGCCCTGATCGGCCCCGGATGGTCATCCCGATGCTGACCGCCTGGAACCGACTCGACGTCTGGCGGCGCGGGATGCTCCTCCTCGTGAAGCCGCGCCCGGACGTCCCGCGGAGCGAGGCGATGGATGCCGTCACGGCCACGCTCCGCGGCATGCGCGGCCTCCGCCCACGTGAGGGGAACACCTTCTTCCTCGTCGGGCAGGACCAGATCCTCGACACCTTCAATCAGCTCTTCGGCGCGATCTTCCTCGTCGGCATCGGGCTCTCGGCCGTCGGGCTCCTCGTGGGCGGTGTCGGCGTGGTGGCGATCATGATGATCTCCGTCACCGAGCGGACCCGCGAGATCGGGGTCCGGAAGGCGCTCGGCGCCACCTACGGTACGATCCTCTGGCAGTTCCTCGTCGAGGCCTCGCCCCTCACGAGTCTCGGGGCCGGCATCGGGCTCCTCCTCGGCGGCGGGCTCGCCTGGGTGATCCGGGCGAACTCCACCATCCCGGCGAGCATCCCCCCGAGCGCCATCGTCCTCTCCCTCGTCGCGGCCGCGGTCACCGGGGTCGCCTTCGGGATGCTCCCCGCCACCCGCGCCGCCCGGCTCGACCCCGTCGAGGCGCTGCGACACGAATAGCTTTCGCGGGTGCGCCGCGCCGACGCCGCCGCCCTCGCGCTCGAGCAGATCCGCGCGAACCCCCTCCGGAGCGCCTTCACGCTCCTCGGCATCGTCGTGTCGGTCGCCTTCCTCGTCGCGGTGGTCGCGATCATCCAGGGGATGAACGCGTACGTGAAGGAGAACATCGCCGACGCGATGGTCGGCAACAACACCTTTCAAGTGCGACGCACGCCGATCAGCGTCGGCAACGTCACCGACGACGACTGGGCCGTGATCCAGCGGCGCCCGCGCATCACCGAGCGCGATGCCGCCGCCGTCGCGGCCGCGTTCCCCGACGCCGACGCCGTCTCGATGCAATCGGGGTGGCCCACCCCCGCCGCGGACGCCGTCTGGCGCGGGCGCACCGTCGGCGACGTCCTGATGTTCGGGATCACCCCGCCGTTCCAGATCGTGCAGGGCTACACCATCACGAAGGGCCGCGCCCTCTCCGACGTCGACGTCGCCCAGCGACTCCCGGTCGTCGTGCTCGGGGCCGAGGTGGCGGAGAAGCTCTTCGGCGAGGCCGATCCGATCGGCCAGGAGATCCGACTCGCGGGTGTGCCAATGACGGTCATCGGCGTGAACGCGCCGAAGGGGCGCGTGCTCGGCCAGTCGTTCGATGCCTTCGCGCTCGTCCCCTTCACGCGCTTCGAGATGCGGTACGGTCGACGACTCACCACGACCATCTCCGTGCGGATGCGGGATGCGGCCGGGGTGACCACCGGGATCGCGCGCGCGGAGGAGACGATGCGCCTCGCGCACGGCCTCCGCCCCGGCGACCCGAACGACTTCGCGATCGAGACCTCCGACGCCCTCGTCGCCTTCTGGAAGCGGCTCACCCGCATCCTCTTCCTCGTCCTCCCCGCCGTCGTCGCCATCGGCATCGTCGTCGGCGGGATCGTCATCATGAACATCATGCTGATGGCGGTGAACGAGCGGACGCGCGAGATCGGGATCCGCAAGGCGGTCGGCGCGCGGGCGCGTGACATCGAGATGCAGTTCCTCTTCGAGACGATCGCGCTCGCGATGCTCGGCGGCGTCATCGGCGTGCTCGCGGGCTGGGCCTTCGCGGGGCTCGTCTCCGCCGTGTCGCCCCTCCCCGCCCGCATCTCGTGGTGGGCGGTCGCGCTCGCGCTCGCCCTCGGGGCCGGCGTGGGCGTGCTCTTCGGCGTCTATCCCGCGCGGCGCGCGGCCCGCCTCGACCCCATCACCGCGATGCGCGCCGAGTGACCGTGCGCCTCCCCTCGCTCGCCCAGGCGGAGGAGAACCTCCGGATCGCGATGGAGACGTTGCGCGGCGCCAAGCTGCGCTCGGGGCTCACCATCCTCGGCGTCGTCATCGGCGTCGCCACGGTGATGACGATGGCCTCCCTCGTCGAGGGGCTCCGGAGCCAGATCATCAGCACCGTGGAGGTGGCGGGTCCGACCACGTTCTACGTGCTGAAGGCGTACTCGAGCACGCCGGTGAACCCGCAGAACCCGCCGGCGTGGATCCGCATCCGTCCCGACCTCCGCGACGCCGAGGCCGAGCGGATCCGGCGCCTCCCCGAGGTCGCGTATGCGAGCATCTGGGGTCAGACGCTCGCCCGGGTGGCGTATCGGGGCGAGCGCACGCAGCCCGTCGGCCTGTTCGGGGCCGATGCCGGGTTCACGGAGATCCAGGGCGGGACCCTCGCCGACGGACGATGGTTCACGCGCGCGGAGGTGCTCTCCGGGGCGAGCGTCGTGGTGCTGCAGGAGGCGATCGCGCGGCGGCTCTTCGGGCGCGAGCAGCCACTTGGCGCGACGGTGCTCGTCGGCGGGCGGCCGATGGAGGTGGTCGGCCTCTACCTCCCGCCGGAGAACATCTTCGCGCCGCAGGGGGCGGAGACGGGGGCGATCATCCCCTATCGACTGCTCGACGCGCAGTTCGAGTTCGACAAGACGAACGCGCAGTGGATCCCGGTGAAGCCGCGCCCCGGCGTGACCGTGGCGCAGGCACAGGAGGCGGTGACGATCGCGATGCGCGAGCTGCGTCGGCTGCGCCCGGCCCAACGGAACTCGTTCGACCTCGTCACCGCGGATCAGATTCTGGATGTCTTCAACCAGCTCACCGGTGTCTTCTTCCTGGTGATGCTGGTACTCGCGTCGGTCGCGCTGCTGGTGGGCGGTATCGGTGTGATGGCGATCATGATGGTCTCGGTGACCGACCGGACGCGTGAGATCGGGGTTCGGAAGGCGCTGGGGGCCACGCGCCGCGACATCCTCCTCCAGTTCCTGATCGAGGCCGCGACGCTGACGGGGATCGGCGGGGTGATCGGGATCGTGCTCGGCCTCGGGCTCGGACGGGCGGTGACCGCCGCGGTCGGGGTCGCCGCGGCGCCGCCGCTCGACATCACCGTGATCGCCGTCATGGTCTCGGTCGGCATCGGGCTCGTCTTCGGGATCCTCCCGGCGCAGCGTGCCGCGCGACTCGACCCGATCGAGGCGCTGCGGCACGAGTAGCGGCCGGGCCGGCCAGTAGGGAACCCCGCCCCGCCCGACTAGCTTTCGCCTCACATGACCTTCGAGACTCTCGGGCTCGCGCCCGCCCTGCTCCGCGCCGCCCACGACCTCGGCTGGACCGCCCCGACTCCGATCCAGCGCGACGCCGTCCCGCCGGCGCGTGACGGCCGCGACCTCCTCGCCTGTGCGATGACCGGCAGCGGCAAGACCGGTGCCTTCCTCCTCCCGGTCCTCCACCGCCTGCTGGACGCCCCGACGCGCGCCACCCGCGCGCTCGTCCTGACGCCGACGCGCGAGCTGGCCGCGCAGGTGCACGCCGACTTCACCGACCTCGCCCGGCACACCGGACTCCGCGGCGCCGCGATCTTCGGCGGCGTCGGGATGGGGCCGCAGGAGACCGCGTTCCGCCAGCACGTCGACGTGATCATCGCGACCCCGGGACGACTCCTCGACCACCTCTCGCAGCCCGGCGGCTACGTCGACTTCCGCGGCCTCGAGGTGCTGGTGCTCGACGAGGCGGACCGGATGCTCGACATGGGGTTCCTCCCCGACATCAAGCGCGTTCTCTCGCATCTGCCGAAGAAGCGCCAGACGCTCTTCTTCAGCGCGACCCTCCCCGCCCCGATCGTCGCGCTCTCGCGCGAGATGCTGCACGACCCCGTGCGCCTCAACGTGGAGCGCGTCGCCCAGCCGGCCGCGAAGATCGAGCAGGCGCTCTGGCCGGTGGCCGAGCCGCTCAAGGCCGACCTCTTCATCGCGCTGCTGCGGCAAGACGTGGTCGGGAACGTGATCTGCTTCACGCGCACCAAGCACCGGAGCAATCGCCTGAGCGATGTGCTCACGCGCGCCGGGATCCCGAACGCGCGCATCCACGGGAACCGCTCGCAGAACCAGCGCACCGAGGCGCTCGCCGACTTCAAGGCGGGAAAGGTGCGCGTGCTCGTCGCGACCGACATCGTCGCCCGCGGGATCGACGTCGAGGCGCTGGAGCACGTGGTGAACTTCGACGTCCCGCACCTCCCCGAGGACTACATCCACCGCGTGGGCCGCACGGCGCGCGCCGATGCCACGGGTGAGGCGTTCACGCTCGTCTCGCCGGAGGAGGAGGGGGACCTGCGCGCCATCGAGAAGGCGATCGGGAAGAAGCTCCCCCGCCGCACCCTCCCGGGCTTCGACTATCACCACAAGCCGGTGGAGCGCTTCGAGGTCCCGATCGCGGAGCGCATCGCGGCGATCCGCGCGCGGAAGGCCGAGGAGCGCGCCCGTGCCAAGGAGAAGGCGGCCCGGCGCGAGGCGAACGCGCGTGCGGAGTCGGAGCGTGCCGCCCGGAAGGGGGGCGGCCAGGCGCGCCCGGTGGGCCGGCCGGCGAGCGGCGGGCCCGCTGGCCAGGCGGGGGCGGCCTCCGGCAGTGCCACGGGCGGTGCGTCGACGGGCGCGGGGGGCGGCGGTCGCCGCCGGCGTCGCGGAGGTCGGGGCGGCCGGGGCGGCGGCGGTGGGGGACGGC
>CAZGIE010000056.1:11229-11491 GCA_964526485.1 uncultured Gemmatimonas sp. | reverse complement strand
ATCGGCAGACAATCGAAGAAATCACGTTCGGCGCGCGGCTCGCGTGGCGGAACGCCGCGCGATGTATCGGTCGCCTGTATTGGTCGGGACTCAAGGTGCGCGATGCTCGTCACCTCGTGCATCCCGACGACATCGCGCAGGCGCTCTTCGAGCATCTCGACCTGGCCTATAACAACGGCAATCTGACGCCGCTGATGACCGTGTTCGATCCGGGCACGCGGGAGCGGCCGACCGTCCGCCTCTGGAACCCGCAACTGCTCCG
>CAZGIE010000056.1:0-11219 GCA_964526485.1 uncultured Gemmatimonas sp. | reverse complement strand
GTATCGGAAGTCCACCGGGCAGGTCATCGGTGATCCGGCCCAGCTCGCGCTCACCGGTGCGATCGAGCGTTTGGGGTGGCGGGGCGGCGGCGGACGATTCGACCTGCTCCCTCTCGTCATCGCGGTGGACGGGCAGCCCCCACGGTACTACGAGATCCCGGCCGCGCAGCGTCGGGAAGTCCGCATCAGACATCCTAAGTATCCAGGGATCGAGGAGCTCGGACTGCAGTGGTACACGGTCCCCGCGGTGTCCGATATGGCGCTCGACTGCGGCGGCGTCCTCTATCGCGGTGCGCCGTTCAACGGGTGGTATATGGGAACCGAGATCGGTGCGAGGAATTTCACCGACGTCGCGCGCTACAACCTCTCGTTACAGATCGCCGAGAAGATCGGTGCGGATACCAGGCGCGAGAGCACACTGTGGCGCGACAAGGCGCTGATCGCGATGACGGAGGCGGTACTCTGGAGTTTCGAAGCGGACGGCGTGAAGATCGCCGACCACTTCAGCGCCTCGATCGAGTTCCTGCAGTTCTGCCGGAACGAGCAGGCGGCGGGGCGCGAGGTACGAGGCCATTGGCCTTGGCTCGTGCCGCCGATCAGTGGATCCGCCACACCGCTGTTCCTCGACCAGTGGACCGACGGGGAGGTGAAGCCGGCGCTCGTGATGCAGGCGCCGGCGTATGCTGCCCCGGCCGGCGTCGGCTAGCACCCGCTCCCGGGGCACCCGCAGGCCTGGCAGCTCACGACACCGCCGACCACCGGCGACACCACCGGCTTGTTCGCGATGAGCCACGCGCGCTGCGCATCGCTGAGCACCGACCAGGTGGCGAGGTGCAGCGCGAGGATCTTCGGCCGGAGCGCTTCGGCGATCGGGCGTCCGGTCGCGAGGATCGCGCGCACCTCCTCCGGCGTGCCCCCGGCGCGGCGCGCATCACGGGCCTTGAGGAAGATCGCGCGCAGCGAGTCGAGCGCGGCGGCGTTGTTCTGCCGGAAGCTCGCGCGGAGCGAGAAGATCGCAGTGCGCTGCGTCGCAGTCAGCGCGAGCGAATCAGGGAGCCGGCCGAACCAGCTGCGACCGTCGACCGGCTGGGTGCTCGGCTGCGTGCCGAGGGTCCCCTCGAGCGCTGCGCCGATCTCGCCGAACATCACGAGGGCATAGTCATCCTCGGCGGTGGTCACGGTCGGGGCCGTGGACGACTCCGCGCAGGCGGCGAGGCCGAGCACGAGGGCGATGAGGGACAGGTGACGGAGGCGGATCATGTGAAGTGCTCCTGCTGGTGTGGAACGCGTGGTCGAGCGTCGTCGAGCCATGGATACCCCGGTGGACGGGGCCCCGCCATTGTTCGTTAAGAACGTAGCGGCACGCCTCCGAGTGCAGGGTGATATTTCTCACAATACAATGAATCGTCCCCTCCGCTGGACCGCCCCGTGGACCCTCGAGGTCCTCGATCAGACCCGGCTCCCCTTCGCCGTCGTCTGGGTCGCCCTCCGTTCGGTGGCGGATTGCCGTCGGGCGATTGTGACAATGCAGGTCCGGGGGGCGCCGCTGATCGGCGCGGTGGGGGCGTTCGGGGTGGCCTTCGCGATGCGTGAGGACGCGGCCCTCGAAGCCGCCGTCGAGCACCTCGCGTCGGCTCGCCCGACGGCAGTGAACCTCCGGTGGGCGGCGACGCGGGTCGCCGATGCGGTCCGAGGGCTTCCGATGTCGCGGCGCGCGGACGCGGCGTGGGCCGAGTCGGTGCGGATCGCGGAGGAGGACGCGGCGGGGAATGCCGCGATCGGGGCGCATGGGGCGGCGCTGCTCCGACCGCTCGTCGTGCCCGGGCGTCCGCTGCAGCTCCTCACGCACTGCAACGCCGGCTGGCTGGCGACCGCGGGTCACGGCACCGCGCTCGCCCCCATCTACGCGCTGCACGACACGGGGGTGCCGCTGCATGTCTGGGTCGACGAGACGCGGCCGCGGAACCAGGGCGCGGCGCTGACCGCGTGGGAGCTCGCCGAGGCGGGCGTGCCACACACGGTGATCGCCGACAACGCCGGCGGACTCCTCCTGATGCGGGGCGCGGTCGATGCGGTGCTCGTCGGTGCGGACCGTGTGGCGGCTAACGGCGACGTGGCGAACAAGGTCGGCACCTACCTGAAAGCGCTCGCGGCACGTGCGCATGGCGTGCCCTGTTATGTGGCCTGTCCCGTCTCGACGCTCGATCCCGCGACGCCGTCGAGGGCCGCCATCGAGATCGAGGAGCGCGACGGCGCGGAGGTCGCGTACGTAAGCGGCGCGGACGACGACGGGGCGGTCCGGCGGGTGCGCGTGGTGCCGACGGGCACGGCGACGGCGAACCCCGCCTTCGACCTCACCCCCGCCGCGCTCGTGACCGCCCTCATCACCGACCGCGGGGTCGTGGACGCCACAGCGGCAGGCATCCGCTCCGCCCTCGCCATGAGCTCCCGATGACCGTTCACCATACCACCGAGGCTGCGGCGCGCGCGGCCGTGATCGACACCAGCCGGCAGCTCATCCCCCTCGGCCTCACGCACGGCACGTCGGGGAACGTCTCGTGCCGCTGGGCGCGCGATGGCCGCGATGGGATGCTCATCACCCCCAGCGGTCGCCCGTATGACTCGCTGGTGCCGGAGGACCTCGCCTGGGTGCCGCTGGCACAACCGGCGCCCGCGGTGGACGCCCCACCGCTCGCGCCCCCGGTCGGCGCCGAGGGGCCGCATGTCGCCTCGTCGGAGTGGCGGATGCATCGTGACGTGTACGTGGCCCGCGCCGAGGCGCAGGCGGTGGTGCACGCCCATCCGCCGTTCGGCACCACGCTCGCGTGCCTCCCACGCATCCAGCGCGAGGGGATCCCGCCCTTCCACTACATGATCGCCGTCGCGGGGGGCGATGACATCCGGTGCGCGGCGTACGCGACGTTCGGCACACAGGCGCTCTCGACGGCGGCCCTCGCGGCGCTCGAGGGGCGCACGGCGTGTCTCCTCGCGCATCATGGGCTGCTCACGCTCGGGCCATCGCTCGAGGCGGCGCTCGCGGTGGCGGTGGAGGTCGAGGTCCTCGCTCGCTGCTATTGGCAGGCGCTGCAGGTGGGGGAGCCGGGGCTCCTCGATGCCGCGGAGATGGCGCGCGTGCAGGCGAGCTTCGTGCGCTATCGCGCGACCGCCGGCTGATCGCTCAGGCCGTGACGGCCGCTTCGCGCAGGAGCCGCCACGCCTCGGCGAGGTGCGCCTCCTGCGTGCGCAGGTTCCCCACCGCCACGCGGAGCACGTAGCGCGCACCGAGCTTGGTGTGCGAGAGGAAGACGCGTCCGCTCGCGTTCACCCGCTCGAGGATCCCCGCGTTGTGCCGCTCCAACGCGGCCTCGTCGACGAGCGTGTCGGGGCGGTGCCGGAAGCAGACCACCGACATCGGCACCGGCGCGACGACCTCCCACGCCGGTGACGTCTCCACCCAATCGGCGAAGGTGCGCGCGAGCGCGCAGTGATGCCGGATACGCTCGGCGAGCCCGTCGGTGCCGAAGGCGCGCATCACGAACCAGAGCTTGAGCGCGCGGAAGCGGCGTCCGAGTTGGAACGAGTAGTCGGAGAGCGAGAGTGCGACGTCCTGCTCGTCGGTCTCGAGATAGGCGGGGGTGAGGCTGAAGGTGCGCTTGAGCACGGCCGGATGCCGCGTCCAGAGCACCGAGCAGTCCATCGGCGTGAAAAGCCACTTATGCGGGTTCATCACGAGGGAGTCCGCTCCCTCGACCCCCGCGAAGAGCTCACGCTGCTCGGGGAGGAGCGCCATCGCGCCGCCGTACGCGGCGTCGACGTGGAGCCAGAGCCCTTCACGGCGACAGATGGCCGCGATCGCGGGCACGGGGTCGACGCTCGTGGTGGAGGTCGTCCCGACCGTCGCGATGACGGCGAGGGGCCGGAACCCCGCCGCGCGGTCGGCGCCGATCGCCGACTGGAGGAGCTCCGGCCGCATCCGATGCTCGGCGTCGGTCGCGATGCGCACGACGTTCTCGGCGCCGATCCCGAGGGTGATCGCCGCCTTGTCGACGCTCGAGTGCGCGTGCGCGGAGCAGTAGAGCCGCAGGCGCGGCAGCTCGGGTCGACCGGCCATCCCGCGGTGGCGGATCTCCAGCGACGGGTCCATCTCCCGGGCCGCGGCGAGCGCCTGCAGCGTCGAGACCGAGGCGGTGTCGGTGATCATCCCGAACCAGTCGGACGGGAGCCCCATCGCGTCGCGCAGCCAGCCTGTGGTGACCTGTTCCAGCTCCGCGAGGGCGGGGGAGGTGCGCCAGAGGATGCCGACCTGGTTCAGCGCAGCCGTCACGAGTTCCGCGAGGATGCCGGGGACGGAGGCGGTGTTCGCGAAGTACGCGAGGAAGCCGGGGTGGTTCCAGTGCGTCACCGCGGGCATCACCACGCGGTCGAGGTCGGCGAGGATTGCCTCGAGCGGTTCCGCGGTCGACGGGGCGGCCGTCGGCAACGCCGCCTGGAGGGCCCCGGGCGTGGTGCGCGCGAGGACCGGATGCCGTTCCCCATCGCGCAGATACGACGCGATCCATCCCGCGAGAGCCGTGGCATGGCGCTCGAAGTCGGCGGGGGAGAGATCGCCGGTGGCGGAAGCGGCCTGGGGCACGATGGAGTGGAATAATGGACGGCGGTCGGACCGTGATCCCCGGAGAATGTGACCGAATCGGCCGCGGCGTCCAGTCTCGACGGTGACGACGCGCGGTGAGAAACCCCGCTCCTGCCCTGCCCGTATGATTCGATATGTCCGTCGCCCTCGCCGCCGTCGTCTTTCTGCAGGTCGCCGTCTCCGTCGACGTCACCTCATCCGGAGGGAGTGTCAGCGCCGGTATGAAGGTGCCGCGCACTCGCGCCGCGGTGGTCACCGAGGCGCATCGGGCGACGGCGTTCACGGATACCGCGGCGCGCACTCTCCTCCTGCGCGCACGCGCCGCGCGGTTGGCGCAGGATTCCGCCCTCCGTTCCTACGACGTCACCAGCTATCAACGGCTCTCGCTGGGGCTCGGGCTGCGGGCCGGCGGGCGCGACCGGTTGGCGTTTCGGAGCGAGGGGGCCGCGCAGGTGACGTGGCAGCGCGAGCGCGGGGCGCACGTCCGCGTACTCGGTGCGCGGCTCGCCATCCCCATGGCGCAGGGTACCCCGGGGGAGGCGGAGGCCGAGGACGCCAACGACTTCACGGACGTGATGGCCATCCCGTACTACCCGGGCATGGATGAGCTCTGGCTCTTCAACATGTTCGGGAACGGGAACGACGACGGCGACGACGCACCCGAGGAGGGGACATACCTCATCCATCCGGTCGCCGAGGGGTCGGAGGCGACGTACACCTTCGCCATCGGTGACTCGATGGCGATCGCGCTCCCCGACGGGCGGTCGATCCGGCTGCGGGAGCTGCGCGCGATGCCGCGGACCCCGAGTTGGAACGCCGTGGCCGCTTCACTCTGGTTCGAACTCGACGGGGCTCATCTCGTACAGGCCGCGCTCCGCTTCAGCGACCGGCTCGATGCGTGGGAACTCGCCCAGCGGGAGGACTCCACCGCGTTCGAGGATGTCCCCTTCTTCGCGCGGCCGCTCGTGACGCCGCTGCAGCTCGATCTCACGGGGATGACGATCGAGTACGGGCTCTACGAGGGGCGCTTCTGGCTCCCGCGATTGCAGGGCGCGGAGTTCGCGACACGGATCAGTGCGATGCGCGCGCCGCTGACCATCGAACAGCGCTTCCGCTACGCGTCGGTGAACGGCGACGTGACCTTCCCCACACTGGCGAACGTGGCGCCGCCGCTGAACACCCGCCTGCTCCGGGACAGCCTGCGCGCCGCCGGGGTCCCGGACAGCATCATCCGCGACACGGTGATGGCACGCTTCGCGGTGCGGGACACGTTGGAGCGCCGGGCGCGCGAGGCGCAGTGCACCGAGGGCGACCGGGAGCGCGTGCTACGCTCGCGCTATCAGGGGGTGCGGATGCCGGTGATCCTCGACCTCCCCTGCGACCGCAGCACGCTCGCCACCTCGGAGGCGCTCCCCCCCTCCATCTACGACCCGGCGGACGAGCTCTTCGGCGCCGCGGAGCGGAACGAGTTGATCGCGATGCTCAACGACGTCCTCCCGCGCGGCACGCTCCCGTCCCGGCCGCGGACGACGATGGGGCTCGGGCTCACCCGCTACAACCGGGTCGAGGGGCTCGGCACGGGGATCGCCGTCGAGGCGTCGCTCGGCCGTGGCTGGCGGACCTCGGGGCTCGCGCGCGGCGCGATCGGCGACCGTCGGCTCAACGGGGAGTTCCGCCTCCTGTACGACCGCTGGGGCTCGGCGTGGGAGCTCGGCGCATACCGCCGGCTCGACGTCAGTTCGGATTTCGGCGACCCGCTCTCGTTCGGTGCTTCGTTCGCCTCGCTGCTCTACGGCCGCGACGAGGGGTTCTACCACCGAGCGACGGGGGTGGAGCTGGTGCGGCGCCCGATCGGTGGGCGCGGCATCGAGTGGCGGGTCTTCAACGAGCATCAGCGCACCGCCGACGTGATGACGCGCTTCTCGCTCTTCAGCGGCGGCGACGATCCGCGGATGGGAGCGAATGTCGTGGCGGAGCCGGGCACGTACTCGGGTGTCGCGCTCCGCTGGCGCGGGAGCGCGGGGGATGATCCGGCGGGGTGGCGCGTGGCCGGTGATCTCCGGCTCGAGGGGGCGACGGGACGCACGGCGACCTTCCCGCCGCCATGCCGGGGATGTCTGATCCCGCCGCCACCTCCGCCGCGCGACCGCTCGTACGGGCGCGTGTACGTCGAGGGGACCGTCTCGCGGGGGATTGGGCCGTTGGCCGCCGCGCTGACGGTCGGCGGCGGGACGACCTCGGGGCGCGTGCCGACGCAGCGCGCCTTCTTCCTCGGCGGGTTGCACTCGGTGCGCGGGCTGAACGCGGGGACGCGCATCGGCGAGGCGATGTGGCTCACGCGGACGGAGCTCGGTGCGAACACCGCCGCGGTGCGCCCGGTCGTCTTCTACGATGTGGGGTGGGCGGGCCCCCGCGCAGAGTGGCGCGCCCCCGAGACGCTGCTCCGTGGCGCGGGGGTTGGGCTCAGCGTGCTGGATGGCCTGCTACGGTTCGACGTGTCGCGCGGGATCGCGCCGGTGCGGCAGACGCGGGTGGATCTGTCGGTGGAGGCGAGGTTTTAAGGGGGCAGGGGTCAGGTATCAGGTATGAGGGGTCAGGGATGAGGGATGATCGTCACGAGTGACGAGACGACCTGACCCCTGATACCTGTCACCTGTAGTTCATCTCCCCTTCGCTCATCAGCACCGCGCGTCCCGCCACGTGCACCGCGGTGACGGCACCGTCCGCCTTCGTCGCGCGCACGTCGAGCCGACTCGGCCGACCCATCTCGATTCCCTGATCGATCGACCAGGCGAACGCCCCGTCGCGCGCCGACTCCTTGAGCGCGAGCCATCCGCCGAAGGCGGCGGCGGCGGAGCCCGTCGCGGGATCCTCGGGGACGCGCACCCCGGGGCCGAACATCCGCGCCCGCCAATGGTGCGGGCCGCCGTCCGCGTCGCGTGCCACGACGAAGACGTCGCGCGCCCAGGCGCGCTTGAGTGTGCGCTCCCAGAGCTCCTCGCGCACACGGGCCCGCGCGAGCGCCTTCAGCGATTTCACGCCGACCATCAGGAACGGCAGCCCACAGGAGACGCCTTGGGGACTGAGCGCCCCACCGACGAGGTCGTCGGTCTCGAGCGAGAGGATCTCGGCGAGCATCGAGAGGCCGGGCGCTGGCGGCCCCAGCTCGGGGAGCTTCGCGACGCCGAACTCCGCCCAGACGAGGCGGTCGCCCTCGACGCGCACGTCGACCGTCACCGTGCCGACGTCGAGCTCGAGCTGGAGGTGGCCCGAGCCGCCGGGGAGCGCCCCTTCACGGAGGGCGAGGGCGGCGGCGGTCCCGATCGTCGGATGGCCCGCGAACGGCACCTCGCCCCCGGGGGTGAAGATGCGGACCCGGCGCGTGTGCGCCGGATCCGCGGGGGGATAGCAAAACGTCGTCTCCGAGAAGTTGAACTCGCCGGTGATCGCGAGCAGCGCCTCTTCGGGGATCCCCGTCGCGTCGGGGATGACGGCGAGCTGGTTCCCCCCGAAGGGGTGGTCGGTGAAGACGTCGAGGGTGACGAAGCGGATCGCGCTCACCCCATGAAGGGATAGCGGTAGTCCGTCGGCGGCACGAAGGTCTCCTTGATCGTGCGCGCGCTCACCCAGCGGAGCAGGTTCAGCTTCGAGCCCGCCTTGTCGTTCGTGCCCGAGGCGCGCGCCCCGCCGAACGGCTGCTGGCCGACCACCGCGCCGGTGCACTTGTCGTTCACGTAGAAGTTGCCGGCCGCGTGCCGCAGCGCGCGGTGCGCCTGCGCGAGCGCGGCGCGGTCCTGGGCGAAGACCGCCCCGGTCAGCGCGTAGGGCGAGGTCCGGTCGACGAGCTGCAGCGTCTCCTCCCACTTGGCGTCGTCGTATACGTACGCCGTGACGACGGGGCCGAAGATCTCCTCGCACATCAGGCGGTAGCCCGGGTCCTTCGCCTCGACGAGCGTCGGCTGCACGAAGTAGCCATCGGCCTTGCTCGCGCCGCCGCCGGCGAGGATCGTCGCGTTCGCCTTGGCGTCGTCGAGATAGCTCTGGATCCGGTCGAACGCCTTCTCGTCGATGACGGCGCCCATGAAGTTCGAGAAGTCGTTCACATCGCCGACCTTGATGTCGGCGATCATCGCGACGAGATGCTCCTTCACCTTCGGCCAGAGCGACTTCGGCACGTAGATGCGGCTGCAGGCGGAGCACTTCTGCCCCTGATACTCATACCCGCCGCGGATGACCCCCACCGCGAAGGCGAGCGGGTCCGCCGAGGGGTGGGCGATCATGAAGTCCTTGCCCCCCGTCTCGCCGACGATCCGCGGATACGACCGATAGCGCCCCATGTTGCGGCCGATCGTCTCCCACATCGCGTTGAAGACGCCGGTGGAGCCGGTGAAGTGGACGCCCGCGAGCTGGGGGTGCGTGAGCGCGATGTCGGAGATCATCGCGGCGTCGCCCGGGACGAAGTTGATCACGCCCGGCGGGAGCCCCGCCTCGTGCAGCAGCTGGAGCGTGTACCAGGCGGAGAGCATCTGCGTCGCCGCCGGCTTCCAGAGGACGACGTTCCCCATCAGCGCGGGGGCGCCGGAGAGGTTACCGCCGATGGCGGTGAAGTTGAACGGCGAGACCGCGAAGACGAACCCCTCGAGGGCGCGGTACTCCATCTGGTTCCAAACGCCGGGCCCGGAGACGGGCTGCTCGGCGTAGAGCTCCTGCGCGAAGGCGGCGTTGAAGCGGAAGAAGTCGGCCATCTCGCAGGCGGCGTCGATCTCGCTCTGGAAGACGGTCTTCGACTGGCCGAGCATCGTCGCGGCGTTGATCGTGTCGCGCCAGGGGCCGGCGAGGAGGTCGGCGGCGCGGAGGAAGACGGCGGCGCGCTCCTCCCACGCCCGCTCCGACCAATCGCGCCAGGCGCGCTGCCCGTCGGCGATGGCGGCGTGGACGTCGTCCGCGGTGGCCTGATGCCAGGTCGCGGTGACGTGGCGGTGCTTGTGCGGCGAGGTCGCCGGCCGCGTGGCGCCGGTGCGGATCTCCTTCCCGCCGATCACCACGGCGATGTCGGGGCGCTCCGTCTCCATCGCGGCGAGCCGCGCCTGCAGCGACGCGCGCTCCGGGGAGCCCGGGGCGTAGCTCCGGATCGGTTCGTTGACCACGGGGGGGAGGTGGCGCACGGCGCCGGGCGAGAAGGACGTCATCGTCGTCGAGGGTGAGGGTTCGAATCCGAGTGGAAATGTACCACGCCGTGCGGTGATACTTCACCGATGCGTCGCTCCCTGTTCGCCCTCGCGTGGCTCGTCGCCGCGGCCTGCGTCCCGCAACCGGTCGACTGGGGGGAGGCCGCCGTGGCGGCGCCCGGGGCGCTCGCCGACTCCCTGCGTCTCGAGGTCGGAGCGGACGGGGCTACCGGCTTCACCGTCGCGTGGACGCCGCCCGTCTGGCCCGCGGAGCCGGCGCAGTGCCTCGCGACCCGCCGCGCGGTGCTCGGCGCCGGGGACATCGCCTATGCGAGTTGGTTCACCGTGCGCCCGGATTCGAGCGTCGTGCTGCGCGCGGCACGGTCGGACGACGGCGGGCGCAGCTGGCGCACGCCGGTGACCGCGGACTCGACCGATGTCGGCCGCTCGGGGTGCGCGCGGCCGGTGCCCTCGCTCGCGCTCGACGCGCTGAACGGCTATGTGCACCTCGCCTACCACCTCGTGGGGCGCGAGGGGGCGGGGCTCTTTTTCACCCACTCGATGGACGACGGCGCGCTCTTCCACGAGCCGGTGCCGATCGTCTACGGCGACCGTCCGTCGGTGGCGGCGGTGGCCTCCCGCGGCGACACGGTGGTCGTGGCCTACGAGGATCCGAACAGCCGGCTCCCGCGCCTCGGGGTGGCGGTCTCGCGCGTGCAGGGCCACATCTTCGAAGCGTGGCAGCCCGCGTCGGACGAGACGGGGGAGGCCCGGGGGCCGCGCATCGCGCTGCGGGGCGACCGTGTGGTCCTCGCGTGGACCGCGACCCAGCGCGGGGGCGGCACCCCGCGCACCATCCGCCGCGACGGCACCCTGCGCTGGAGGACTCCGTGACGACGCCGACCCGCCTGATCCTCGCCGACGACGATCCGCTCCTGCGGGAGATGGGGGCGCTCGTCGCGCGCGCGCGCGGCTACGCGGTGGAGGCCTGCGAGGACGGGGCGGAGGCGTGGGCGCGTTTCCAAGCGGCGCCGGCGCCGCTCCTGCTCCTCGACTGGCAGATGCCCGCGATGGACGGGCTCGAGGTCTGTCGGGCGGTCCGCGCGCATCCCGAGGGGGCGACCGCCTACGTGGTGATGGTGACGTCGAGCGGCGGCGGCGCGAACCTCGACCGCATCCTCGAGGCCGGGGCCGACGACTACCTCGCGAAGCCCCTCGTGCCGCTGGACCTCGACGTCCGCCTCCGCATCGCCGAGCGGCGGATGGCGGCCGCGGCCACGCATCGCGGCATGGAGGCACAGCTCCGCGAGGCACGCTACCTCGCCGGCATCGGGGAGCTCTCCCTCGCGGTCCAGCATGAGATCAACAACCCGCTCGCCTCGCTCCTGATGCAGACGGCGCTCCTGCGCACCGGGACG
>CAZGIE010000055.1:0-11531 GCA_964526485.1 uncultured Gemmatimonas sp. | reverse complement strand
AGAGGACCACGCGCGCGAGCCCCACGAGGCCGAGGATCGTCCCGAGGAGGAGACCGATCAGCAGCTCGCGCCGCATCACGCGGAGCCAATCGCGCATCCCGAGCTCCTGCAGCGCGAGCGCGCGGATGATGAGCGAGGTGGCCTGCGACCCCGAGTTGCCGCCGGAGCTGATGACCAACGGGATGAAGAGCGCGAGCACCGTCGCGGCGTCGATCTCCGACTGGAAGTACGCCATCGCCGCCGCGGTGAACATCTGCCCGATGAAGAGCACGAGGAGCCAGGGGAGCCGCTTCCGCATGAGCTCCGGGACGGAGCTCTGCAGGTAGGGATCCTCGAGGGCGGCGAGACCGCCGAACTTCTGCACGTCCTCGGTCTGCTCCTCCTGGATGACGTCGATGACGTCGTCGACGGTGACGACGCCGAGGAGGCGGCGGTCGCCGTCGACCACCGGCACCGCGACGAGGTCGTAGTCGGAGGTGAGCTGCGCCACCTCCTCGCGGTCGGCGGTGGCGGGCACGGTCACGACCTCGGTCCACGCCACCTCGGCGAGGCGCGTCCCCTCGGGGGCGGCGAGGAGTTCGCGAAGGGAGAGCACCCCCGTCAGCACACCGCGGGCGTCGACGGTGTAGACCGTCCCCATCGCCTCACGCCGGCCGGCACGCGCCATCCCCCGCACCGCGCCGAGGGCGGCCTCAACGGTCGCCGTCTCATCCACAGAGACGAACTCCGTCGTCATCAGGCCGCCCGCCGTGTCCGGGGCGTACTCGAGGAGTCGCTCCGTCTCGCGCCGCGCCGATTCGGGGAGCTCGTCGAGGATCTCGTCGGCGGTCTCGTCGTCGAGCTCCTCTAGGGCGTCGGTGCGCTCGTCCGGCGTCATCCGCGCGAGGAGCACCGCCGCCTCCTCGGGGTCCATCGCCTCGAGAACCTCGGTGCGCCGCTCCTCGTCGAGGTACTCGAGCACCGTCGCGGCCCGGCCCGCTGGGAGCGCCGTCAGGAAGCGCGGCAGCAGCGCCGCGGGGAGCAGCTCGGCGATGTCGGCGAGGTCCGCGGGGTGCAGCTCCTCCGTCTCGACCGCGACCGCGGCGGCATCCGTCTCGAGGAGCTCTTGGATGTCGGGGGCGACCAGCGCCGCGACCGACTGCTCCTTCTCGCGCTGATCTGGGGTCACGGGGCGCCTCCCCGGGGTGACGGAACGGGTCGCGCGCGCGCGACGACGACGGATGTCTCGAAGCTAACGGACCATCGCGCCGCGCGACACCGCGACGCGCTGGCGGCGTACGGTCGCGGAACCCGACCGGCGCGGCCGGTCGGCCGTCAGAGCGTCGGGAGCCGTCGAGGGAGGACCCGCACCGCCGTCACCGTGCATCCCGCCGCGTCGATTGCGGCGCGGAGCGCCCCCTCCGTCGCCACCGGATCGACCCCGTCGGCGCAGGTCACCTCCGCCGCCCCGAGCTCCACTGCCGCGGCGGTCACCCCGGGGACGCCGGCGAGCGCGGTGAGCACCGCGTGCCGCGCGTGGACGGCGAGCATCCCGTCGATCGTGAGGGCGAGTCGCATCGCGCGGCAATCTAGTAGCTTCTCCCGCATGCCCACCGTCGCCTTCCTCGGCCTCGGCGCCATCGGCACGCCGATGGCCCGCCACCTCGCCGCCGCCGACCTCGGGCTCCGCGTCTGGAACCGCACCGCGGCCAAGGCCGCGGCGTTCAGCGCCGAGCATCGCGCCGTCCACGCGGTCACCCCGGCCGCCGCCGCCGCCGGCGCCGACATCGTCATCACCTGCCTTCCCGTCTCCGCCGACGTCGAGGCGCTCTGTGACGGCCCTGACGGACTCCTCGCCACGCTCCGTGCCGGGAGCGTCCTCGTCGACTGCACCTCGGGCGATCCCGCGACCTCTCGCCGTCTCGCCGCCCGCTGCGCGGCCCAGGGGATCGCCTTCCTCGACGCTCCGGTCTCCGGCGGCGTCGCCGGGGCGGAGCAGGCCGCCCTCACCGTCATGGTCGGCGGGGACGCCGCCGTGCTCGAGCGCGTGCGCCCCGTCCTCGCCGTCTTCGGGAAGAAGATCGTCCACTGCGGCGGCGTCGGGGCGGGCGACGCGGTGAAGGCGGTGAACAACGCGCTCCTCGCGCTGCACCTCTGGTCCACCGCCGAGGGGCTCGCCGCCCTCACGAAGGCCGGGGTCCGCCCCGAGGTCGCGCTCGACGTGATCAACACCTCGAGCGGCCGCTCCAACGCCTCGATGAACCTCTTCCCCGAGCGCGTCCTCACCCGCGCCTTCCCGCGCACCTTCCGGCTCGCCCTCCTCGACAAGGACGTCGGGATCGCGGCGGGCGTCGCGCGCGAGCAGAAGGTCGCGTCGCCGATGCTGCAGCTCACCGCCGAGCTCTTCCGCGCCGCGCACGTCGCGCTCGGGGAGGAGGCGGATCATGTGGAGGTCGTGAAGTGGGTCGAACGGCTGACCGGGACGGTGATCGAATGAGCACGACGGAGACGACGGACGTGATGACCATCGAGGCGATCCGCGCGCGCTTTCCCGCGCTCACGCGCCGGCATCAGGGCCATCCGGTGGCCTACTTCGACGGGCCCGGCGGCACGCAGGTGCCGCAGGCGGTCGTCGACGCGATGGCCGAGTACCTGCTCCACCACAACGCGAACACGCACTGGGCCTACCCGACGAGCGCGGAGACCGACGCGCTCCTCCTCGGCGCGCGCGAGGCGGCTGCGGACTTCCTGAACGCGGCGCCCGCGGAGGTCGCGTTCGCGAACAACATGACCACCGGGACCTTCCATTTGGCGCGCGCCCTCGGCCGCGGCTGGGGCCCCGGCGACGAGGTCGTCATCACCGACCTCGACCATCACGCCAACGTCGCGCCCTGGCGCGCGCTCGAGCGTGAGCGCGGGATCACCCTCCGGCGCGTTGCGGTGGATCTCGCCACCGGCGAACTCGACTTCGACTCGCTGCGGGCCGCACTCACCCCGCGCACCCGCCTCCTCGCGATCGGCGCCGGCTCCAACGCCCTCGGCACCATCAACGACATCCCGGCCGCGGCGGCCCTCGCGCACGGCGTGGGCGCGCTCGTCTTCGTCGACGCCGTGCACTACGCGCCGCATGCCCTCGTCGACGTGCGCGCGATGGACTGCGACCTCCTCGGGTGCAGCGCCTACAAGTTCTACGGCCCGCACGCCGGGCTCCTCTACGTGCGCGAGTCGCTGCTCGCCACGCTCGATGTCCCGAAGCTCCTCCCTGCGCCGGACGTCGGGAGCGAGCGGCTCGAGACCGGCACGCAGAACCACGAGGGAATCGTGGGGACCGGGGCCGCGATTGACTTCCTCGCCTCCCTCGCCGAGGGGCCGACGCGCCGCGCGCGGCTCGCGCGTGCCTTCGCCGGCCTCCACGCGCGCGGGATGGCGCAGTTCCAGCGGCTCTGGGAGGGTCTCGGCGCCATCGACGGCGTCACCCGGTACGGTCCGCCGCCGGGCCGGCCGCGGACGCCGACGATCGCCTTCACCGTCGCCGGCCACTCGAGCGAGGCGGTGACGCGGGCGCTCGTCGAGCGCGGCGTCTTCACGAGCCACGGCGACTTCTACGCGTCGACGGTGGTGGAGCTCCTCGGGCGCGCCGAGGACGGCCTCGTGCGCGCCGGCGCCGCCTGCTACACGTCGGACGAGGAGATCGAGCGGTTGATCGCGGGGGTCGCCGAGGTCGCGCGCCGGTAGGGCACGCGGCTCAGCGCGCCCGTGCCCGCGCCTCGAGGAGGTCGAGGAGCGTCGCGCCGAGGTGCACGCCGGTCTGCTCCTGCATCTCCTTGAACATGCCGGCGCTCGTGACGTTGATCTCCGTCAGGTGGTCGCCGATGATGTCGAGCCCGACGAGGTCGAGCCCGCGTGCGGCGAGGACGGGGCCGAGGGCCGCGGCGATCGCGGCATCCCGCGCCGAGAGGGGGCGCGCGGTCGGGACCCCGCCGACGGCGAGGTTCGCGCGGACCTCGCCCCCCGTCGCCTTCCGCGCGAGGACGTAGGGCGCCGGAACCCCACCGACGAGGAGGAGCCGCTTGTCCCCGTCCGCGATCTCGGGGAGGAAGCGCTGCGCCATCACCGTGCGCGTACCGTACGCGCCGAGCATCTCGAGGACGGCGCCGAGGTTCATCCCGTCGGCGGTGATGCGAAAGATCCCCATCCCCGCCATCCCGTCGAGCGGCTTGAGGACGATGTCCCCGTGCTCCGCATGGAAGGCTCGGAGCGCCGCGGGGTCGCGCGCGACGAGTGTCGGGGCGATCCACTCGGGGAACTCCATCAGCGCGAGCTTCTCGGAGTGGTCGCGGATCGCGCGTGGCCGGTTCGAGACCACCGCCCCGTCGCGCTCCGCCTGCTCGAGCAGGTGGGTGGCGTAGAGGTACTCGGCGTCGAACGGCGGGTCCTTTCGCATCAGGACGACGTCGACGTCGCGCAGCGCCTGCGTGACCGGTGGCTCGAGGCGGAACCACTCGGGGGTGTCGAGCGCTTCGGTGAGGAGGTGCACGCGGTGCATCCGGGTGGTCACCGGCTCCCCACGCCGCCAACGGAGGTCGCGTGGCTCGCAGACCCAGAGCGCGTGCCCACGACGCGCCGCCTCGTGCATGACGTTCCGGGTGGTGTCCTTCCAGTACATGAAGGACGCGAGGGGGTCGGCGACGATGCAGAGCTGCATGGCGGCAAGTGTACGGGCGCTGCGGGGCAGGTGTCCAGCAGGCGGTCTTGGCGATTCGTATATTCGTTGGGCACGCCGGTTCCTTCGTCCATCCCCCCTCGCGCCGTCCACCGACGGCGCCCCGAGGAGCGTCCTGCGTGTCCACCGTCCCACGGACCGGTCCCTCCCCGGAGGTGACGAGCGTCGCGCAGTGCGTCGACTGGGTGGCCTCCGGCGCCACCGCGTCGGCCCGCCGAGTCGTTGGGACGGAGTACGAGCGCCTCGCGGTCGGGCCGGACGGGCGAGTCCTCCCGTACGACGGGCCGGTGAGCATCCGTGCGCTCCTCGAGCGACTCGTAGCCCGGCACGGATGGACCCCGGTCCTGGAGGCGGGGTGCCCCGTCGCGCTGACGCGTGGGGCGGCCTCCATCTCGCTCGAGGCGGCGGGACAGCTCGAGTACTCGGGGGCGCCGCACGCCACCGTCGCCGCGATGCGGGACGAACTCGCCCGACACCGGACCGAGCTCGCCGACGTCGCCGCCGACCTCGGGGTCCGCTTCGCCTGGGTCGGGTACAACCCGGCCGACCACCGCCCCGACACCCCGGAGATGCCCCGCGAGCGCTTCGCCGTGATGCGGCGGATCTTCCCATCGCGCGGCACGACCGGCGTCGCGATGCTCGACTTCACCTGCGCCGTGCAGGTGAACCTCGACTTCACCGACGCCGCGGACTGCGTGGAGATGGTGCGGCTCGGGCATCTCCTGACGCCAGTGCTGATCGCGCTCTTCGCGAACTCCCCGCTCGCGCGTGGCGCGCCGTCGGCGATGCGGTCGCACCGCGCGAGCATCTGGCCCGCCGTCGACCCCGCGCGGTGCGGTGCGCCGCCGATCGTCTTCGATCCCGCGGCGACGCTCGAGGATCTCGTCGGCTGGGCGTGGGATGTGCCGATGTTCTTCCTCGCGGAGGCGCGCGCCGACGGCGCGCCGCGCTACGTCCCGCTCGATCGCCCGCTCACCTTCCGTCGCTTCGTCGAGGCGGGGCACCGCGGGCGGCGCGCAACGCTCGCCGACTGGGAGCTGCACGTCTCGACCATCTACACCGACGTGCGGATGCGGCGGCAACTCGAGCTGCGCCAGTGCGACACAGTGCCGCCCGAGGCGTTGCCGGCGCTCCCGGCGCTCGCGAAGGGGCTCTTCTACGACGTCGACGCGCGCCGACGCTGTCTCGCCCTGCTCGGTGACGGCGACGGGCGGATCGATCGGACGGCGTGGCGTGTGGCGGCGTGCCGCAACGCCCTCGATGCCACCGTCGACGGCCGGCCGCTCCGCGCGCTCGCGCGGGAGAGCCTCGCGCTCGCGCGGGCGGGGCTCGAGGCGCAGGAGCGGGCCGCGCAGGCCACGCAGGGTCCGTCGGATCCCGACGCCGGTGAGGCGTTGGCCGTCCTCGAAGCGATCGTCGAGGGGGACCGCGCGCCGTTCTGGGCGTCGATCGACGCGCGCTGGAGTGCCGCGCCGGGCCTCGCCGGACTCAGCGACCCCGCCTGATCCCTCGGGCGCGCGCGGCGGCGCGCCGCCCACGCACCGGTCACGGTGCGGTCAGAGCCGCGCGCGCTGGATCAGCCGGTTCGCGACGGTGAGCTTGCCGGAGAGGTGGGTCGCGACGAGCCGGTGGAGCAGTACCGCCGCCTCCTGCGTCTCCCGCTCGAGCTCCGCGAGCGCCTCCGCGGAGAGGCGATGCACCACCGTCTCCTCCACCGCGAGCACGTCGGCGCCGCGCGGTTGCCGCGTGTAGAGCGCCACCTCGCCGACGATCGCGCCGGCGGTCATCGTGCGCAGGCGCAGCGGCGCACCATCGGGGCCGATGACCTGCACGGCGAGCGTCCCGCGCTCCACCAGGAAGACGTCGCGGGCCGTGTCCCCCGTGCGGATGACGAAGGCACCGGCCGGCACCACCACGCGCGTCATCGCGGACATGAGCGGGTCGATCCACGGGCTCTCGCCGAGCCGCGCGACGAGCTGGTCGCGGAGGGGCCGGTCGGCGTCGTCCGTCGGGAGGTCGGCGAGCAGCGCCGCCTCGCACCGCTCGAGGGCGGCGTTCACGTCGGGCTGGAGCGAGAGGGGGCCCGCGTCATCGAAGACGAGCCCCGCGCGCCGGAACTGCTCCGCGAGCGCGGACGGGACCTCGGTGTAGGCGACGTCGACGCCGCGCGCGTCGCTGAGCTTACGCAGCTTCATGAAGCACGCCGTCGCGGCGGAGTCGACGCCGCTCACATGGCGGAAGTCGAGCACGAGATAGCGCAGCGCCGGCTGGTCCGTGGCCCCCAGCCGCGCGCGGACCTGGTCGACGACACGCTCCGCGGTGCCGAAGAAGAGGAATCCCTGGAGGTGCATCACCTCGATCGCGGCCCCGCGTTCGCCGAGGTGCGCCGTCGCCGCGGCGGACCGGTCGACGGTGCTGCGCAGGTCGCGTCCGCTCGCGCTGAAGCGCACGACGGGGAGCCGCGAATACGTGTAGGCGAACATCAGGACCGCCACCAGCAGCCCCACGCCGATCCCGGCGAGGAAGCCGACGAGTACGATCACGAGGAGGATGAGCGGGATGATCGCCCACTCCCCGACGGGGAGTTTGCGCCGGGAGACGATGGCCCACGCGGTGAACAGCTCGCCGCCGAGGTAGGCGACGAGGCCGCCCGTGACGAAGACCGGCATCGCCGAGACGAGCGTGCCGGCGACGGCGAGGAAGGCGAGGAGGGCGGCGGCGCGCGCGACGCCCGCGGTGCGCCCCGACACCCCCATTCGGTCGGCGAGCAATGTGCCCGAGACGGCGACATGCCCGCTCATCCCGCCGATCGCGCCCGTCAGGAGGTTCGCCATCCCGGTCGAGCGGAGCGCGCGGTTCGGATCGAGCTCCACGCCGAGCGCGAGCTCGAGGCCGCTCGTGTTGAGGAGGAGGCCGATGAGCGTGAGCACCGCGGCGGAGGCCATCAGCGGCAGCGCCGCGCCGACGACTCCCCAGTCGATGAGCGGGAGCATCGCGGGGGTCGGGAAGGCGACCGCCCGCCCGGCCGGCGCCGCCGCCGGCAGCCATCCGAGCGCGCGGATCTCCGCGTCCCCGAGGCCGGCGGCGGCCGTGGCCGCGTAGAAGGCGGCGGCCGCGAGGAGGATCGTCCCCGGGACGACGAGGGGATGCGCGAGACGGCGGGTGCCGAGCGAGAGGGCGAGGGCGAAGCCGACCCCGGGGATCGCCCGGGCGAGGATCCGGGGCTCGCCGAGGGCGCGGAGCATCTCGAGCGGCGCGTCGGTCCCGAGCATGCGCGAGAGCCCGGCGCGGAGGAGCAGGAACCCCGCGCCCGCGAGGAAGGCGGCGATCACGGGATACGGGACGAAGCGGACGAGGCCGCCGAGGCGGAGCTGCCCAACGACGATGAGCAGGGCGCCCGTCAGCAACGTGGAGGTGCCGAGGATCGCGAGGACGGTCGCGACGCGCGCCTCCGGCGCGGCGGTCATGGAGGCCGCCGCCGCGGTCATCGCCCCGGCGATCAGAGGGATCCCCGCTTCCTGCACGATACCGACCGCGCCGGGCAGCTGGTCGCGCCAGGCGGTGAAGAGCGCGAGGATCACGTTGCTCAGCACCCAGACGCCGATCCCGATCCCGTACCCGGACGCGGTGGGGCCGTTGAACATCAGCGCCATGATCGCGAAGCCGAAGCCGAGCGTGTTGATCGCCGAGACCATCCCGAAGGTCAGGGCGCCGAGGGGATTGATGGAGCGCGTGGCGGGGGCGGCGGGCACGAGGTCGCTCGGACGGCGGGAGGAAGGAGCGCCGGGAAAAGGGTCGCCGGGAATATGGTGCGCCGCTGCCCGGTCGGGCGGGGGCTACGCCGTCGGTGTCGCGTCCCGGAACGGCACGTCGATCTCCAGCCCGTCCTTCGCGAGGATCAGCTCCCCGGTGTACGCCTCACGCGCCTCACGACCGAGGTCGCTCGGGTCGCGCGAGTAGCGTGCGGAGAAGTGCGTCAGGGCGAGGCGCTTCGCGCCGGCCATCTGCGCGACCGTCCCCGCCTCGCGCGCCGTCGAGTGCATCGTCTCGCGGGCGCGCTGCTGCTCCTCATCACCGAAGGTCGCCTCGTGCACGAGGAGATCGGCTCCCTCGGCGGCCTGGATCGTCGCCGCGCAGGGGCGCGTGTCGCCGGTGATGACGACGGTCCGTCCCGGACGCGTCGGACCCACGAGGGTCTCCGGCGCGATCACGCGGCCGTCGGGGAGGGTGATCGTCTCCCCTTTGTGAATGCGCCCCCAGAGCGGACCCTCGGGGATCCCGAGCTCGCGGGCGAGGTCGGGATCGAAGCGCCCGAGGCGGTCCTGCTCGACGAGCGCGTACCCCACCGCGGCGCCCTGCCGGTGCTCCACGGTGAAGGGCTTGATCACGTAGCCGCTGCGAAGGATCGGCGTCCCGGGCTCGACGTCGGTCACCGTGAGCGGGTAGGTGAGCCGCTCGTTGCCGAGCCCCTCGGCGCGCTTGAAGAGCGCCTGGGCGCCGCGCGGGCCCCACAGGCGGAGCGGCTCCTCGCGCGCCTGCAGCGCGAAGGTCTTGAGCAGCCCGAGCGCGCCGAGGAAGTGATCGGTGTGGAAGTGCGTGAAGAAGATGTCGCCAAGGGTGAAGCCCACGCCCCAGCGCATCATCTGGCGCTGCGTCCCCTCGCCGCAGTCGAAGAGCATCGTCTCGCCGTCGCGGGTGAGCGCGATCGAGGACATCCCGCGTTCGACGGTGGGGCGGGAGGCGGAGGTGCCGAGGAAGCGAAGCGAGAGCGACATCAGGGGGAAAGTTACTTGGGCTGGCGTCGGGCCGCCGCATTAAGATTTTGGTATGCCCTCCACCGTCCTGCTGCGCCCGTCGCTCGCGCTTCTCGCGCTCCTCGCCTTCACCACCACCGCCAGCGCCCAGCCCGGCATGGCCGGCGGCGTCCGCATCGAGGCCGGCCAAGAGTGCCCGCCGGGGATGACCGAGGTGCGCCCGCGGAACTGTCAGGCGCCCACGCTCCCGCCCCCGTCGATCCTCGACTACCGCCCCCGCTCCACGCTCGTCACCATCGAGCACCGCGTGCCCAAGGCGAAGTTCCCGGCCGTCGATTACCACGGACACCCGACCACACAGCTCGGGTCGGCGGACGGGCTGACGCAGCTCGCCGACGACCTCGACCGGATCGGCGTACGGGTGATCGTCGCGGCGAACAACGTTCGGGGTGAGGAGCTGCGTCGGCAGCTCGCGCTCGCGCAGGCGCACCCGCGGATGCGCGACCGGATCCGCTTCCTCACCGGCATCGATTTCTCCGGCGTCGGGACGCCCGGGTGGGCCGAGCGCGAGATTGCGGCGCTCGAGGCGGCCGCGGCGGCAGGGGCCGTCGGGATCGGGGAGATCGGGAAGGGGCTCGGCCTCACCACGCGGAAGGCGGACGGTACGCGACTCCGCATCGATGACCCCGCGCTCGACCCCGTCTGGCAGGCAGCCGCGCGGCTCAAGTTCCCGGTCTTCATCCATACCGCGGATCCGCAGGAGTTCTGGCGGCCGATCGACAACACGAACGAGCGCTGGCTCGAGCTCGCGCTCTTCCCGTCGCGTCGGTATCCGGCGGAGCAGTTCCCGAGCTTCGAGCAGCTGATGGCGGAGCGGGATGCGATGCTGCGCCGCAACCGCGGCACGACCTTCGTGGTCGCGCACATGGGGTGGCATGCGAACGACCTCCCGCGGCTCGCGACGATGATGGACGAGATGCCGAACATCCTCGTCGAGGTCGGCGCGGTGCTCTACGACATCGGCCGGCAGCCGCGCGCCGCGCACGACTTCTTCGTGCGCTACCAGGATCGGATCCTCTTCGGCAAGGACTCGTTCCAGCCCGAGGAGTATCCGTACTACTGGCGCGTCTTCGAGACGCGGGATGACTACTTCGACTACTACCGGGATTACCACGCGACGTGGAAGCTCTACGGGGTCGATCTCCCGGACGCGGTCTTGCAGAAGGTGTACTTCCGGAACGCCCTCCGGATCACGCCGGGGATCCCGCAGGCGGGGTGGCCGCGCTGAGCCGCTGAGCTGACCGTCGGCGCGCGAATGGGTCGCGTGCCGCTCAGCCGACGATCGCCGCCCACCGCGCCGCGTCGATGTTCGCCCCGCTCACGGTCACCGCGACGGGGAACGCCTCGGGCCGCAGTCGCCCGCTCCGGAGCGCGGCCACCCCGACCGCCCCCGAGCCCTCAACGCGCACCCCGTGCGCGGTGTGGAGCCACCGGATCGCCTCGGCGATCTCCTCCTCCTCGACCGTGACGATCGCGTCGAGCGCGGCCTGCCCCTGTGCCAGCATCTCGGCGTCGACGAGGCCCGCGAGGCCGTCGGCGAGGGTGGGGAGGTCGGGGATGTCGGTGGCGTGGCCCGAGGCGAGGGCGAGACTCATCGCGTTCGTCCGGACGCTCTGCGCCCCGACGATCCGCACCGCCGGCGCGGCGTCGCGCAGGTAGCCGCCCACACCCCCGGCGAGCCCGCCCCCGCCGACGCAGACCACCAGCGTCGCCACATCGGGACGCGCGGTCATCACCTCGAGCGCGACCGTCCCCGCCCCCGCGAGCAGCGTCCACCCGGTGCAGGGACTCACGAAGGTCGCCCCCGTCGCCAAGGCGAACGCCCGCGCCGCCGCTTCGGCGGCGTCATAGGTCGGCTCCGGCGCGATCACCGTCGCGCCACGGGCGGCGATCTTCTCCCGCTTCACCGCCGGCGCGCTCGCCGGCACGAAGACCGTCGCGGGGACACCGAGCCGCGCCGCCGCCATCGCGATGCCGATGCCGTGGTTCCCAGCCGACGAGGCCACGACGCCACG
>CAZGIE010000054.1:10057-11901 GCA_964526485.1 uncultured Gemmatimonas sp. | reverse complement strand
GGCGCCGGTGGGCTCCGCGCCGTCCCCGACCCGCGGATCCCCGGCTACAACTTCGACATGCTCGCTGGCGCGACGTACGAGCTCGATCTCGGACGCCCGCTCGGAAGCCGCCTCACGCGCCTCGAGGTCGCGGGGCGCCCCGTCGCCGACACCGATTCCTTCACCGTCGCGATCAACAACTACCGGGCGGGGGGCGGGGGGGGCTACGCGATGCTGCGCGGGGCCCCGGTCGTCTTCGAGTCGCCGACCGAGATCCGCGATCTCTTGATCGAAGAGGTACGGCGCCGTGGCGTCCTGCGCCCCGCCGAGATCGGCGAGGTGAACTGGACCCTCCGCGCACCGCGCCGCGGGCTCCGCGTCCTCGCGCTCAACGACTTCCACGGCGCCTTCACCAAGCGGCCCGACGGGACCTTCGGGAACCGTGGCGGCGCCGCCGAGCTCGCGACCGCACTCGCGCGGGCGGCGGCGGAGTGCGCGCCGACCTGCGTGCCGATCGTGCTACACGGCGGCGACCTCTTCCAAGGGACGCCCGCATCGAACCTCGCGTATGGGCGCACCGCCGTCCCCGTCCTCGAGGCACTCGGGGTCCGCGCCGGGGCGCTCGGCAACCACGAGTTCGACTGGGGACAGGACACGCTGCGCGCTCGGATGCGTGAGTTCGGGGCGCCGGTCCTGGGCGCCAACGTGACCTACGCCGACGGGCGCGACGTCCCGTGGATCCCCGATGACACCCTCCTCGTCGTCGACGGGATGCGCATCGGCGTCGTCGGCGTGGCGGACCCGGCGACGCCGCGTACCACGATGCCCACGCAGGTGGCGGACCTCCGCTTCGCGGACCCGGTGCCGGTGGTCAACGCCCGGGCCCGGGCCCTCCGCGCTCGGGGGGCGGAGCGCGTGATCCTCGTCGCGCACATGGGCGCCTTCTGCACGAACGGGCGCTGCACCGGGGAGATCGTCGATGTCGCGAGCCGCCTCGAGCGTGGCAGCGTCGACGCCATCGTCAGCGGGCACACCCACTCGGCGGTCGCGACCGTCGTGAACGGCATCCCGATCGTGCAGGCCCGATCCAGCGGCCGGGCGATCGGCATCGTCGATGTGCCGGCGCAGGGCCCCGCGGTGCTGCCGGTCGTGCGCGCCGTGGTGAGCGACAGTCTGCCGCCCGACCCCGCCGTCGACTCGCTCGTCCGCGCGGCGGAGGCGGCCGTCGCGGCCCGTGTCAGCGCCGTCGTCGCGGAGGCGACCGAGGACCTCCCGCGTCGCGGCGACCAGTACGCGCTCGGCAATCTCATCGCCGACGCGCAGCGCGCCGCCGGCGCGGGTGACGTCGCCGTGATGAACAACGGCGGGATCCGCACCGATCTCCGGGCGGGGCCCGTCACCTGGGGCGACGTGTACGAGGTGCAGCCCTTCGCCAACCGACTCGTCGCGGTGACGCTCCCCGGGCGGGCCCTCCGGAAGTACCTCGAGGCGTTGGTCGCCGGGCGCGGGATCCGCTATCACGTCTCCGGCGTCACCCTCACCTTCGATCCCGCGGCACCTGCGGGGTCGCGCCTGCGCGAAGTGACAATGAACGACGGCCGTCCCCTCGACGACCGTCGCCGCTATCGCCTGGTGATGACCGACTTCCTCGTCGCCGGCGGCGACGGCGCGGCGCTCGGCCCCGAGGCCGTCGTCGACGAGCTCGGCGTCATCGACCTCGACGTCCTCGTCAACCATCTGCGCGCCCAACGCGGGGGGCAACTCACGCCCACCCCGTCGCAGCGGGCCGCGCGCATCCGTCCGCTCCCATGACCGATCCGCTCGTCGTCTTCGTGAACGGCGCCACTGTTCGCGTCTCCGTCGGG
>CAZGIE010000054.1:0-10047 GCA_964526485.1 uncultured Gemmatimonas sp. | reverse complement strand
CGCCATCGCCGCGCATGACGCGGCCGCCGCCGCCGAGGTCCGTGCCGGCACGCGCGCCGTGGCCGACAGCCGCGGCATCGTCGTCGACCCCACGACGCCGCTCACCGGCGGCTTCGTGATGCGCCTCGTCTCAGCGCGCCAGCTGGCGGACGGGGCGTGACCCTCGTCACCAGCGACCTGCTGCGCCGTCTCCCGAAGGCGGAGCTGCACTGCCATCTCGACGGTTCGGTGCGCCCCGGTACGATGCTCGAGCTCGCGCGCGACCTCCACGTGGAGATGCCACGGGATGACGCGGAGGCGCTCCGCGAGTACATGCTCGTGAAGGACGCGCGGAGCCTCGAGGAGTACCTCGAGCGCTTCGCCGTCACCCTCTCGGTGATGCAACAGGCGGACGCGATGGAGCGCATCGCGTATGAGCTCGCCGAGGACGCCGCGCGCGAGGGGATCCGATATCTGGAGGTCCGCTACGCCCCCGTGTTGAACACGCGGGGTGGGCTCACGATGGCCCAGGCCGTCGAGGCGCCGCTCCGTGGCCTCGCGCGCGCCGAGCGGGAACACGGCATCGTCGCGAAGGTCATCGTCTGCGCCATCCGCAACATGCCGCCCGCGACCTCGCTCGAGTCGGCGTGGACGGCGGTCGATTTCCGGCACGACGGCGTCGTCGGCTTCGACCTGGCCGGTGGCGAGGCGGGCAATCCCGCTGCGGCCCACCGCGCGGCCTTCGCGCACTGCGAGGCGCACGGCCTCGCCTGCACCTGCCATGCCGGCGAGGGGGCTGGCGCGGGGTCGATCGCCGAAGCGATCCACGTCTGCCACGCCACGCGGATCGGGCACGGGACGCGGCTGCTCGAGGACCCCGCGCTGCTCCGTGAGGTCCGGGATCGTGGCATCGCGATCGAGTGCTGCCTCACCAGCAACGTGCAGACGCACACCATCCCGTCGATCGAGGCGCATCCGCTGCGCACTCTTGTCGAGGCCGGCGTCGCGGTCTCGCTCAATACGGACAACCGCTTGATGAGCGGGACCGACCTCGTCACCGAGTACGGCTTGGCGGCACGCCATCTCGGCTTCAGCTTCGAGGAGCTCGCCGCGCTCGCGCGGCAGGGGTTCGTGAACGCGTTTCTCCCGGAGGCGGAGCGCGCGGCGCTCCTCGCCCGGGTCGACGCTGAGATCGCCGCGCTGCGGCAGGAGATCGCCCGATGACCGCGTCCGACCAGACCCACGGCACCGCTGATGCACGCCGCGCCGCCGACGCCGTACGCGACCGCCTCGGCGTCACCGCGCCCGTGACGGGCATCATCCTCGGTTCGGGCCTCGGCACCCTCGCCGACCGGGTCGAGGGCGCGCGCCGCGTCCCCTACGCCGAGATCCCCGGTTTCCATGCGCCGAAGGTCGAGGGGCATCGTGGCGAGATGATCGGGGGTCGCCTCGGCGGACGCGAGGTGATTCTGCTGGCCGGCCGGTTCCACATGTACGAGGGGTACACGGCCCGCGTCGCCGCCTTCCCGGTGCGCGTGCTGCACGCGCTCGGCGTGCCACGGCTCTTCGTCTCGAACGCGGCGGGTGGGGTGCGTCGGAGCTTCACCGCCGGCGAGCTGATGCTCATCGTCGACCACCTCAACCTGACCGGGCAGAATCCGCTGGTCGGCGCGGTGGAGGCGGGGGAGACCCGCTTCCCCGACATGAGCGCGGCGTATCATCCGCGGCTCCGCGAGCTCCTGATCGCGTCGGCGCAGGCCCTCGGCATCCCGCTCGCCCGCGGGGTCTACGCCGGCCTGCTCGGGCCGAATTTCGAGACCCCGAGTGAAGTGCGGATGTTGGAGCGGATGGGCGCCGATGCCGTGGGGATGAGCACGGTCGCGGAGGTCATCGTCGCGGCTGCGTGTGGGATGGAGGTCGCGGGGATCTCGTTGATCACCAATCCCGGGGCGGGCATCTCGACGACCCCGCTGAACCACGTCGAGGTGATGGAGGAGGGCGCGCGCGCCGCGGACGCGTTCGGGCGGCTCGTGGAGCGCTACGTCAGCCAGCTGTAGCGCGCTGCGGACGAGCGCGTCGACGGTCGAGGCGTCGACGCGGGGGCCATCGGGTCAGCGCGGCGGCGGCGACGGTGGGAGCGCGGCGAGTCGCCGCTTGAACGCCTGGAAGTTCGGCGTGTCCTTCGTCAGCCCGCGCAGCGACTCGGGCGTGAGGGCGCCGATGCGCGCCTGCGCCGCCTGGATCCGGTCCTCTTCGAGCGGGTGCGAGCGGAACCAGGCGTCGAGCGCCCCGGGCTTCCGCGTGCGCTCGTCGAGCAGGATGCGGAACATCTCGGGGATCCCGTTCGGGTCGATCCCGGCCTGCACGAGGTACGGAATCGCGACCTCGTCGGCCTGGTCCTCGTCGCCCCGGGAGAAGCTGGCGAACGCCGCGTTGGCGCCGATGTTGATCGCCGCCTGGCTCGCCTCGCTGTTGCAGATGCTCGTCAGGACGCAGACCGCGGTGATGCCGATGTTTGCGCCCTGCGCCTTTTGCATCTGTTGAATCGAGTGGCGCATCGTCACGTGCCCGATCTCGTGCCCGAGCACGCCGGCCACCTGGGCCATGGTCGTCGCCCGCTCGATGAGCCCGCGATTGATGTAGATGAAGCCGCCGGGGATGGCGAACGCGTTCACGTCGGGGCTGTCGACGATCGAGAACCGCCAGTCGAGGTTCCGGGCGTCGGCGATGCGGGCGATCGAGTCCCCGAGTACGTTGATGTAGCGGGTGAGCTCGGGGTCGGTGATGACCGGGAGCTCCCGCTCGATCTGCTGGGCATACGACGCGCCCATATCCACCTCCTGGCGGGTGGAGACGGCGCAGCCCGAGAGGGCGAGGACGAGAGCGAGAGCGACGATTCGCATGGGATTACTGACCGTAGCAAGGGACCTGACGCGCCGCAAGGCGCGGGAGCGGAGCGGCCGATTCGTCGCGGAGGGGATCCGCGTCGTCGAGGAACTGGTGGCCTCGCCGCTTCCCATCGTCGGCGCGCTCACCTGCGATCTCCTCGACCGGTCGCCTCGTGGCGCGGCGCTCGCGGCGCAGCTCCACGCGCGGGATGTGCCCGTGCTCCGAGTCTCGGAGCGCGAGTTCCTCTCCGCCTGTGACACCGAACAGCCGCAGGGGATCCTCGCGGTCGCCGAGCGGCCCGCCCACTCGCTGGCGTGGCTGGCGACGCAGGCCCCCCGGCGCGTGCTCGTCCTCGACGGGATCCAGGACCCCGGCAACGTCGGGACGCTGCTCCGGACGGCGGCGGCGCTCGGGGTCGATGCCACGTGTGTGCTCCCGGGGACGGTGGATCCGTGGAACGCGAAGGTCGTGCGGTCGGCGGTGGGGATCCAGTTCCGGCATCCGACCATCGACTGTGAGTTGGCGCCCCTGCTCGGGTCGCTGTCGGAAATTGGGCTCCCGCTCTGGGGCGCCGACATCGGGGGGCGTCCCATCGAGGGGGTGGGGAACCCCGCACGTGTCGCGCTCGTGGTCGGGAACGAGGGGGCGGGCCTCTCGGAGGCGGTCGCCGCCGCCTGCGCCGAGCGCGTCGCGCTCGCGATGGCGCCTGGTGCGGAGTCGCTGAACGTCGCGGTCGCCGCGGGGATCGCGCTCTACCTGCTGCGGCCCACGTCGTGACCGTTTTCATCGCGGCGCTCGGCGCCATCCTCGGCTCGTTCCTCAACGTCTGCATCGTGCGGTGGCCCGCCGACGAGTCGGTCGTGCGACCGCGTTCGCGCTGCCCCGGGTGCGGGCACCTGATCGCGTGGTACGACAACATCCCCGTGGTGAGCTGGGTGCTCCGGGGTGCGCGGTGCCGCCATTGTGCCGCCCCGATCTCGCTCCTTTACCCGACGGTCGAACTGACGACCGCCGCGCTCTGGCTCGGCGCCTGGGGCGCCTTCGGGCCGACGCTGACCGCGGTGCGCGTCGCCATCGCCGCCACGATCCTCCTCGGTATCGCGGTCACCGATCTGCGCGCGTACCTGATCCCGGACGGCTTCACGGTCACCGGGTTCCTCTCCGCGCTCGCGTTCGCGATGGTCGCCTTCTTCGTGGGCGCGCCCGGCCCGTTCGCGGGTCCCTGGGAGGCGCTCGTCGGCGCCTGCGCCGGGGCCGGGCTGATCGCCATCATCGGTTGGCTCGGCGAGGTGGCGCTCGGCAAGGCGGCGACGGGGCAGGGGGACGTGACGTTGATGGCCTTCGTCGGGGCGCTCGTCGGGCCCGGCCGCGCGATCCTCACCGTGATGCTCGCGGCGGTGCTGGCGACCGTCGTCTTCCTCGGCGTCGTCGCGCCGGTCGGCTGGCTCCTCGCCCGGCGCCGCGGCGAGCCGTATGCGCTCCCGCTCGTGCCGTTCGGGGTCTTCCTCGCGCCGGCCGGGCTGGTGGCGCTCCTCTGGGGGGACGCCATCGTCGCCTGGTACGTGGGCACCTTCTTTCCGACCGTCTAATGCCCGCGCGCCACCGACCGCTCCGGATGCTCGCCTCGCGATGGGCCCCGCGCCTCGCCGTCTCGCTGTTCGTCGTGGCGTTGCTGAGTGGGTGCGCCGCCGAGCCACCGGGGTACGAGGGACCGTACCGTCGACAGGTGCGTGCGGCGATCCCCAAGCTCGAGGAGGCGTCGGGGCTCGCCTTCCAGCGACTCCCCGTCCTGCAGGACCGCTCGCGGGACGAGGTGCGCGGCTTCCTGGAGGCGGAGATGCAGGCGCAGCTGACGCCGTTGCAGCTCGCCGGGACCGCCGCCGCGTATCGGCTCTTCGGCCTCCTCCCCGACACGCTCGACCTCCGCGCCTTCTACCTCGACCTCCTCACCGAGCAGGTCGCGGGCTACTACGACCCGGCCACGAAGGTGCTCTATGTGGTCGAGGGGGCCGCGGCGGAGCTGCGCGACGTGACGATCACGCATGAGCTGATGCATGCGCTGCAGGACCAGCACGTGCGTCTGGACTCCATCAAGACGTTGCAGGGCGACAACGATCGGATGGTGGCGATGCAGGCGGTCGTCGAGGGGCAGGCCACGTACGAGCAGCTCCAGGTGATGACCGGCGGCGACATCGAGTCGCGGCTGCCGGGCGGCTGGGGGGCGCTGCGCGAGACGATCCGCTCGTCGCAGGAGGAGATGCCCCAGTTCGCGGCGGCCCCGATGTTCCTGCAGGAGACGCTGCTCTTCCCGTATCTGAGCGGGGCCGAGTTCGTCCGTCGCTTCTCGGCGGCGCGTGCGGGGCGGTCCGTCCTCGTGCCGTTCGCCGAGTCCACCGAGCAGATCCTCCACCCGGAGAAGTTCCTCGACTCGCTTCCCGACCGACCGACGCGGGTTCGGCTCGGGGCGCCGCGGGCCGGCACGGTGGTGCACGAGGACAACCTCGGGGAGTTCGAGACGCGGCTCTTTCTGTTCGCGCAGCTGGGCGATGAGGCGGAGGCGGTACGCGGTGCGGCCGGATGGGACGGGGACCGGTATCAGGTCGTCTCCGTCGACGGGGCTCAGGTGCTCGGTTGGCTCACCGTCTGGGACGACGCCGCCGAGGCCGAGGAGTTCGCAACGCGGCTCCGAAAGATCACGGCGCCGGCGGGACGCCGGTGGGTCGTCGAGGTGACGACGCACGCCGGTCGCCCGGTGGTGCTGGTGGAACAGCGGCCCGTGGCTCGGTCGGGGCCGATGCTGCTCGATCTGACGCGCGCGACGTTCGACGCGCCCTGAGGCTCAGCCGCGGCTGGCGGTGACGGCCGTTCGCGCCGCCGTCGGGACCTGGCGGCCTTCCCGGGGCACCCGCAGCCGCACTTCGTCGTAGTCGGCCAACAGGCGATCCCAGACCGTCTCCCACGACCGGCCTTCGGCGAGGAGCCGTCCGTGCGTCTGCAGACTGACCCGCAGGGCCGGGTCCACGAGGAGCCGCGCCAGCGCATTCGCCATCGACTCGGCGTCGCCGCCGCGGAAGAGCACGGCGGTCGAGCTGGACGCGATTTCAGTGGTCGCACCGCGATCCGGTGCGACCACCGGGAGTCCCGACGCCATCGCCTCGAGGATGACGTTGCCGAACGTCTCGCTGTCCGATGGGAAGGCGAAGCAGTCCGCGGAGGCGTAAAAGGCCGAGAGCGCCTCGCCGGCGAGCATCCCGGCGAAGTACGTGTCCGGTGGCGCCGCCGCCCGAACGGCGGTCGCGGCCGGGCCATCACCCGCGATGGCGAGACGGATGCGGTCGCCGAAGCGGCTGCGCACGAGGCGCACGGCGTCGAGGAGCGTCTCGATCCGCTTCTCCGGCGCGAGCCGGCCGACGTAGGCGATGACGAAGTCGCCCTCTCGGGCGCCGATCGCACGCCTGGCGGCGAGGGAGCGCCACGTCGGGGCGAAGCGCCGCGTGTCGACGCCGCGTCCCCACACGCGGAGGCCGCCGAATCCCTGCCATCGGAGTTCCCGCTCCACCGTCGCCGATGGGACGAAGGTTCGGAGGCCGCGGTTGTGGAACCACCGGAGGTAGGGCCAGACGACGCGGTCGAGGGCGTCGAGTCCGTAGTGCGAGAGATACTGCGGAAAGGTCGTGTGGTAGGACGTCACCAGCGGCACGCCCAGCCGTCGGGCGGCGATGCGACCGGCGAGGCCGACCCCGAACGGCGTGGCGACGTGCACGAGCGTCGGATTGAACCGCGCGAGACGTCGCGCTGCCGCCCAGGTGGATGAGAGCGCGACCCGGAGGGACGGGTAGGCCCAGAAGGGGCGGCTGCGGTGGCGATGCACCATCGCGTCCGGTGCCGCCTCCGGATCGGAGACGGTCTCGACGTGCACGGTGCCGCCCCGAGACTCGATCGCCCGGGCGAGCCGTTCGATGGTCCGGGCGACCCCGTTCACGTTCGGCGGGAAGGTGTCGGTGAAGATCGCAAGCCGGAGGCCCGCGGCTGGGGCGAACGGGTCGGGCGTCACGTGGAGCAGCCGAGGAGCGCGACGGTGAGGATGGCGATCGCCTGGCCGACGAAGACATCCCCGGGGTAGTGGACGCCGAGCCGGACGCGCGAGAATCCGACGACACTCGCGAGGGCGACGAGCGGCACCGCCAGCGCCGGGAAGCGCAGTCCGTACGCGAAGGCGACGCTCATGCTGGCGCAGGCGTGGCCGGATGGGAAGGAGAAGCAATCCGGGATATCGACAAAGGCCCCCGCGGTCTCGACCTCCGTCGGGCGGCGTCGCATCACCGTGCGCTTCACGACTTGCACCACGAGGTGCGACACGACGAGGGCGATGATCGCTTCACGTGCCGCGGCCCGGAGGGCGCCGCCGCTTCCGAGGAACGGGAACAGCACGGCCGCGATCGAGCACCGAAGCCCCCCGAGATGCGTCAGGCCTCGCCAGAGTCGGGCCGACCGGACCGGCGTGAGCTCGGAGATCACCCATCGGACGAAGAGGGCACGATCCCGAGCGTCGAGCCGCTGCCAGAGGGAGAGTCGGGCCTGGGTCATGCGGCCGCCACCAGCGGAGAGGGGGTGCGGAAGGCGACGGTCAGCGGGGAGCCCGCGTAGCTCGTCGGCTGCGCGATGCCCATGGCCCACAGAATGGTCGCGGGAACATCGAGCAGCGATGCGCCTTGCGGGAGCTCCCCCGGGCGGACCAGGCCACCTGCCATGAGGATGGGAATGGTCCGGTCGAGCGGATGCGCGCTGTCGTGGTGGTCCGGGACGGCGCCGCCGCCGCCGTGATCCGCCATCGCGATCAGCAGCGTCTCCGGGTCGTCGAGGTCCAGTGCCGCCATGACGCGCCCGAGCGCCGCGTCCATCACCAGGGCGGCACGCGCATAGGGATCGGACATCCAGCCCGCGGCGTGCCCCGCTCGGTCGGCGTCGGGCCAGTGCATCACGACGAGCCCACGCCACGGTTGCGAGAGGTCCCGGACCGCGGCGCGCACGATGTCGGCGGCCCCGTGTCCCTCGAAGCGGGTGCGGGCGAAGCCGAGGTGGCTCCCGATCCGATTCGCGATACCGACCATGAGCATCGGGACGCGGGCGATGAAGGCGCTGCTCGGAAGCGAGTGAGCCGCGAGCACGCGCGGCAGTGGATGGGTCTCGCCACGGGGGCGAGGGAGGTGGAACCGGCCTCCCTGCAAACCGTGCCGCTCGGGCGCGGCGCCGGTCAGGAGCGACGCCATGCATGTGGCCGTCAGGCTGGGCTCGACCGTCCGGGCGAGCGAGGTGCTCGCGCCGCGGCGGGCCAGTCGTCGGCACGCCTCGAGGCCGAACCGCGGAATCGCATCGGGTCGGAGACCATCCATCACAATCAGCACGACGCGGCGTACGGGCATCGCATCCTCGAGTCTGGGGACGCGAGAAACGTCGGACCGCCGAGTATCGGCGAGCGGACAGGGCGGTCGCGGCGGCGTAACGAAGCGTGCGCCGGATCGCGTCGCATCGTGGTGCGTTCGTGACGTACGCGTCATCCGATGGTGACGCGGTGGAGGAGAATTCACCGAATGCGCATTCTGTTCTGCACCGACACCTTTCCTCCGCAGGTGAATGGAGTGAGCGTGGTCACGGCGCTGACGATCCGTGGGCTGCAGGCGCGCGGGTGGGAGTGCGCGGCGATCGCCCCGCGGTATCCCGCTGGCACCGACGGCGGGACCATCGTCGACATCAGTGGCATCGAGCGTGTCGAGCTCCCGTCCCTGCCGCTGCCGCCGTATCCCGAGATCCGACTGGGCACACCGTTCGCTCCCGCCGTGTGGTCGTTCGCGCGTCGGTTTCGGCCCGCCCTCGTGCATGCCGCCACGGAGTTCATCATCGGGCGCCACGGTCGGCGCGTCGCGCGGCGGCTCCGCGTCCCCTTCTGCACCTCCTACCATACGGATTTCGCCCGCTACACCGAGGCGTACGGGATGCCGTGGCTCCGCGGGCCGGTCACCCGATGGATCCGAGCCTTTCACGCCGATGCGCTTCGGACCTTCACACCCTCGGCGCCCGCGCGCGAGGATCTGCGCCGGCTCGGATTGCGGGATGTCGAGGTGTGGGGTCGGGGCGTTGACGACGAGGTGTTCCATCCGCGCCGCCGCGAGCGCGGTCGGCGCACCTTTCTGACGGAAGACGACATGTTCACCTTCCTGCACGTCGGTCGTCTCGCCCCCGAGAAGAACGTGGAGCTGCTGCTCAAGGCGTTCGGCCGTCTCGAGGCGATGCTCCCGACGGGCCAGGTTCGACTCGTCGTGGCGGGGACTGGGCCAAGCCTGCCGCACCTCCGGGCGCTGGCCACGCCTGGGGTCACCTTCCTCGGCACGCTCGATCGCGAGCGCGAGCTCCCCGATCTGTACGCCGCCGCGGATGCGTTCCTCTTCGCGTCGGAGACGGAGACCTTGGGACTCGTCGTGTTGGAGGCGATGGCGTCGGGGCTGCCGGTCGTGGCCGCGCCCGCCGGCGGTGTGGCGGACCATCTGCGGCACGGGCTGAACGGCCTCGCCTTCGCGCCCGGTGACGAGGACGCGTGCCTGGCGGCGATGCGCCGGTTGCTCATGGAGCCCGACCTGCGCGCCCAGCTCCGCGCCGGTGCCCGAGACACCGCCGAGCGGATGTCGTGGCGGGCGGAACTGGATCGGTTGGACACGAGCTACCGTGAGGTGCTGGCGGCCGCATCCTCGCGGCGGACCTGAGCCGCCGATGCACCTTGCCGTCCTCGGACTCCTGGTCGTCGTCCTCCTCAAGGCGCTCAATCATCTGAGTTACCGCGTCCTGAAACGTCGGGTGCTCCGCGAGCGGCGGTGGGACTACAACATCTGCTGTGGGACCACCGATGGTGGGGGTGTCAACGCGGACATCGTTCGTCACGCCGATGTCCCGCGGTTCGAGCTCGTGACGGACGTCGGCCGGCTTCCGCATCCCACCGGTGCCTTCGCGTGGGTCCTGTGCAGCCACACCCTTGAGCACGTCGATGATCCCGCGGCGATGTTCGCCGAGCTTCGGCGCGTCGGCCGACGGGTGACGGTGCTCGTGCCGCCGCTCTGGGATCTGGGGGCCGCACTGAACCTGTTCGAGCATCGGGTGATCTTCTTGACGTGGCGCACCCGGCACGAC
>CAZGIE010000053.1:5055-11944 GCA_964526485.1 uncultured Gemmatimonas sp. | reverse complement strand
TCGCCGCCTTCGACTGGCCCGGCAACGTCCGCGAGCTTCGCAACGCGGTGGAGCGGCTGCTCCTGCTGGCCGCCGGGGCGCGCGTGACCGCGACCGACGTCGACCGTCTCATCCTGCCGCGCGGCGAGTCGGACGCCGGGGCGGCCTCGCCGCTGGGGGGCCTCGAGGCCTGCGCCACCTGGGACGAGTTCAAGCACGCGGCCGAGCGCGCGTATCTGCAGCACCATCTCCGGCGGCATGCCTGGAACGTCGCCGAGACGGCCCGGGCCCTCGCGATGCCCCGGTCGAACCTGTACGCCAAGATCGAACGGCACGGTCTCCGCCGCGACGCCTAGCCGTCCGGCCCGGTCTTCCCGCCCCGCCTTCCCGCCTAGATTCCCGAGTATGACGTCCACCTTCCAGAACTTCATCGGCGGCGCGTGGGTCGCCCCCGCCGCCGGCGCCTACTTCGACAACATCAACCCGGCGGACACCCGCGACCTGATCGGGCGCTTCCCGCGCTCCGGGGCCGCGGACGTCGAGGTAGCGGTCGCGAGCGCGACGCGCGGCTTCGAGCGCTGGCGCCGCCCTCCCGCCCCCGCCCGCGGCGACGTGCTCCGGCGCGTCGGCGAGATCCTCGCCGCCCGCAAGGAGGAGCTCGCGGATCTCATGACGCGCGAGATGGGGAAGCCCCTCGCGGAGACGCGTGGCGACGTGCAGGAGGGGATCGACACCGCCTTCTACGCGGCCACGGAGGGGCGCCGGCTCTTCGGGCACACCGTCCCGAGCGAGCTGCGCGACAAGTGGGCGATGAGCTTCCGCCGCCCCATCGGGATCGCCGGGCTCATCACGCCGTTCAATTTCCCGCTCGCGATCCCCACCTGGAAGATGTTCCCCGCGCTCGTCTGCGGGAACGCGGTGATCTTCAAGCCGGGGGAGGACGTCCCGCACACCGGGCATGTGCTCGTCGAGATCCTCCTCGAGGCGGGGCTCCCCCCCGAGGTGATCCAACTGCTGCACGGCGACGGCGAGGTCGGCGCGGCGATGGTCGCGCATCCGGCCATCCCGCTCATCTCCTTCACCGGCTCCACGGAGACGGGGAGCAAGGTCGGCGAGACCTGCGGGCGGATGCACAAGCGGCTCTCCCTCGAGATGGGAGGGAAGAACGCGCAGATCGTCCTCGACGACGCCAATCTCGACCTCGCCCTCGATGGCGTCCTCTGGGGCGCGTTCGGCACCACCGGGCAGCGCTGTACGGCCACCAGCCGGCTGATCCTGCAGGACGGCATCCACGACACCTTCCTCGAGCGCCTCGTCGCGCGCGCGAAGACCCTCGTGCTCGGGGACGGCCGGACCGCCGGCACCGACGTCGGGCCGCTCATCCACGCGGAGTCCCTCGCCAAGGTCGCGCGGTATGTCGAGATCGGGCTCGCGGAGGGGGCGACCCTCGCCCTCGGCGGCCAGCGCGCCACCGGCGCCGGGCTCGCGCATGGGTTCTTCTTCCAACCGACGATCCTCGCCGGCGTCACGCCGACGATGCGCGTCGCGCAGGAGGAGATCTTCGGCCCCGTCCTCTCGGTGATCCGCGTGAAGGACGCGGCGGAGGCGTTCGCGGTGAACAACAGTGTGAAGTACGGGCTCTCGAGCTCCGTCTACACGCAGGATGTGAACGTCGCCTTCCGTGCGCTCCAGCAGCTCGACAACGGGATCACCTACGTCAACGCGCCGACGATCGGTGCCGAGGCGCACCTCCCCTTCGGCGGCGTGAAGCAGACCGGGAACGGACATCGTGAGGGGGGGTGGGAGGTCTACGAGTTCTACTCGGAGACCAAGGTCGGCTACGTCGACTACAGCGGGACGCTGCAGCGCGCGCAGATCGACAACTACTGACGCCGGTCGTGATGCGAGTCGCGCGCGTGCGGCGGATGCTCCGCGGGGTCTGGGAGACGGCGAAGTCGGTGCAGCTCGCCGTCCTCCTCTTCCTGCTGACGCGTGCCTTCCTCGTCGAGGCGTTCCGCATCCCCAGCGGGTCGATGGAGGGGACGCTGCTCGTCGGTGACTTCCTCCTCGTGAACAAGCTCCTCTACGGCGCCGAGGTCCCCTTCGTCGGCGGGAAGCTCCCCGCGGTGCGGCCCCCCGCGCGCGGGGACGTGGTCGTCTTCCAGTTCCCGCCCGACCCGACGAAGCACTTCGTGAAGCGTCTCGTCGGGCTCCCCGGGGACACCCTCGCGATGGTCGGGGGGCGGCTCGTCCGGAACGGCGTGACCCAGCGGGAGCGGTATGCGCTCCATCGGGAAGACGGGACGGACGGCCGGTCGATCGAGTTCCGCTGGCAGCGCGAGTTCCTCGCGCCGGGCACCGACGCGCGGCGCTACCGGCCGACGCGCAACACGTGGGGCCCGATCATCGTGCCGCCGGCGCACTTCTTCGTGCTGGGGGACAATCGGGACAACTCCCTCGACAGCCGCTACTGGGGGTTCGTCCCCGACACGCTGGTGCGCGGGACGCCGATGCTCGTCTACTTCAGCGTCACCCCCGATTCGCTCCGCGAGCGGGCCTGGCCCGACCGCGTGCGATGGCACCGGCTCGGCGCGTTCATCCGATGACGAGCGCGGCGGCGGGGTGCTTCCCTCCGCCGCGCCCGCGCGCCATACTCACGAGGCCTATGCGTCCGCCGTCCCCCCGGAGCCGCCCCGCGTGAAGCGTCCTGTCCGTCCCAACGGCAAGCGTCGGTCCAGCGACGAAGGCTCGCTCGACCAGTACCTCCGCGACATCAGCATCTACCCGCTGATCACCCGCGAGGAGGAGGCCGCGCTCGCGCGCCGCATCCGCGAGGACGATCAGGAGGCGCTCGATACCCTCGTGCGCTCGAATCTCCGCTTCGTCGTCTCCGTCGCGAAGAAGTATCAGAACCAGGGCGTCTCGCTCTCGGACCTGATCAACGAGGGGAACCTCGGGCTCATTCGCGCCGCCCACAAATTCGACGAGACGAAGGGGATCAAGTTCATCTCCTACGCCGTCTGGTGGATCCGCCAAGCGATCCTGCAGGCCCTCGCGGAGCAGAGCCGCATCGTGCGGGTGCCGCTCAACCGGGCCGGCGCGCTGCATCGCATCGGACGCCGCGCCAACGCGCTCCTGCAGGAGCTCGGCCGCGAGGCGACCCACGCCGAGATCGCCGAGGGGATGGAGATCACCGAGGAGGAGGTCGCCAAGACGATGGCGATCTCGCAGGCGCACGTCTCCCTCGACGCCCCGATGACGCCGGGCGAGGACAACCGGCTCCTCGACTACCTCGCCGACACCGAACACGCGACCCCCGAGGAGGAGACCATCGAGATGGCCCTCGTCGAGTCCGTGCACGCGGCGCTCGGCGGGCTCAAGGAGCGCGAGGCGAAGATCCTCCGCCTCTACTTCGGCCTCGATGGGGCGGAGCCGATGACGCTCGAGCAGATCGGCGCGGTGCTCAACATCACCCGCGAGCGCGTCCGGCAGATCAAGGAGAAGGCCCTGTCGCGCCTCCGCCACGTCTCCAAGGCGCGCTCCCTCGAGAGCTACCTGGGCGGCTAACTTCCCGGGGTGGGTCGGCGACCGCCGGCCCCGGTCCCCGCCAGCCCGCCCCGCCGTGTCCAAGGACGCCTCGTTCGACATCACGACCTCCGTCGACCTCCAGGAGGTCGACAACGCCGTGAACCAGGCCGCGAAGGAGATCGCGCAGCGCTACGACTTCAAGGACGCGCACCTCGCGACCGTCGAGTTCAAGCGCGGGGAGGGGACGGTCGTCCTCTCCACCGACACCGACATGCGGCTCCGCGCGATGTGGGACATCCTGCAGTCCAAGCTCATCCGCCGCGGGGTCCCGGTGCAGAACCTCGACGCCGGGGAGCCCACGCCGGGCGGCGGCGACACCTGGCACCGCACCATCACGCTCAAGCAGTCCCTCGACGGGGAGACCTGCAAGAAGGTCGTCGCCGCCATCAAGGCGCAGAAGTTCAAGAAGGTGCAGGCCTCCATCCAAGGGGACACCGTCCGGGTCGCCTCCCCGAGCCGCGACGAGCTGCAGGGGGTGATCAGTTTCCTCCGCGGCGAGGACTTCGGCGTGGCGCTCTCCTTCGGGAACTTCCGGTGAGGTTTCGCGTCGTCACGCTGGGCTGCGACAAGAACACGGTGGACTCCGAGCGCTATCGCGCGGAGCTGATGGACCACGGGGGCGTCCCGGTGGCGGAGGCGGACGACGCCGAGGTCATCATCGTCAACACCTGCGGCTTCATCGACGCCGCGAAGCAGGAGTCGATCGACGCCATCGTCGAGGCGGGGCGGCTCAAGGGGCGGGGGAGCGCGACCGCCGTCGTTGCCGTCGGCTGTATGGTGGAGCGGCACAAGGGGGAACTCGCCGACGCGCTCCCCGAGGTCGACCTCTTCCTCGGCGCCTCGGAAGCGGACCGCCTGATCCCCGCGCTGCAGGCCCGCGGCCTCGTCGGCGCGTCGGTCACCGAGCATCCCGGCGTCCGCGTCCACGCCGGCGGGTCCCCTTTCGTGCGTTACCTGAAGGTCAGCGAGGGGTGCGACCACGGCTGCGCCTTCTGCGCCATCCCGCTGATGCGCGGCAAGCATCGCTCCTTCGCCCTCGACGATATCGTCCGCGAGGCGCAGCTGCTCGAGCTGCAGGGGGCGCGTGAAGTGAACCTCGTCGCGCAGGACCTCGCCCACTACGGGCGTGACCGCCGCGACGACGTCCGGCTCCCCGAGCTGCTCGAGGCGCTCCTCCGCGAGACGTCCCTTCCGTGGATCCGGAACATGTACCTCTACTCCGCGGGGATCACGCCGCGCTTGCTCGAGGTGATCGCGGCGAACGCGCGCATCGTCCCGTACCTCGATATGCCGATCCAGCACGCTTCGGACCCGGTCCTCGAGCGGATGCGTCGCCCCGAGCGGCAGCGCACGATCCGCGAGAAGGTCGCGCGCTTCCGCGAGGCCGTCCCCGGGGTGGCGATCCGCACCACCTGCATCGTCGGCTTCCCGGGCGAGACGGACGAGGACGTCGCTGTGCTCCTCGACTTCCTGCGCGAGGTCGAGTTCGAGCGCGTCGGCGTCTTCACCTACTCGCCGCAGGAGGGGACACGTGGCGCGCAGCTCGTGGACGACGTCCCCGACCCGGTGAAGCGGGCGCGGCTCGAAGCGGTGCAGGAGTTGCAGCGTCACATCACCGCGGAGCGCTACGAGTCGCGCATCGGCGCGGTGGTGCCCGCGCTGATCGAGGCGTCCGCCGACGCGTCGGGACTCGCGCGTGCCCGGCTCCCGTGGCAGGCGGACGACATCGACGGGGTGACGCTGGTCGCGACCGACGCGCCGGCGGGGAGCTTCGTCGAGTTGCACGTCGACGAGGTCGTCGACGACTACGACTTCCGGGCGACGGCCCGGCGGATCCTCTCGCGCCCGGAGGCCCCGGGTACCTCCCCGCGCCGCGCGCTGCCGATGGCGGCGAGCATCGGGAGCTTCGGGCGATGAGCCTCGGCCGTGCCGCGCGCCTCGCGTGGCGGCTCGGCCTCGTGAGTCTCGTCGTCGGGTGTCTCTCCCGCCCGCTCGAACAGGAGGAGCAGCGCCTCGGGCGGACCCCGATCACGCGGCGGCCCGTCCCGGCGACGGTGGCCGCGGCGCCGACCCCGCCCGCCTCACGCGCCACGGCCCCGACGTCGTCGGCCGCCCCGGCGGCGGAGACGCCCTTCCCGGTCGAGTGGGGCGGCGTCGTCCTCCCCCCGGCCGGCGACGGCCCCCTGCTGCGCGTCGCGCTGCGCGTCCTGCCCGATTCGGTCGTCCTCGGTGCCGCCGCCGACTGGCGGCTCCTCGACGAGACGGAGGGGGTGCTCGTGCGCGCGCGCGCCACCGATCGCTGGACCGTGCAGCGGCGCGGCGCCCGACTCCGCGCCGTCCACGCCGACGGCACGGTGACGGGCTGGCATGCGAACCCGATGACGCAGCGCGCGGAGGCGGGGGCCGCGGTCACGTGGAACGGTGCGGCCTATCGCGGCGCGCTGCAGCTGGTGCCGACCGACTCCGGGATCCTCCTCGTCAACCTCGTTCCGCTCGAGGCATACCTCCGCGGGGTCGTGCCGCTCGAGATCGGCGGGACGCGCGGCGTGACGGATGAGCCGGCGGTCGAGGCGCAGGCGATCGCCGCCCGCTCCTACGCCGCCGAGCGGCTCCTCGCGACCCGCATCGGCCGACCACGGCATCCGCGGTACGACCTCCTCGCCACGACGGTCGATCAGGTCTATGGGGGCGTCGCCGCCGAGCGACCGCTCGCCGACGAGGCGATCGCCCACACGGCGGGGCTCGTCGTCCTGCTCGACGGACGGATCGCGAGCGCGCCCTACCATTCGACGTGCGGGGGGCGCACGGCGTCGGCGACCGAGGCGTGGCGTGGCGCCGGGGCGCCGCACCTCCGCGAGGTGAGCGACCGGATCCCCGGCACCGACCGGCATTACTGCGACATCTCCCCCCGGTTCGCCTGGACGCGCTCCTTCACCGCGTCCGAGCTCGACACGGTGATGGCGCGCTACCTCGCCCGATACGCCGCCGTCGGTGCTGGGGGACCGGGGCGCGTGACGGATCTGGTGGTCGCGGACGTCACCTCGAGCGGTCGCGTCGGGACCCTCGTGGTCCGGGCGACCGGCGGGAGTTACCGCGTGCGGGGGAGCGACGCCCGATCGCTCCTGCGCTCCGCGGCTGGCGACGCTCTGCTCAGCGCCTATTTTTCCGTCGCCGCGGAACGCGACGACGGTCAACTCCGTCGCGTGGTCGTCCGCGGTCGTGGGTACGGGCACGGCGTGGGGATGTGTCAGTGGGGGGCCATCGGGCGCGCGCGCGCCGGACAGGACGCGCGCCTGCTGGCCCTGCACGTGTGTGACTGGCT
>CAZGIE010000053.1:0-5045 GCA_964526485.1 uncultured Gemmatimonas sp. | reverse complement strand
CCCGGACGATCCTCGCCGCGTACTACCCCGGCACCACCATCGGTCCCATCCCAGAGTAGGCGGCGCCTCCGAATGCCCTCCCGGTCCACCCCGCGCTCCACCGCCTCCGTCCGCGCCCCCGTGCGCGTCGGCGTCCTCGGCCTCGGCGCGATCGCGCAGACCGCGCATCTCCCCGTCCTGGCGCGGATGCGCGGGGTGCAGCTCGCCGCCCTCTGCGACAACGACCTCGCGAAGACGCGGACCCTCGCCACCCGGTACGGCGTCCGCGACGTCTGCGGCGACGTCGACGAGCTCCTCGACCTCCCCGACCTCGACGCCGTCGTGGTCTGCACGCCGAATCATCTGCACGAGGTGCATACGCTCTCCGCGCTCCGGGCGGGGCGGCATGTGCTCTGCGAACGCCCCGTCGCGCTCTCGGCGCGCGGGGTCGAGCGCGCGCTCGCCGCCGCGGCGAAGGCGCGTCGCGTGCTGATGGTGGCGAACACCGAGCGCTTCCGCGCCGACGCGCAGGCGCTCGACGCGATCGTGCGCCGAGGCGACCTCGGGGCGATCCGCGGCGTGCGGGCCGGCGTCTACCGGCACCGCGCGACGCTCGCTCCCTGGCGCCATCGCCGCGACGAGGCGGGCGGGGGGGCGCTCTTGGAGCTCGGCCTCCCGCTGCTCGATCTCGCGGGGTGGTTCACCGACTTCCCGCGCGTCGAGCGCATCGCCGTCACGCTGCAGCGGGGGAAGGGGGCGAACGCCGTCGAGGAGGCCGCGGTCGTGCTCATCGAGTGCAAGGGCGGCTTCACCGTGACGCTCGATCTGCAGAACGCCTACGTGGGGACGGAGGAGCGCTGGTGGTTCGAGCTGCTCGGGGCCACGGGCTCGGCCCGCCTCGCCCCGTTGCGCGTCGCGAAGGAGGTGCGCGGCCGCATCGTCGACGGGTCCCCCTCCGGTGCCGCGACGCGGGACTCGGCCTCGGTGCAGTCCCACCGCGCGGCGCTCGCGCACTTCGTCGCCGCGGTGCGCGGCGACGTCGAGGCGGACCCGCCCACGGACCAGGTCCGGCTGCACAAGCTCATCGACCTCATCTACGCCACCGCCGACCGAGGCACCGAGTGGCGCGGATGAGCGCGCCCGCGCGGTCCCTCCACGGGATCGGCGCCGTCGTCGCCGTCGCGCGGCGGATCGGCGTCTCCCTGGTCGCGGCCGCCTCGCTCGTGGTCGCGGCGCGTGCATCGGCGCAGCCCTCGTCGCCGCCCGGCTCGTCCGCCGGCGCCGCCGCCGACATCCCGCGCTATCAGGTCTCCGTCCTGACCTTCGGGCCGGGTGACGCCGTCTTCGAGCGGTTCGGACACAACGCGCTCCGCGTCCGCGACTTCCTCACCGGCGCCGACCTCGCGTACAACTGGGGGATGTTCTCCTTCGACGAGCCGCGCTTCCTCGCGCGGTTCCTCAGCGGCGAGACGCGCTACTGGGTCGAGGCCTTCCCGACGCCCTGGCTCCTCGAGGTCTACGCCGCGCAGGATCGGGAGACGGTCGAGCAGGTGCTCGCGCTGACGCCGGCGGAGGCGGAGGCGCTGGCCACCGCCGTCGCGACGAACGCCACCCCCGAGCGACGCTATTATCGCTACGACTATTTCCGGGACAACTGCTCGACCCGCGTGCGCGATGCGCTCGACGCCGTGCTGGACGGGGCGCTGGCCCGTCGGTTCCAGGCGATCCCGACCACGTGGTCGTACCGGAGCGAGGCGGTGCGGCTCGCGACCCCGGATCGCTGGGCGCAGGCCGGCATCGACGTCGCCCTCGGGCCGCGCGCCGACCGCCCGATGACCGCGTGGGAGGCGATGTACGTCCCGATGCGGCTCCGGGACTTCCTCCGGGAGGTGCGGCGCCCCGATGCGACGACGGGGGCCGCCGTGCCCCTCGTCCGTCTCGAACGCACCCTGTACACGGCGCGCCGGGCCCCGGAGGCGGCCGACGTGCGCGGGCTGGCGCTCGGGCCGATGGGACCGATCGCCGCCGTCTGGTTCCTCCTCCTCGTTCCCCTCTCCGCGGCCGCGCGTCGGCGGCGACGCGGCGTCGCCGCGGTGTTCGTGGGACTCTGGTGCACCGTGACCGGCCTCGTCGGCCTGATCCTCCTCGGCATGTGGCTCGGCTCCGCGCACGTCTTCTGGTACCGCAACCTGACGCTGCTCCTCGTCTCGCCGGTGGCGCTCGCGCTCGCGTGGCCGGCGGCGCGTGCGATCTGGCGCGGCGCGGCGACGCCATGGGTGCGCCGTGGCACCCTGGCACTCGCGGGGCAGACCCTGCTCGCCCTCGCGCTCGCCCCGCTCGTCACGCAGCGCCTCGCGGGGCCCCTCATGCTCTTCGCCGCCGCGAACCTCGCGATGACGCTCGTGATCTGGCGGCACGCCGTCGTCTCGCCCGAGCGTCCCTGATGCCCGCGTTCGGGCGCGTCGCCGGCGTCGACGTCGGCGGCACCTTCACCGACGGCGTCGCGATCGCCCCCGACGGGCGCATCGTCGCCGCGAAGGTCCTCTCCACCCCCGAGGACCAAGGGATCGGCGTCGCGGCGGTGCTCGATGCGCTCCCCGACCCGTCGGTCCCCGTGACGCGCCTCGTCCACGGCACCACGGTCGTCACCAACCTCCTCCTCGAGCGCACCGGGGCGCGGGTCGTCCTCTGCGCGACGGCGGGTGCCACCGATCTCCTCGAGCTCCGGCGGCAGGACCGGGCCGCGCTCTACGACCTCGCGGCGCCGCATCCCGCGCCGCTCGTGTCGCCGGCGGACGTCGTCGCGGTGCCGGAGCGGCAGACGCCTGAGGGCGTCGCGCGTCCGCTGACCGCCGATGGGATCGCCGAGGTGGTGCGCGAGGTCCTCGGGCGCGACCCGGAGATCGTCGTCGTCGCGCTGTTGCACGCCTACGGCGATGAGACGCACGAGGCGGCGCTCGCGGCGGCGCTCCGCGCGGCGCGTCCCGGGCTCGAGGTGGTGACGTCGGCGGCGGTGCTCCCCGAGATCCGCGAGTACGAACGCACGGCCACGGCGGTCGCCGAGGGCTATGCGCGCCCGCGCGTCGTCCGCTATCTCGATGGACTCGCGGCCCGGCTGCGGGCGAGCGGTCGGCCGTCACCCGCGGTGATGACGTCGGGCGGGGGGATGCGTCCCGCCGCGGATGCGGCACGGCAGGCCGCCTCGCTCGCGCTCTCGGGACCGGCCGGCGGGGTGGTCGGCGCCGCGGCGGTGCTGCGCGCGCTCGATCGCCGCGAGGCGCTCACCATCGACATCGGCGGCACCAGCGCCGACGCGGGGCTCATCCTCGACGGTGAGCCGCTCGTGGAACCCGGCGGTGTCGTCGCGGGGGTGCCGATCGCGCTGCCGCGCGTCCTCGTCGACACCGTTTCGGCGGGCGGCGGCAGCATCGCCTGGATCGATGACGGGGGCGCGCTGCGCGTCGGGCCGCGGAGCGCGGGTGCGCGCCCGGGGCCGGTCGCGTTCGGGCGGGGCGGGACCGAGCCGACCGTCACCGACGCACAGATCGTCCTCGGGCGGATCGCCGCACACCGGTTCGGCGGCGCCGTGGTGCTCGATGTCGAAGCGGCCACGCGCGCCGTCGCCGCACTCGCCGCGCGGGTCGGGGCGACGACCGAGCGCACCGCGGAGGCGATCCTCGCGATCGCCGACGCCGAGATGGCACGCGCGCTGCGGCGGGTGAGCGTCGAGCGGGGGGTCGACCCGCGGGGCTGCGCCCTCGTCGCCTTCGGCGGCGGCGGGCCGTTGCACGCCTGCGCGCTCGCCGACGCGCTCGCGATGCCGACCATCATCGTGCCGCCGTTCGCCGGCGTCCTCAGCGCGCTCGGGCTCGCCATCGCGCCGGAGCGGCGCGAGGTCGCGATGGCGGTGCTCGCGTCCGCGACGGCGTGGACGACGGAGGCCGTGCGCGCGGCCTGCGAGGGGCTCGCCGTGCGCGTCGCCGGGACGGAGCGCCGCTGGTCGGTCCGCGCGCGCTATGTGGGGCAGGGGCATGAGCTCGAGGTGCCCGTGTCGCCCGGCGAGGACGGCCGCGCCGTCGCCGAGCGCTTCGCCACCGCGCACGCCGCGCGCTACGGCTTCACGCTGCCACAGCCGGTGGAGTGCGTGGCGCTCCGCCACATCGCGGGCGAGCCGGGGACGCTCGCCGCCTTCCGACGCGATCCCGCGCGGCCCGGCGTCGACGTGGCGGCGGGGGAGGACGCCGGCGGCCCCGGTGGCGGGGCGGTCGTCGACGGGCCGCGCAGCCTCGCGCTCCCCGATGCCACGCTCTGGGTCGCGCATGGCTGGCGTGCGACCGCATTGGACATCGGGGGCTGGCGCCTCGACCGGGTGGCGCGATGAGCGAGCGGATCGACGCGCTGGAGCTCGCGGTCTGGTCCTCCGCGGTGGCGATGATCGCCGAGGAGATGGGGAGCGTGCTGATCCGAGGCGCGCTCTCGCCGAACATCCGCGAACGGCGGGATGCCTCCTGCGCCCTGTTCGATGCGGAGGGGCGGATGATCGCACAGGCCGCGCACATCCCGGTGCATCTGGGCGCGCTCCCCGAGGCGGTGCGGGCGGTGCGCGACGCGGGGCCACGACCCGGCGATGTCTTCCTGCTGAACAGCCCGTGGGCCGGGGGGTCGCATCTCCCCGACCTCACGATGATCGAGGCGATCGCCGACGGTGACCGGCTCGCGGGGTTCGCGGTCGTGCGCGCGCACCATGCCGACGTCGGCGGGATGAGTCCGGGCTCGATGCCGCAGGGGGCGACGGAGCTCGTGCAGGAGGGACTCATCCTCCCGCCCGTTCGGCTCGAGCGCGAAGGGGTGCCCGACCCGGAACTGCTCGCGCTGGTCCTCGCGAACGTCCGCACGCCGGAGGAGCGGCGCGGCGACCTCGCGGCGCAGCGCGCGGCGTGCGCGGCGGGGGCGGCCGGGTGGCGCGCCCTGCTCGCGCGCCACGGCGCGGCACGGCTCGCCGCCGTCGGGGAGGCGCTGCTCGGCTACGCGGAACGGCGCGCCGTCGCGCGGCTCGAAGCGCTCGA
>CAZGIE010000052.1:0-11951 GCA_964526485.1 uncultured Gemmatimonas sp. | reverse complement strand
GCGCGGAACCGGAAGGCGGGGCGGCTGACCTTCACGACCGACGTTGCGGCGGCGATCGCGTCAGCCGAGGTGATCTTCATCGCGGTCGGCACCCCTCCCGACGAGGATGGCTCGGCGGACCTCAAGCACGTCCTCGCGGTCGCCGAGCAGATCGGCCGGCACGCGGCGCGCGAGGTCGTCGTGGTCACGAAGTCGACGGTCCCGGTCGGCACGGCGGAGAAGGTGGCCGCCGCCATCCGCCCGCACGCGCGGGTGCCGTTCCACATGTGCTCGAACCCCGAGTTCCTGAAGGAAGGGGCCGCGGTCGACGACTTCATGAAGCCAGACCGCGTGGTGATCGGCGTCGCGAGCGACGTCGCCCGCGAGCGGATGGGGGAGCTCTATGCGCCGTTCGTCCGTACCGGGAAGCCGGTGATCTTCATGGACATCCCGTCGGCCGAGATGACGAAGTACGCGGCCAACGCGATGCTCGCGACGCGGATCTCGTTCATGAACGAGATCGCCAACTTGTGCGAGAAGGTCGGCGCGAACGTCGACCTCGTCCGGAAGGGGATTGGGAGCGACGCGCGCATCGGGCCGTCGTTCCTCTTCCCGGGGCCGGGATACGGCGGCTCGTGCTTCCCGAAGGACGTGAAGGCGCTGGTGAAAACCTCCGAGGAGCGTGGGGCTCCGATGGGGGTGCTGCGGGCTGTCGACGACGCCAACGAACGCCAGAAGCATCGTCTCTTCGAGAAGGTCCGGAGCGTCCTCGGAGAGCGGCTGTCCGGGGCGCGCATCGCGCTCTGGGGCCTCGCCTTCAAGGCTAACACCGACGACATGCGGGAATCGCCAGCGTTGGTGCTGATCGACGAGCTCCTCGCCGCGGGAGCCACGGTCGTCGGGCACGACCCGGCAGCGATGCATGAGACTCAGCGACGTATCGGAAGCCGTATCGCCTACGCTGCCTCGAGCTACGAGGCGGTGGAGGGGGCAGACGCGCTCGTCATCGTCACCGACTGGAACGAGTACCGCTTCCCGGATTTCGCTCGGATCAAAGCGGGGTTGCGCGCGCCGGTGCTCATCGATGGGCGGAACCTTTACGATCCTGAGAAGCTGCGGGCGTTCGGCTTCGTGTACCGCTCGATCGGCCGAGGGACTGAATGAGGGTCCTGATCACTGGAGCTGCCGGCTTCCTCGGCTCCCACCTGGCCGACCGCTTCCTCCGTGACGGCCACGAGGTGGTCGGGCTCGACAATTTCCTCACCGGGAGCCCGGAGAACATCGCCCATCTCACGGGCCATCCCGGGTTCAGCTTCCTGCGGCACAATATCTCCGAGTTCACCTACGTCGCGGGGCCGCTCGACGGCGTGCTCCATTTCGCCTCGCCGGCGAGCCCCGTCGACTATCTCGAGCTCCCGATCCAGACGCTGAAGGTCGGCTCCCTCGGCACGCACAATGCGCTCGGCGTCGCGCTCGCGAAGGGGGCGCGTTTCCTCCTCGCCTCGACCTCCGAGGTCTATGGGGATCCGCTGGTGCACCCGCAGCCGGAGCACTACTGGGGGAACGTGAACCCCATCGGGCCCCGTGGCTGCTACGACGAGGCGAAGCGTTTCGCCGAGGCGATGACGATGGCGTACCATCGGGCGCAGGGGGTCGACACGCGGATCGTCCGGATCTTCAACACGTACGGCCCCCGGATGCGGCCGAACGACGGGCGCGTCGTCTCGAACTTCATCATGCAGGCGCTCCGCGGTGAACCACTCACCCTCTACGGGGACGGCTCGCAGACCCGGTCGTTCTGCTTCGTCTCGGACGAGGTCGAGGGGATCTACCGCCTCTTCCAGAGCGGGGTCACTGACCCGGTGAACATCGGGAACCCCGACGAGTTCACCGTCCGGCAGCTCGCGGAGCTGGTGCTCGAGATGACCGGATCCACGTCGGCGATCACGTCGTTGCCCCTCCCGGCGGACGACCCGAAGGTGCGGCAGCCGGACATCACCCGGGCCCGGGAACGGCTCGGGTGGGCCCCGACCATCCCCCTCCGGGAGGGCCTCCGGGCCACGATTGATTACTTTCGAGGGCTCCCAGGGTCCGCCCGCCTGCAACCCCCGACCTGATGCCCGTGCCGTCCCCCGTCGTTCCGCGAGGATCCCAGCCGTCCGGGGCCGACCATCCCGCCGCCCGTCGCGTCTCCGGTGTGGCCGGTCGCGTCCGTCGGGCCGTGGGGCTCCGGCGCGCCCTGCCGCTCGTCGGACTCCTCTTCGCGGGCGCCGCGTGTTTCCGCCCCTTCAACGTCCGCGACTATCCGACCTCCGTCGCGCTCTTCCAGGCGGGGATGGCGAAGTTCGAGGCGGGGAAGTGGGGGGACGCCGCGTCGGCCTTCGAACGGCTGACGCTCGACCTGCCCGCCCGCGATACGCTCCTCCCCAAGGCGCAGTGGTACCTCGGGCTCGCCCGCCTCAAGCGGACGGAGCGGCTCCTGGCGGCCCAGGCGTTCATCAAGCTGAGCGAGACCTTCCCCGACGATTCCCTCGCGGACGACGCCCTCCTCAAGTCGGGGCAGGTGTACGTCGAGCTCTGGAAGACGCCCGCGCTGGATCCGCAGTACGGCCTCCTCGCGCAGACGCAGTTCCGCCTTCTCGTCGGCGTCTATCCCGATTCGCCGCTCGCGGACTCCGGGACGAAGGCCCTCAAGGATCTCGACGAGCGGTTCGCGTCCAAGGATTACGACACGGGGATGCACTACTACCGTCGCAAGGCCTTCGATTCGGCGATCCTCTACTTCAAGGACGTCGTGAAGAACTGGCCGGAGTCGGAGCGCGCCAAGCAGGCGATGCTCCGGATGGTCGAGATCTACCGCCTTCCGTTTATGAAGTACGACGATGACGCGCGCGAGGTCTGCCAGGCCCTGCTCGGCGCCTATCCCGAGGACGCCGGTGTGCGGGCCGCCTGCAAGATCGACCCGGCCGATTCCACGGCCACGGCTGGCCGCCGGCCGCCGGCCGCGGGCTGACGGACGGATGACCGCCCCGCGGCGCCTCGCGCTGCTCGGGGGGAGCTTCGACCCGCCGCATCTCGGGCATCTGCACCTCGCCTATCAGGCGCTCGAGCAGCTCGGCTGCGACGAGGTCTGGTTCATCCCCGCGCACCAGCAGCCCCTGAAAGGGGCGAGCGCCCTGACGGCGCCGATTCACCGTGTGGGGATGGTGCGCTGGATGGTGGAGGGGCTCCCGGGGATGCGGGTCGAGCCCATCGAGACGGAGCGGGGGGGGTTATCTTTCGCCGTCGACACGGTGCGTGCGATCCGGGCGGCCGAGCCGGGGGCGGAGCTCTGCTTCCTCCTCGGCGAGGACGCGGCGCGGACGTTGCACCGGTGGCGGGAGCCGGCGGCGCTGGCGACGATGGCGCGGCTCGTGGTCTGCACGCGGGGCGAGACCATCGGCGCGCTGCCCGACGGGACCCCGCCCGTCGAGCGGTTCGCGACGCGGCGGCTCGATGTCTCCGCCACCGAGGTGCGGGCGCGAGTGCGCGCCGGCCTCCCGGTGCGCGGGTGGGTGACGGACGCCGTCGCGGACTACATCGCGGCGTGCGGATTGTATCGCGTGGGTGGCGAGGCGCCGTGAGTCGGCGACGCGCCACCCGTTCCTCCTGAGAGCGACCAGACGGCCATGTTCAAGCAGCTCCTCGCGAAGGTCATCGGCACGCGCCACGAGCGTGAGGCCCGCCGCGTCCAGCCGATCGTCGACGAGATCCGTCGGCACGGGGAGGCGCTCGCGGCTCTCTCGGATGCGCAGGTCCAGGCGCAGACCGCCGCGTTCCGGGCGTGCATCACGGAGCGGACCGCCCCCCTGCAGGCGCGGATCGACGCGTTGCGCGCCGAAAAGCACGCCGCCGCGGACGCGGAGGTGCGCGAGCGCCTCGATCGGCAGCTCGGGGGGGCGGATGGGCAGGGGGGGCTCGAGGGGGAGCTCCGACAGGCCATCGCCGACGTGCTCGACGAGCTCCTTCCCGAGGCGTTCGCGACGGTGCGGGAGGCCGCCCGCCGGCTCTGCGGGACCACGGCGAGCGTGACCGGGCGGGACCTGCCGTGGGACATGGTGCACTACGACGTGCAGATGATCGGCGGTATCCAGCTGCACCTCGGGCGGATCGCGGAGATGGCGACGGGCGAGGGGAAGACCCTCGTCGCGACCCTCCCGCTCTACCTGAACGCGCTCCCCGGGCGCGGGGCGCACCTCGTCACCGTCAACTCCTACCTGGCGCGGCGTGACTCGCAGTGGATGGGACATCTCTTCCGCTGGCTCGGGCTCACGGTCGGCTGCCTCGATGACACAGAGCCCGGCTCGCCGTCGCGGCGGGCCGCCTACGGCTGCGACATCACCTACGGGACGAACAACGAGTTCGGCTTCGACTACCTGCGCGACAACATGGTCGTCGAGCTCGCGCAGCGGGTGCAACGGCCGCACGTCTATGCGATCGTCGACGAGGTCGACTCGGTGCTCGTCGACGAGGCGCGGACCCCGCTGATCATCTCGGGTCCCGTCGGGAACGAGGGCGACCGCGCGTACGCCGAGCAGAACCAGGCCGTCGCACGCCTCGTGCAGCGGCAGACGGTCCTCGTGAACGACCTCGTCGCGAAGGGGGAGCGGCTCCTGGCGGAGAAGGACCTGTCGGCCGCCGGCGTCGCGCTCTACCAGGCGCGGCTCGGCAGCCCGCGGAACAAGCGCCTGCTCAAGGTGATGCAGGAGACGGGGGTGAAGCAGCTCATGCAGGAGACCGAGCTCGCGCACCTCGCGGACCGGAAGCTCCCGCCCGCCAAGCAGGAGTATCGCGATCTTGAGGAGGACCTCCTCTTCGTGCTCGACGAGAAGGGTCACTCGGTGCACCTCACCGACCGCGGCGTCGACCACCTCTCGCCGCAGGCGCCGGACGAGTTCGTCCTCCCCGATATCGCGACGGCGATGGGGCGGCTCGAGCGCGACGCGGCGCTCGAGCCCGCGCAGCGGCGCGAGGCGAAGCGGCAGCTGGAGATCGAGTACGCCCAGAAGTCGGAGAAGCTGAACATCATCCATCAGCTCCTGCGCGCGCACGTGCTGTACGAGAAGGACGTGAACTACGTCGTGCAGGACGGGCAGGTGCTCATCGTCGACGAGTTCACCGGCCGCACGATGCCGGGCCGGCGGTGGAGCGAGGGGCTCCATCAGGCCGTCGAGGCGAAGGAGGGGGTGCAGGTGAAGGGGGAGACGCAGACCCTCGCCACCATCACCATCCAGAATTACTTCCGCCTCTACGAGAAGCTCGCGGGCATGACGGGCACCGCCGAGACGGAGGAGACGGAGTTCTTCCAGATTTACGGGCTCGAGGTCGCGGTGATCCCGACCAACCGGGCGATCATCCGGGACGACCGGCAGGACCTCATCTACAAGACGCGGCGCGAGAAGTTCAACGGGATCCTCGAGGAGACGCGACGGTTGCACGCGCTCGGCTTCCCGGTGCTGGTCGGCACCACGAGCGTCGAGGCCTCGGAGACGCTCTCGCGCCTCTTCCAGCGCGCCGGGCTCCCGCACAACGTCCTCAACGCGAAGTACCACCAACGCGAGGCGGAGATCGTCGCGCTCGCCGGCCAGAAGGGCGCGATCACGATCGCGACGAACATGGCGGGCCGCGGCACCGACATCAAACTCGGCGAGGGCGTCCGGGAGTCCCTCCCGTCGCAGGTGCCCGACGCCGATGGGAAGCTCGTCGATGTGACGGAGATCGGCGGACTGCACATCATCGGCTCGGAGCGGCATGAGTCGCGCCGCATCGACCGGCAGCTCCGCGGTCGCGCGGGGCGTCAGGGGGACCCGGGGAGCTCGCAGTTCTTCCTCTCCCTCGAGGACGACCTGATGCGCCTCTTCGGCTCCGACCGCATCGCGCGCCTCATGGATTCCCTCGGCGCGCAGGAGGGGGAGGTGCTCACGCACCCGCTCCTCACGCGGTCCGTCGAGACGGCGCAGAAGCGCGTCGAGCTGCAGAACTTCCAGTCGCGCAAGCGGCTCCTCGACTACGATGACGTGATGAACCAGCAGCGCGAGGTCGTCTACTCGCTCCGCGCGTTCGCGCTCGAGGGGGGCGAGGAGCTGAAGGGCGAGGCCGCGCGGATGATCGAGGCGGCGGTCGAGCGGCGCGTCACGGGGGCCCTCGAGACCGTGGAGGCGGCGACCGACTGGGACATCGAGGGACTGCGCGAGGAACTCCTCCTCCACTACCTGCTCCGGGTCCCGGTCTTCGAGCCGGAGGGGATCCGTCCCGCGACGCTCCCGGAGGCGGTGCGTGAGGCCTCGGCCGCGGCGGCGGCGGCCTTCCGGGAAAAGCTCGACGCGCTCGGCGAGTACGGCCCCCGTCTTCTCTCCCTCGTGATGCTGAACGTCCTGGACGAGAAGTGGAAGGATCACCTCTACGACCTCGACCAGCTCCGCGCCGCGATCGGGTACCGCTCGTGGGGACAGAAGGACCCGCTCGTCGAGTACAAGCAGGAGGCCTTCGCGATGTTCGAGGACCTCATGCGCGACATGCAGCACACCCTCGCGGAGCGGTTCCTCAAGGTGCAGCTGGTCTTCGAGGAGGCGCCGGCGACGCCGCGCGCCCCCATCGCACCGGCCGCCCCTGCCGCGGGGCTCGTCGCCCCCGTCGCCCCCGAGGCGGCTCCGGCGGACATCGACCCCTTCGCGCCGTCGGCGCCCGGCGCCGATCCCGCGGCGGTGCCGACGGTCGTCGGGGCAGGGCGGGGGGTGACCTCGCTCGCTGGGGCGACGCCGGCCGCGACGGGGGACTTCGATGGGATCGGGCGCAACGATCCCTGCCCCTGCGGCAGTGGCAAGAAGTTCAAGAAGTGCCACGGGACGGGATGACGGCGCGCGCGATCGCGCGATGACGTCGGTCCGGGGGGCACGCGCGATCGTCGCGCCGTGCCCCTCGTCCGTTCCCTCCCGCCCGCCGACCGCCCCCGCGAACGCCTGCGCGCCCTCGGGGCGGAGGCGTTGAGCGGCGCCGAGCTCCTCGGCCTCCTCCTCGGTCCCGGGACCCGGACGCGGAGCGCGACCGACGCCGGCGCGGCGCTCCTCGAGCGGTGCGGCGGGTCGCTGCGCCGCCTCGCGCAGACCCCGATCGCGACCCTCGCCGGCGTCCCCGGCGTCGGCCCCGTCCGCGCGCTGACCGTCCAGGCGGCGCTCGCCCTCGGCCGCCGGATGGCCGAGGAGCCGATGGGGGCGCGCATCCCGATGCGAGGCCCCGACGATGTCTTCCGCTTCTACGGCCCCCGGCTCGGGGGGCTCGGGGTTGAGGAGTTCCATGTCGCCGTCCTCGACGCCCAGCACCGGCTCGAGCGTGACCTGCTGATCAGCCGCGGGATCCTCGACGGGTCCCTCGTCCATCCGCGGGAGGTGTTCCGGGAGGCGATCGCCGAGCGGGCGGCGGCCGTGATCCTCGTGCATAACCACCCCTCCGGGGATCCGACGCCGAGCGCGGAGGACCTGACGGTCACCCGCCAGCTCGTGGCGGCGGGGCGGCTGCTCGACATCCCGGTCCATGACCATGTGGTGATCGGTCGGGCGCGCTACGTCTCGCTCGCGCAGGAGGGGCGCCTCTTGTAAAGCAAGCGGGCCCTTGGCATATACCGATGGTGACCACCGCCGCGCTCGCCGAGATCATCCCGGGTTGGACGCTGCCGGACGACGTCGCCGCGCGGCTCGACGGCGACCTCCTCGGCCGCGCCTACCGGTTCAGCGAGAAGGCGCACGCGGGGCAGGTCCGGCGGAACGGCGATCCCTACGTGACGCACTGCGTCTCGGTGGCGCGCATCCTCGCCGAGCTCCATCTCGACTCCGTCACCGTCGCGAGCGGCCTCATCCACGACGTCGTGGAGGATACGGGGAGCACGGTCGAAGACGTCGAGCGCGAGTTCGGGCGCGAGGTCGCGCAGATCGTCGACGGGCTCACGAAGATCGGCCATCTCCCGATGGCATCCCGCGAGGAGCGGCAGGTGGAGAGCTATCGCAAGCTCCTCCTGTCGGTGGCGAAGGACGCGCGGGTGATCCTGGTGAAGCTCGCCGACCGGCTGCATAACATGCGGACGCTCGAGTGGATGCCGGAGGAGAAGCGGCGGCGGATCGCGCTCGAGACGCGCGACCTCTACGCGCCGATGGCGCACCGCTTCGGCCTCGCGGCGATGAAGGCCGAGCTCGAGGATCTCGCCTTCAAATGGCTCGAGCCGGAGGAGTACCGGGCGCTCGCGCGGCTCCTGGCCGAGAAGCGCGCCGACCGGGACGCGCGGATCGCCGAGATGATCGCGCCCCTCGACGCGAAGCTGCGCGAGAGCGGCGTGCGGGTCGTCGAGGTGGGCGGGCGGCCCAAGCATCTCTGGTCGATCCACAAGAAGATGCAGAAGCGGGAGAAGCCCTACGACGAGATCTACGACCTCTACGCGATCCGCGTGCTCGTCGAGGACGTCCCCGAGTGCTATCACGCGCTCGGGGTGATCCACGGGGCGTGGACGCCGCTGCAGGAGCGCATCAAGGACTACATCGCCTCGCCGAAGTCGAACGGCTATCAGTCGTTGCACACGACGATCTTCGGCCCTGGCGGCACCCTCTTCGAGATCCAGATCCGCACGCGGGACATGCACCGCACGGCGGAGTACGGCATCGCGGCGCACTGGCTGTACAAGGAGGGGGAGCGCGGGAGCGGCGAGCTCGACCGGCACCTGAACTGGTTCCGGCAGGTGCTGGAGCTGCAGCTCGACGCCGAGACGCCGGACCAGTTCCTCGAGTTCCTCAAGCTCGACCTGTATCAGGACGAGATCTTCGTCTTCACCCCGAGCGGCGACGTCATCCAGCTGCCGAAGGGGGCGACGCCGATCGACTTCGCCTTCGCGGTGCACACCCAGGTCGGCCTCCGGACGCAGGGGGCGCGCGTCAACGGGCGGATCGTCCCGCTCTCGCGCGAGCTGCGGAACTCGGAGACCTGCGAGATCATCCGTGGCCCGGTCGCGCGCCCGAACCGCGACTGGCTCGCGCATGTCCGCACGGGGCGCGCCCGCCACAAGATCCGGCAGTGGCTCCGGCAGGAGGAGCAGCGGACGTTCCAGGCGGTGGGGGAGGAGATCCTCGGGCGCGAGTTGCGCCGTCGGCGGCACGCGAAGCTGGGGGAGGCGGAGCTCGCGCGGGCCGCCGCGGCGCTCAAGTTGCAGGACGCCTCGCAGGTGCTCGCCGGGATCGGGCAGGGGGACCTGACGGTCACGCAGCTGTTGACGGCGCTCTATCCGGATGCGGCGGAGGCGCCGCAGGAAGCGCTCCGTCCGAGTCCGATCGAACGGCTGATCGACCGGATGCGCGGGGGCGCCGGGACCTCGAAGGGGCTGCGCATCCAGGGCGCGGACGGGCTGATGGTGCGCTACGCGCAGTGCTGCCAGCCGGTCCCCGGTGACAAGGTCGTGGGCTACGTGACGCGCGGTCGCGGCGTGAGCATCCATCGGTTCGACTGCCCGAACCTGCTCTTCCTCGTCCACGAACCGGAGCGGCGGCTCGAGATCGACTGGCAGGAGACCTCGGGGGAGCGCTTCCTCATCCGCCTCGCGATCGAGGGGCAGGACCGGCAGGGGCTCTACGCCGATCTCGCGACGGCGGTCAGCGCGGCGGGGACCGACATCAAGTCGCTCGAGCTGCGGACGGTCGACGGTCGCGTCACCGGCGCCGCGCTGGTGGAGGTCGAGAACCTCGCGCACCTCGAACGGATCGTGAAGGCCGCGCGCCGGGTGAAGGGCGTCTCGAGCGTCGCCCGCCGCGAGCAGCTCGCGGACTAGCCGCGCGCGGGGCGGGGAACCGGCGCCGGCGTCGGTGGCGTACATTCCAGCATGATCCTCGCCATCCACAACCTCCTCCGGTGGGCGGTCCTCCTCACCGGGCTCCTCGCCGTCGTCCAGGCCGCGCGCGGCCTCGACGGCCGCACGCCGTTCGCACGGACGCGTCCGCTCCTCCTCGCCTTCACGGCGAACCTGCACCTGCAGCTCTTGATCGGATTGTCGCTCTTCGTCGTCTCGCCGACCGTGAAGGCGTATATGGCCGACATGGCGGGGACGATGCGCGATGGCAGCCGGCGCTTCTTCATCGCGGAGCACCCGACGCTGATGGTCGCGGCGGTGCTGCTGGCGACGATCGGCGGTGTGGTGGCGAAGAACGGCGCGGACGACGCGACGCGGCATCGGCGCGCGCTCGCGGTCACGCTGGTTACCCTGCTCCTCCTGCTGGCCGGCATCCCGTGGTCCCGGCCGCTGCTGCCGAGCTTCTAGCCGACGCGTCCGAGGGGCGCTCCCGCGTGCGGGCCGGGCGGGACGCGAGGTGGTCGCGCCCCGCCCCGCCGACTCACGGCGCGATCAAGAACTCGGTCGGCGTCCGCCCTTCGGCCACGAGCGCGGCGAGCCAGCGTGGCTGCTTCCCGCGGCCGCTCCAGGTCTCGCCGGCCGGGCCCCGATACTTCGCGGGGACCTTCACACCGGCGGCGCCCTTCGCGCGTCCCTTCGCGGCGGGCTTCGCGGCGGTCTTCGCAGCCGTCTTCTTGCGACGCCCCTGCTTGGCCTTCGGGCCCTTCCGCGCGCCCGTGCTCCCCTTCGCACCCTTCGTGCCCTTGGCAGGCCGGCCACGGCGCGTCGTCCCTCGTCCGGCGCCCGCCAGCGCCGCGGCGACGTCCTCGGCGGAGAGCCCGAGATCGGCGATCGCCTGGCGGAGGAAGGTCAGCGCCGCCGTCCGGGCGGCGGACTGCTGCGCCTCGATGGCGGTGAGCTTGGTCTGGAGCTGCTGGATCTTCTTGCGGAGGGAATCGGGGGCCGTCGGCATGGGAGCGGGAGTCGAGGGAGGGTATAATGCGGCGATGGGGAATAGGATAATCGCCGGATTATCGATAACGCATCGGCGTGGGGCGCTCAAGGTCGGCGTTCGCGCGTCGCAGCGCGACGCGTGCCGGTCGGTGGCCCGCCTCGTCGAGGGGACGCGACGCTGATGCGCGATCCATCGTCCACCGTCGCCCCCGTCCGCTTCGAGTTGGAGTCGCCGTTCACCCCCGCGGGCGACCAACCGCGCGCCATCGGGGAACTGACGGCCGGCCTCGCGCGCGGCGATCGCTTTCAGACCCTGCTCGGCGTCACGGGGTCGGGGAAGACGATGACCGTCGCCAACGTCATCGCCCGGCATGGCCGGCCCACGCTCGTGCTCTCGCACAACAAGACCCTCGCCGCGCAGCTCTATGGCGAGCTGAAGGGGTTCTTCCCGCGGAACGCGGTCGAGTACTTCATCTCGTACTACGACTACTACCAACCCGAGGCGTACGTCCCGTCCTCGGACACCTACATCGAGAAGGACGCCTCGATCAACGAGGACATCGACCGGCTGCGGCTCCGCGCCACGTCGTCGCTGATGGAACGGGAGGATGTGATCGTCGTCGCGACGGTCTCGGCGATCTACGGCCTCGGCGATCCCGAGACGTACAGGGCCGCCATGGTAACACTCGCCGTGGGGCGGCGCATCCCGCGGGACGACATCCTGCGGGCGCTCGTGGCCATCCAGTACGGGCGGAACGACGTGGCCTTCGAGCGCGGCACCTTCCGGGTGCGCGGCGACACCGTCGAGATCCTCCCGGCCTACGAGGAGCAGGCGGTGCGCGTCGAGATGTTCGGTGACGAGATCGAGCGCATCACCAAGGTCGATCCCCTCACGGGCCAGACGATCGCGCCGCTCCAGCGGACGGCGATCTATCCGGCGAAGCACTTCGTGACGACGCGCCCCACGCTCGAGCGTGCGGTGAAGGAGATCCGCGCCGAACTCGCCGACCGGCTCGTCGCGCTCAAGGGCGCCGGGAAGCTCCTCGAGGCGCAGCGCCTCGAGTCGCGCACGAACTTCGACCTCGAGATGATGCTCGAGATCGGGACCTGCCCGGGCATC
>CAZGIE010000051.1:0-12022 GCA_964526485.1 uncultured Gemmatimonas sp. | reverse complement strand
GAAGATGCGGAGCCTCCGCGTCGAGGTGCCCGCGCTCGTCGTGGTGTCGAGTCCCGCGCGGCGACCGCTCGCGGACTGCAGCGCGGCGAGGGTCGTGTCGCCGAGGGCGATGGTGTCGCCGCGGTGCACGGCCCGCCAGCGGACGAGCCAACCGGTGACGTTCGGGGCGTCGAGGTCGGTCCGGCTCCGCACGGCGACGGTCATCTCGGCCGCGGTGTTGGTCGCGGCGTCGGGGATCGCGTAGGCGAGCGTGACGGTCGTGGCGGTCGTCGCGGCGACGGTGTCGGGTGCGGCCGTGACGAGGAGCGTCCGTGGCGCGCTCTGCAGGCCGTCCACGAGCGCGTAGACGCGCAGCAGCCCCGGCCGCCGCGTCGTGCGGAGGCGCCCGAGCGAGTCGATGGCGACCCCGGTGTCGGGCGAGACGAAACGGATCGGGGCGTCGGCGACCACCGCGCCATCGGCGTCGTACGCGGTCGCGACGAGCGGGGCCACCCGTCCCGCGTCATCCCGCAGCGAGTCCCCCGTGACCACGGCCGGATAGGGGAAGGCGGTGAAGTCGAGCGCCTGCACCGCCCCCGGCTCGGTGCCGACCGCGCCGCAGGCTGCGAGCGCGGCGGCGCAGAGCAGCACGGCGAGTCGCATCACGGGGCGCCTCGGCGTGGCGCCGCGCGGCGCCACGCGCCGCAGATCACGCCCGACACCTCGCGGGTCGCTCATCGACCGAACCGCGCGGCGAGCCGCATCGCGAGGTTCACGTACGCCTGCGCCGCGGGGTCGGCGGGTGCGCGCACGACCGCCGGCTGCCCCGCGGCGAACGCCTCCGCCAGCGCCGGGCTGCGCGGGATCATCAGGTCGAGCAGGAGATGCGCCGGCACCTTCTGCCGGAGGAAGGTCGCCGTCGTCTCGCACGCCGGGTTCCCCGCCTCGAACATCGTGAGGAGGATCCCGTCGAAGACGAGGCGCGGATGCGTCGCGACGATATCCTGCACCCCGCGGAGGATCTGCGGCGTCGTCTGCAACGCGAGCGGCTCCGCCTGCAGCGGGACGAGGACGCGGTCGGCGGCCTGCAGCGCGGCGCGCGTCACCGGTCCGAGCCCGGGCGGCGTATCGAGCACCACGACATCGCACCGGTCACTCGCCTCGGCGACGAGTCGCGCGAGGAGGTCCGTCTCCCCGAAGCGCACCAGATAGTCGGAGTGGTCGAGGGCCTCGGAGACGCTCCCGGCCAGGATCACCCGCAGCCAGGGGAGCGCCGTCGGGAGGAGGATCTCGCGCAGCGCCCGCGTCCCCGCGAGGTAGTCGGCGAAGCCGTGGAGCGGGTGGCCCGGCCGAAGCCCCGCGCCGTAGCGCACCGAGCCCTGCGGGTCGACGTCGATGAGGAGGGTCTTGAGCCCGCGTCGCGCGAAGGCGGCGGCGAGGTTCACGGCGGTGGTCGTCTTCCCGACGCCGCCCTTCTGGCTGACGACGGCGATCGAGGCGCCAGGCGTCATCCGGCCGCCGAAGGCGCGGCGTCCTCGCCGCGGAGCTGCGCGAGCGTCGCGCGGGCGTGCCCGATGAACCGCTCCGCGTCATCCCCGCCCGGTGGCTGCGCGAGGAACGCCTCGAGATGGCGGATCGCCCCGGGCGCGTCCCCTCGCTTCGCGAGGAGGAACGCGAGCCCGTAGTGCGCGCCACTCGCCGTCGGATCGAGGTCCACCGCCTTCTTGTACGCGCGGATCGCCTCTTCCACTCGGCCCACCTTGCTCAGCGCGATCGCCATGTTCTGCAGGATCTTCAAGTCGTCGGGGCGCTCACGCAGCGCGAGCCGATAGCTCGTCACCGCGGCGTCGAAGTCACCCTGACGCTCGAGCACCAGCGCCTCGTTCAGATAGTCGAGGCGCTGCCGGTTGGGCGCGGAATCGGAGCGGCCGCCGAAGAGGCGGTCCCAGAAGGCCATGACGGACTGGGCGTGGGGGGGCGTCGCTCGAGGGAAGCTATCGGTCACCCGGAGGGCCAGCAACGCCGCCACGCCGCCCCATGGGCTCCCGACGCACCCGGCCAGCGGCCCCGGCTCAGCCGACGGCGCGCACCGCCGTCTCGGGGTCCATCCCCTCGACGATCCGCTGGTGCACCGCCGTCAGCACCTCAGGGCTCCCGAGCAGGAAGCAGCAGCTGGGCGCATCGGCCGCGCGGCACGACACCTCCAGACACGCCATCGGCCCATCGGCGACCCGACCGAAGAGGTCGGCCAGCAGCCCGGCCGAGTAGAAGCACGACGGATACGGCAGCCGCGGCGCGTCCTCCGCCTCGGCCCAGTCGGTCGCCTCCAGCCCGAGCACGCTGGGGCCGAAGTCCACGAACCGAACCGTCCCCCAGCCCGCCTCCCGCAGGAAGTCGGTCACCGCCGCGCGGAACCGGGGCATCGCGAGCGCCTCGGGATGCCCGAGGCCTCGGCGGCTGCACCAGCCGTCGAACGCGGCCATCATCGCCTCGCCCCCCGCACTCCCAGCCTGCTGGAGGACCCCCGCGAACCGGTCGCCCAGGTCATGCATCAATGCCTGACGGAGCGCGCGGAGCGCGGGATGGGACAGCGGCGTAAGCGACGGGTCGGAGGCCATGGTCGGTGTGGGCATGAGGGTCAGTCGCCGAGGCGGCGGAGGAGCTCGGCCTCATCGATCACTTGCACGCCGAGCTGGCGCGCCTTGACGAGCTTGCTGCCGGCCTCGTCGCCGGCGACGACCAGGTCGGTCGCCTTCGAGACGGCGCTCGTCACTTTCCCGCCCGCGGCTTCGATGCGGGCCGTCGCCTCCTGGCGCGAGAGGGTCGGGAAGGTCCCGGTCAGCACCAGCTTCAGTCCGGTGAGGGCGCCGCCGGCCCCGGCCGCCTGAGGTTCGTCCATTCGCACGCCGGCCCCACGCAGCCGCGCGACGAGGTCGACGACCGCCGGCGTCCGCGCCCAGGCGTGCACCGCCTCGGCCATCGTCCGCCCGACGCCGTGCAACGATTCGAGCGTCTCGACCGAGGCGGCGAAGAGCGCTTCCATCGTCCCGAAGTGCCGCGCGAGCAGCTTCGCCGACTCGGCTCCCACGTGCCGGATGCCGAGCGCGTTGAGGAGCCGTGCGAGGGGCTGGGCCCGTGACGCGTCGATCGCCGCGACGAGCTGCGTCGCACTCCGCTCGCCGAGCCGGTCGAGTCCGGCGATCGCCTCGGCCGTCAGCGTGTAGAGGTCGGCCGCGTCGGTCACGAGTCCCGCGGCCACGAGCTGCTCGAGCCGCTGGGTGCTGAGGCCGCGGATGTCCATCGCATCGCGGCTCGTGAAGTGCGCGAGCGCCTCGAGCCGGCGCCCTGGGCAGGCGAGGTTCGGGCAGTAGAGCGCCACCTCCGCCTCGTCGCGCACGACGACGGCGTCGCAGGCGGGACAGTGCGCCGGGGCGACGATCGCGCGTTCGGCCCCGGTGCGCCGCTCCGGCACCGGACCGAGCACCTGCGGGATCACCTCGCCCGCCCGCTTCACCTGCACCGTGTCGCCGATGCGCAGGTCCTTCTCGGCGATCTGGTCGAAGTTGTGGAGCGTCGCGTAGGTGATCGTCGCGCCGCCGACCTCCACGGGGGCGAGCACCGCGCGCGGGGTGAGCGCGCCCGTGCGCCCCACCTGGACCTCGACGTCGAGGAGGGTCGTCTCGGCGAGGTCCGGGGCGAACTTCCGCGCGATCGCCCAGCGCGGGACCCGGCCACCGACCACGCCCAGCTCCCCCTGCAGGGCGAGCGCATCGACCTTCACGACGCCCCCGTCGATCGCGAAGGGAAGTGCGGGGCGGAGCGTCGTCTCGAGCTCGCGGGCCCACGCGTGCACGGCGGCGAGGTCGGCGCACCGACGCCGATGTGGCGCCACGGGGATCCCCCATGCGACGAGCGTCTCGAGCAGCTCCCACTGCGTCCGGAACGGGAGCGCTACGGCGCCGGGCACGGCGAAGGCGTACCCGAAGAAGCGCAGCGGACGCCGCGCCGTCTCCGCCGGGTCCTTCTGTCGGAGCGCGCCGGCGGCGGAGTTTCGCGGGTTCGCGAAGACCGGCTCCCGGGCGGCCACCCGCTCCGCGTTCATCCGCTCGAAGCCGTCGAAGGTCATGTAGACCTCGCCGCGGATCTCGATCAGGGGTGGCCACCCCGTCCCGTCGAGATGGCGGGGGACGTCGGGGATGGTGCGCAGGTTCGCCGTGACGTCCTCGCCGACGCTCCCGTTCCCGCGCGTCGCGCCGGTGACGAGCGCGCCGTCGCGGTAGGTCAGCGAGATGGCGGCCCCGTCGATCTTGAGTTCGGCGCAGAAGCCGTCGGCGTCCACGGCGTCCCCGGTCAGCTTGCGGACGCGCGCCTCCCACTCGGCGAGCTCGGTCTCGTCGAAGGCGTTGTCGAGCGAGCCCATCGGCACGAGGTGCGCGTGCTTCGCGAGATGGCTCTCCGTGACGACCGCCCCGACGCGGTTCGTCGGGGAGTCGGCGTCGCGTAGCTCGGGGTGATCCCGTTCGAGCGCCTGCAGTTCGCGGAACAGCTTGTCGTACGCGGCGTCGCTCAGCGACGGCCGGTCGAGCACGTAGTAGGCATGCGCGGCCTGCTCCAGCTCCCGGGGGAGCGCGAGGGCGCGCGCGGCAGGCGAGGTCACCGGCGCGCGCGTTCCGCGGCGAGGCGCTTGTAGGCGGCGTCGTTGAACTCGCGGGCCGGCGCGCGCGCGATCCAGGCGTGCTGGGCCGCCGCACCGGCCGCGTCACCGCGGTCCGCGAGGATCCCCGCGAGGTCGAGTCGGTGGGTGATCCGGTCGGGCTCGAGCTGCACGGCGCGCTCGAGCGCGCGCTGCGCCTCCCCCCAATCCGCCTCGGCGAAGGCGGCGCCGCCGAGCAACGTCTTCGCCGCGAGCCGCGCGACGGGGTTCAGGCGGAGGATCTCCGCGTGCCACATCCCGAGCACGTGCAGGGCGGGGGCGTTGTTCGGGTCGAGCGCGAGCGCGGTGCGCACCTCGCGCCGGACCTCGGTGGCGTAGGCCGTCCGCTCCTTCGCGCCGAGCGCCTGCGCGGTGCGTCCCAGCGCGATCGCGCGGGTGGCGTGGGCGGTGGCGTTGCGTGGCGCGAGTCGGGCCGCGGAATCGGCGAGGCGTTGCCCGGTGGCGTAGAGGCGCGTCCTCCGCTCGGGAGGGGCGAACTGGCCGGAGTCGATGGCCGCCATCGCAGCCTGCAGCAGCGGGGCCACGTCGGGGCCGCCCTGCGCCCGTGCCGAACCGCCCCACCCGACCAGCCCGACCATCATGCCCATCGCCAGCAGACGCCGCATCCGCTCCTCGCTCCTCGACACGGGGGTCGCCCCCATGGTAGCCCGTCGTCCCGCGCCCGTCGCGGTCCGTCGACGCATTCTAGCCACCGCTCGGGGGCACAGCCAATGCGCGTGACCGACCTCATCGAGCGCAAGCGCGACGGCGGCCGACTCTCCCGGGATGAGTGGGCCGGCCTCATGCGGTTCTACGCCGCCGGCGACATCCCCGATTACCAGATGGCCGCCATGGCGATGGCCGTCTACTTCCGTGGGATGGAGGGGGACGAGATCGAGGGGCTCACCGCGGCGATGCTCGACAGCGGGGACCGGCTCGCCCTCGGCCACCTCGGGCGGCCGCGGGTCGACAAGCACTCCACCGGCGGCGTCGGGGATAAGGTGTCCCTCGTCCTCGCCCCCCTCGTCGCCGCCTGCGGCGTCGCCGTGCCGATGATGTCCGGTCGCGCGCTCGGGCATACGGGTGGCACCCTCGATAAGCTCGAGGCGATCCCGGGCTTCCGGACCGATCTCTCCCTGGATCGCGCCGTGGCGCAGCTCGAGACGCTGGGCTGCGTGCTCATCGGGCAGACGGCGGAGATCGCCCCGGCCGACAAACGGCTCTATGCGCTGCGCGGCGCGACGGCGACCGTCCCCGCCATCCCGCTGATCGCCGCGAGCATCATGAGCAAGAAGCTCGCGGAGGACCTGACGGGGCTCGTCCTCGACGTCACCACCGGCGCCGGCGCCTTCCTCACGCGTCTCGAGGACTCCCTCGCCCTCGCGCGCACGATGATCGCGCTCGGCGAGCGTCGCGGCTGCCGGACCGTCGCGCTCCTCACCGACATGGATGCGCCGCTCGGCGTGGCGTGCGGCAACGCGGTGGAGGTCGCGGAGTCCATCGAGCTGTTGCGGGGCGGTGGGCCGGCGGATGTCCGAGCGGTCACCCTCGCCCTCGCGACCGAGATGCTGCTCGTGGCCGGCGTCGCCGCCGATCCCGCGACCGCGCGGGCTCAAGCGACCTCGACGCTCGACGGCGGGGCGGCGTTGGAGATGTTCCGCCGGATCGTCGTCGCGCAGGGGGGACCGGCCGGCCTCGTCGATGACCCGGCGGCGCACCTCGCCGCGGCGCCGGTACGCCGGGTCATCACCGCGTCCGGTCCCGGCATCGTGCAACGGGTCGAGCCGAAGCGGGTCGGACATGCGATCATCGGCTTGGGCGGGGGGCGGTCCCGGGTCACCGATGTCGTCGATCCGGCGGTCGGGGTCCTCGTGCACGTGCGCCCCGGGGCCAGCGTCGAAACGGGCGAGGTCCTGCTCACGATCCTTGCCCGGGATTCGGCCGGCGCGGACGCCGCCGTCGCGGAGCTCGCCGATGCGGTCCTCCTCGGGGAGGCCGCCCCGGCCCCGCGCCCCCTGATCTCCCATCGGGTGACCGCCGGGGGGGTGGAGGAACTCGCCGGGGGTGTGACACATTGATTCCCCATGACCCCTGATCAATTCGAGAAGTATGCCGCCCTCGGGGCGAAGGGAGTCGGTGCGGGGGCCCTCGCGGCCTGGCTCGGCTTCGTGTTCGTGACGCGTCCGGTCTCCACCGGGGGCATCGATCCCACGCTGCACCTCACGCTGAGCGCCGCCTCGTTCGTGCCGTTCGCGATGATCTCGGCGGCGCACTTCTGGTTCGGGCAGCAGCTCACGACCGGGCGCGACGTCGTCCGCGGCTGAAGCCGCTCGCGTACGATGGGCGAAGGGGGCGTCCCGCCAACGGCGGGACGCCCCCTTCGCCTTACCGCACTACGTCGCTCTTAGGCCGATGCGGTGCGCAGGCGGGTGCGGGCCTTGTCGGCGTAGAGGCTCTGGTCGGCCGCGCCGAGCAGCGCCTCGCGCGCCTCGGCCGGCGCGCCCCAGAGCGCGCCCCCGAGGCTGACGCCCAGGTCGAGGCGAACCCCACCGCCGCAGTCGACCTCGCCTTCGAGCGCCTCGCGTAACCGCTGGACGGCCGCGGCGAGGGCGTGCTCGTCGCCGACGCCGGTCAGGAGCACGCCGAATTCATCCCCACCGAGACGCGCCGCGACGTCGGTCTCGCGGGCCACCGCACGGAGCCGGTCGCCGACCGCGCCGAGGAGGCGGTCGCCCGCGCGGTGGCCGTGGCGGTCGTTCGTCCCCTTCAGGTCGTTCACGTCCGCGAGGATGAGCGCGAACGGGGCGTGGGTGCGGGTGCTGCGGGCGAGCTCGCGCGCGAGCCGCTCGTCGAAGGCCCGGCGGTTCGGGAGCCCGGTGAGCGGATCCTCCATCGCCAGGCGGATGGTCCGCGCCTGCGCGCGCTGGTAGAGCACCAGCGTGGCGGTGTGGGTCATCGTGATGTTGAAGAGCGCCGTCATCAGGAAGACGGCGTTCTGGGCGTCGGGGTCCGGCAGCGTGGCGTCAGGTCCCGCCTGCCACGTCGTCCAGAGCCGCGTGGCGAGCACGCCGAGGAGGCCGAGGGGCGCGATGGTGCCGAACTGGAGGCTGCGACGCTCCTCCACCGGGGCGCGCCAGGCGAGCGCGACCGTGAGCCCGGCCATCACGAGGATCGAGCTGGCATCGAAGAAGAGGAGTCGCGTCCGGACGTCATCGCGGACCAGGAACATCACCACGGCGACCCCAGCACCGATGGCGCCGAGCGCCCGCCACCATCGTGCGTCCCCGAGGCCGCGGAACTGCATCACGCCGCCGAGGATCCCGAGCGCGAGCAGGAATGACGCGATGTTGCGGGCTCCGTAGAGCGCCGCCGCGCCGCCGGCCCGCGTGTCGAGCCCGGCGATGACCCCGAACACGATGAACCCACCGACCGTCGCGACGAACCAAGAGGACACGCCCGGCTCCTCGCGGTTCGTCAGCCAGGTGTTCGTCATCATCAGGGTCATCAGCCCCGTGACGGCGACGAGGACGACCTCGAGGGTGAAGCGGTCGAGCGGGAGCGCCATACACCGCCTCCGGCGGTCGAGGTCAGATGTCCAGGTTGGACACGAACTTGGCGTTGGCCTCGATGAAGACGCGGCGCGGCTCCACCTCGTCCCCCATCAGCGTCTGGAAGATCTCATTCGCCTGGAACGCGTCGTCCATCGTCACCTTGAGGATGGTCCGCGTCTCGGGATTCATGGTCGTCTTCCAGAGCTGGTCGGGGTTCATCTCGCCGAGGCCCTTGTAGCGCTGCACCATCAGGTTCGCCCGGCCCTCGCCGCCCAAGCGCGCGGCGATCGCGTCGCGCTCGGCGAGGTCGTAGGCGTAGTACTCCTCCTTCCCCTTGCCGACGCGGAAGAGCGGCGGCTGCGCGATGTAGACCATGCCGGCGTCGATGAGCTCCGGCATCTGGCGGAAGAAGAACGTGAGCAGCAGGGTCCGGATGTGGGCGCCGTCCACGTCGGCGTCCGTCATGATGATGATCTTGTGGTACCGGACGCCGTCGAGCTGGAACTCCTCCTTGATCCCCGCGCCGATCGCCGTGATGATCGTGCGGATCTCCTCGTTGGAGAGGATCTTGTCGATGCGCGCCTTCTCCACGTTCAGGATCTTGCCGCGCAGCGGGAGGATCGCCTGGAACATCCGGTCGCGCCCCTGCTTGGCCGAGCCGCCGGCCGAGTCGCCCTCAACCAAGTAGAGCTCGCACATCGCGGGGTCGGAGAGGGAGCAGTCGGCGAGCTTGCCGGGGAGGTTGCCGACGTCGAGCGCCGACTTCTTGCGGGTGAGGTCGCGCGCCTTCCGCGCCGCTTCGCGTGCCCGCGCGGCGGAGAGCGCCTTCTCGAGCACGATGTTCGCGACCCGCGGGTGCTCCTCGAGGTACGGCGCGAGCCACTCGTTCACCACGGTGCGCACGATCCCCTCGACCTCGGAGTTCCCGAGCTTCGTCTTCGTCTGCCCCTCGAACTGCGGCTCGCGGACCTTCACCGAGAGGACCGCGGTCAGTCCCTCGCGCACGTCATCGCCGGAGAGCTTGACCTCCTTGTCCTTCTTGGCGAACGACGACTTGTCGAGGTGCTTGTTGATCACGCTCGTGAGGGCCGACTTGAAGCCGGTGAGGTGCGTGCCGCCCTCGTGCGTGTTGATGTTGTTGACGAAGGAGAAGACGTTGTCGTTGTACCCGTCGTTGTATTGCAGCGCGAGCTCGATCCCGACGTCGTCGCGCTCCCCCTCGAGGTAGAGGATCTCCGGGTGCAGCACCTTCCCCTTCGTGTTCAGGAAGGCGACGAACTCCTTCAGGCCGCCCTTCGCGTGGAACGTCTCCGACCGCGCCTGCCCCTCGCGCTCGTCGGTGAGCGTGATCGTGACGCCCTTGTTCAGGAACGAGAGCTCGCGGAGCCGCGTCGAGAGTGTCGCGTAGTCGTAGACGAGCTCGGTGAAGATCTGCGCATCGGGCTTGAACCAGACCTTCGTGCCGGTGTCCTTCGCCTTCACCGTGCCGAGCACCTGCAGCTTCGTCGTGGTGTCACCGCGCGCGAAGTCCATGTAATGCTCCTTCCCTTCGCGCTTCACCCACACCTTCAGGCGCTCCGAGAGCGCGTTCACGACCGAGACGCCCACGCCGTGTAGGCCGCCCGACACCTTGTACGTGTTCTTGTCGAACTTGCCGCCCGCATGCAGCACCGTCAGCGCGAGCTCGACGCCCGGGAGCTTCTCCACCGGGTGGATGTCGACCGGGATGCCGCGCCCATTGTCCTCGACGGTGATCGAGTCGTCCGGGTGGATCGTCACCGCCACGGTGTCGCAGAACCCGGCGAGCGCCTCGTCGATCGAGTTGTCCACCACCTCGTATACGAGATGGTGCAGCCCGCGGTGCGAGGTCGACCCGATGTACATCCCGGGGCGCTTCCGGACCGCCTCGAGCCCCTTGAGGACTTGGATCCCGGAGGCGTCGTAGGAGGACTCGGCGGCGTCGTTCGTCTTGGCCATGAGCGAGGTGGGGAGCAGGGGAGCGCGGGCGCGGACGTCCGCGGGAACCGACCCTGAACGTTACCCGCGCCGAAGGGCCAAATCAATCGATTTTCCCCTCGGAAACATCCCCGTCAGCGCATCAGCTCCCAGCGGATCCGCGCCACCGGATGGGCGGGCGCCGCGGCCGCCAGCCGCGCGACCAGCTGCCGCTCCATCAACGTGAGCTCCTGCATCCAGGCGTGCGTCTTCACCGCGACCACCAGCGTCCCGTCCGCGGTCAACAGGCGGGCCTCCGTCACCGCGGCGATCCGCGCCCCCACGGCGGGGGCCCACGCGGCCAGCACCCCGGCCCGCGCGATCGGGACCTCGAGCCCCGTCGCGCGGAGCAGCGCGGCCATCGCCTCCCGGATCCCCCGCGGCGCCCCCGACCCCTCGCGCGTCGTCACCCGGCCCCCCTCGTCAGCGCGCCCTCGGCGATCGTCCATCGCGCGAGCCGCGTGTACTGCGCGGGGACCTCGTCGTCCCGCGGCACGCAGACCACGTGCTGCCCCGGTCCGAGCGCCGCCAGCAGGCCGAGGATCCGCGTCGTTCGACGGCGGTCGAGTTCGGCGAACGGATCGTCGAGCAGCAGCACCGGCGTCACCCCCGTCGCGTCCCGGTGCGTCGCCGCCTCGAGGAGCCGCAGCACGATCGCCGCCGTCCGGTGCTGCCCCGCCGAGCCGACCGTTCGCAGGTCGTGCCCGTCGAGCGCCATTCCCAGGTCATCCCGGTGTGGCCCCGCCTGCGTCAGGCCGCGCCGCACATCATGGTCCCGCTGCCGCTCGAGCTGCGCGGCGATCGCGGCCTCGGGATCCTCGTGCTCCGCCACGGCGCTCTGGTACCGGAGCGCCGGGACCCCCCGCTCGCCGATGGCCGCGCAGTGCGCCGCGAAGGGCGCCGCGGCCGCCGCGACCCACGCGCGCCGCGCCCGGACCAGCGCCCCGCCATACCGCGCGAGCGCAGGCTCCCACGCCGCCACCCCCGCCGCCGCGGCTCCGTGACGCACCGCCTCTCGCAAGGCGGCGTTCCGCCGCGCGAGCGCGGCCCGGTACTGGCGCAGCGCCTCGAGGTATGCGGGTGCACTCAACGCGAGGGTGATGTCGAGGTACCGCCGCCGCTCCCCCGGCCCTCCGGCGACGAGGTCCACGTCCCGCGGCGAGAAGGTCACCGACGGCAGCGCGTCGAGTGCGTCGGTCAAACGCGCGGCGTCCCCGCCGTCGAGCGTCACCCGCTTCCGGCCCTGTCGGTCCACGCCGACGCTCACCCGATGCGCCGGCGTCCCCTCCAGCGTCGCGGCGACGTGGAACGCCGGTGCCCCGTGCCGGATCAGATCCCGGTCGCGGGCCCCGCGCACCGACCGCAGCAGCCGCAGATAGGCGATCGCTTCGATGAGATTCGACTTCCCCTGCCCGTTCTCCCCGACGATCACGACCCCCTCCGCCGGGAGACGCGCGTCCACTTCGGCGAGGTTGCGGAAGGTCCGCACGACCAGCGTCGCGAGCCGCGCGGCGGTCGGCGACCCGTCCCCCGAGGGCGTCGCGCCCAGGGTCACGCGCCGCGGAACGCGGGGGCGCGCTTCGCGAGGAACGCCGTCGTCCCTTCGCGCATGTCCGCCGTCCGCCCGACGGCGTCGAAGTGCGTCGCCTCGAGCGCGAGCGCCGCCTCGAGGCCGAGGTCCGCCCCCGCGGTCACCGCGGCGATGGCGTGCGCGAGCGCGAGCGGCCCCTGCGCGACCATCATCTTCGCCAGCGAGCGCGCCGCGTCGAGGAGCATGTCCCCGGCCACCACCTCGTTCGCCAGG
>CAZGIE010000050.1:0-12168 GCA_964526485.1 uncultured Gemmatimonas sp. | reverse complement strand
TACGGTTGTCGGCGGGCGCGTCCACTTCCGCGGGGCGGAGGGGATGGTGTTCGGGTGCAGTCGCGCCGAGTTCGGGGCGCTCGCCGCCGCTGGGGACGTGACCGGGGAGACCCCGGTCTTCGACACGACCGTCACGTCCGTGGGCGCCTACCGCACCGGATTCGAGAAGCCGGTGCGGTCGTCATGGCAGGCGGCGCTCCTACCGGGGGTCTGACCCGGGTTTAGCTCTTGGGTATCAGGCCCGGGTGTCCGACCCCGGGGGTCAGGCCCGCAGATGGTCGGGCTGCCAGTCCTTCACCGCGGCTTTCACGTCCTTGGCGCGGACCAGCTCGCCGCGGAGCACGCGCTCGACGAGGGCCGGGAGCTCGGCGTCGGAGGCGAAGCGGAGGCCGACGAGCTGTCCCTTGGTGAGTTCGGGGATGCGGGCGGCGAGCGGGGCGGGGAGGACTTCCCGGAGCCGGAGACGCATCTCGAGGCGGATCAGCCGGTCCTGGACGGTGAGGACCATGATGCGGGACGCCCAGATCGCCGCCATCAGGGAGGCGGCGCCGATGAGGTCGAAGACCTCGTGTGCGGCGATCCCGCCCCGGACGAGGGTGACGAGGCAGTAGACCAAATAGATGAATGCGGTGGGGAGGGCCCAGTAGTGCCAGCTGGGCTGGTACATCGCGTGGTGCTCGAAGGACTGCGGGGTCGCGGACATTGGGAGTGGGGTCGAGGTGGGGGGCTGGGCGGGTGCCCGGGGTGGGGCACCGGTCACGGCCGCCCTTGAACGAGATGAACCCCGGCGGCCCGGTCGCGGGTTCCGACCTACCCCGGCCTGGGGGAGGGGTTCCCGCCCCGTCTTGCGGGATTTCCCGACCGATGGCACATTCGGCAACCGCCCTCTCCCCCGGGGGGCCGCTGGACCGCACCCCCGTGCGGCCCGACTCGTGATGTGATGCCTGTCACATCCGAGGTCAACACTCTGTCGGAGGATGTGCTCGTGATCCGATCCCGCAGTGGCAGTCCCCTTCGGTGGATGCGTCGCGTAGCGGCGGTGCTGGGCCTGATGGCCCCGGCCGCGCTCGTGGCGCAGGGGCGCACGTCGACCGTGGAAGGCACGGTCCGTGACGCCGCCACCAACCGGCCCCTCGAGTCGGTGCAGGTCTTCGTCGTCGGCACCACCAACGGTGCCGTGACGAACGCCCAGGGGCAGTATCGCCTCGTGATCCCGAACGTGACCGGGGAGTTCCGCACGGAGATCCGTGCGCGGACCATCGGCTACGCGCAGGTGACGAAGGCGGCGAACCTGGTCCCCGACCAGGTCGCGAAGGTGGACTTCGCGCTCGCCCAGTCGTCCCTGCAGCTCGACCAGGTCGTCGTGACCGGGTCCGGCCAGGCGACCGAGGTGAAGAAGCTCGGGAACACGGTCGCGATCGTGAAGCCGCCGCAGGACATGCCGATGTCGGACGTGTCCAACATCCTCCAGGGCCGTGAGCCCGGCCTCGTCGGCCTCCCCTCGGGCGGTCTGACGGGCGAGGGCGCGAAGATCCGCATCCGCGGCAACTCGTCGCTGTCGCAGTCCAACGAGCCGATCATCTTCGTCGACGGCATCCGCATCAACGCGGGTGGCGGCCAGGCGGCGAACGGGAACGTCGGGTCGTCGCGTCTCGACGACTTCGACCCCGCGTCGATCGAGCGGGTCGAGGTGCTGAAGGGCGCCGCGGCCGCGACCCTGTACGGGACCGAGGCCTCGAACGGCGTGATCCAGATCTTCACCAAGCGCGGCAACGCCGGCGCGCCGCGGTGGAATATCTCGCTGCAGCAGGAGGCGATCCGGCTGCCGGATCGCATCGCGCCGAACTCCTTCTACGTGAAGACCCAGGGCCGCGCCGACTCGATCGCGCCGCTCCTCGGCTACACCCCGGTCCCCTTCCAGGTCTATGAGGAGCCGCTCTTCCGCGACTTCCTCACCGAGGCGGGGAGCGGCACGACGATCACCGCGCAGGTGCAGGGCGGGTCGCCGACGGTGACCTACTTCGCGAGCATCCGGAACCAGAACGAGGACGGCCCCTTCGGGAACGCCGGCTTCGGGCCCTCGGATGACGTCGCGCGCCGCCAGCAGGCGACGGTGAACCTCCAGCTGATCCCGACCTCCAAGCTCCGCATCGGGCTCCGGACGTCGTACACGAACTCGTTCCTCCGCAGCCCGGAGGCGAACAACAACATCTACGGCTCCAACTCGCTGACGTACATGGCGCGTCCGGAGTTCGCGAACTGCAACGCCTCCACGGTGGCCGGCCGGTTCCGCTGCACCGCGGCGGGCAATCCGTTCGGCAACCAGGCCTTCATGACGGTCCGGGAGTCGATGCAGCAGGTGAACGACCAGGCGGTCGGTCGCTTCGCCGGCGCGATGGATATGCAGTACACGCCGTTCGACGGGCTGAACCTCTCGCTCACCGGCGGCTACGACTTCACCTCGCAGTCGGACATCGGCTTCTCGCCGTTCGGCTACAACGTCGACCTCTTCACGGCCCAGACGCCGGACGGCGCGCGCTTCGTGCGTGGCGAGCGGCAGGGCGTGATCACCGTCGACGCGAAGGCCGCTTGGAACAAGGCCATCAACGACGACTTCGAGTCGTCGTTCGTCGCCGGCCTCCAGGTCTTCAACAACCGGACCAGCGCCGTCACGGCGAGCGCCACGAACTTCCCCGGCCCCGGCATCGAGGTCGTGGGCGCGGGTGGTCTCAACCAGCAGGTCGGTGAGGGCTTCCTCACCTCGATCAACGGCGGCTACTTCGCGCAGGAGCAGCTCTCCTTCCGCGAGTACCTGACCGCCACGGTCGGCGGCCGCTACGACTTCTCGTCGGCCTTCGGCGCCGAGGCGCCGGGCGTCTTCTATCCGAAGATGTCGGTCTCGTACGTCGTCTCCGACCACGCGGCGGCGCAGGCGAAGCTCCCGAGCTGGCTCTCCACGCTCCGCCTCCGCGGCGCCTGGGGTCAGTCGGGCCGTCAGCCCGGCGCGTTCGACAAGTTCACGACCTTCTCGCCGCTCGCCTCCGAGCTCGGCGCCGGCCTCGTGCCCGCCAACCTCGGCAACCCGGCCCTCAAGCCGGAGATCTCGACCGAGACGGAGTTCGGCTTCGAGGCGGGGATCCTCGACAACCGCGTCGCCATCGAGTTCACCTCGTGGCAGCGGCAGGTCAATGACCTCCTCGTCGCGCAGCAGTTCCCGGTCTCGGGCGGCTTCCGCGCCACGCAGCTGAACAACATCGGCTCGATGGAGGCGAACGGCCTCGAGATGGGCTTCAAGTGGTTCGCGATCCAGAACCAGAACCTCTCGGCCGACTTCTTCTTCAACGCCGCGTACCTCAAGCAGACCCTGACCGACCTCGGCGGCGCGCCGCCGCTCAAGATCGGGTACATCCGCTACCGCGGCTTCCTGAAGGAGGGGTACCCCCTCGGCGCGCTCTTCTCGCCGCGGCTCGCGGAGGTCTGCCCGGCGGGCGGGCAGCGGACCAACTCCGCGGGGCTCCCGATCGCCTGCTACAACCCGGCGACGCAGCTCCCGATCAACTTCAACGGCCAGAACTCGCCGGCGACGCTCGACCAGCTGCGGACCTACCTCGCCACGCCGCGTGACCTGAAGAACTCCGCGGTGCAGAGCGCGCTCCGGCCGCTCCTCGCCGACTTCGACGGGAACAAGAACACCGGCGAGCAGTTCGTCGGCGACGTGATCCCCGACTGGACCGGCTCCTTCGGCTTCAACGCGAAGATTGGCTCCAGCTGGCGCGTCGCGACGCTCTTCGAGTACAAGACGGGCTTCTACATCCAGAACCTCACCGACGGCTTCCGGATGTCGCAGCACCCGTCGATCGGCTCGAACCGTCGCGAGTGGTCGGAGATCGAGTCGACGCTGAACAACCCGGCGACGACCGTCGACCAGAAGCTCGCCGCCGTCAGCGACTACGTCTTCCAGTACCGCCGGCTCCTCGAGCCGGGGCTCCACCAGCACCAGAAGGGCGACTTCACCCGGCTCCGCGAGCTGAGCGTGACGTGGAGCGCGCCGGAGGCGATCGCCGCCCGGCTCGGCGCCAAGTCCTTCTCGGTCACGGCCTCGGGCCGCAACCTGCTGCTGTGGACCAAGTACCCCGGGCTCGACCCGGAGGCGAACGCCATCGGCCGTGGCATCGGCTCGGCGCTCGACCAGAACTTCCTCGACAGCGTGGACGCGTTCGGGATCCCGATCCCGCGCCGCTTCTCGCTGGCGTTCAACTACGGCTTCTAACCCATCCGAGGACTACCACACATGCGACAGATGACCAGCATGCGTCGGCTCGGGTCGAAGAGCCGCCTCCTTGGCGTCGCCCTCGCGGCGGCGCTCCTCCCCGCCGCGTGCGCGAACCCGTTCGACACCGACGTGGAGAACCCCAATGCGGTGGTCGAGGAGGCGCTCGGCGATGCCGCCGGCGCGACGACCCTCGTGAACGGTCTCGGCGGGTCGGTGACCCGCGCGCTGACCGGGATCTACGGGCCGTATCACACCGCCACGGACGAGCTGACCTGGGTCGGCTCCCGTGAGTTCTGGAAGTTGCTCGACGACGGCGACATCTCCGATCCGGTCAACGAGTACACGGACGGGGCCTTCCCCTTCGTCACCGAGGCCCGGTGGCTCGCCGACTTCACGATCGCGCGCGTCGCCGGCTTCGACGCGGACGGAGTCCTGCGTAACCGCAAGGATCTCGCCCGTGCGAACATCTACGGCGCCGTGATCTACACGACGATCGGCGACATGTTCGAGGACTTCGTCGTGGCGTCCGACCGCACCGTCGCGGCCGCCCCGGTGGGCCCGGCCAACATGGGCGCGATGTACGACTCCGCGATCACGATGGCCTCGCGGGCGCTCACGATCGCGCAGGCCACCTCGGACGCCGAGCTCCAGCGGCAGGCGCTCGGCCTCCGCGCCCGCGCGCGGCACGCCAAGGCGGCCCGCGCCATCACGAAGGCGGGCGCCGGCGCGCCGGCCAACCCGCTCGTGAACGATGCCAACACCACGGCGGATGCGACGGCCGCGCTCGCCCTCATGACGGCGTCGTATCGCTTCCGGCTCACCCCGACGGCGAACAACCTCGCCGGCATCAACGTCGGGTTCGAGATGAACAACCGCGGCGAGCTCCGCGCCGGCAACGACTTCGTGAACGCCGACCCGGCGCGCCCGATCGTCCCGGCCGCCGGCCTCGCGGGCATCAAGATGACCGACCCGGTCACCGGCGTCGCCAGCACGACGGTCGCCAACGCGATCGACGCCTGCTGCCGCCCGGCGGTCGCGAACAACGTTCCGATGACCCAGGTCTCGGCCCGGGAGATGATGCTCATCATCGCCGAGGCCAACCTCGCCGCCGGGGATAACGCCGGCTTCCTGACCCGCATCAATGCGTCCCGCGCGGTCGATGGGCTCCCGCCCTACGCCGCGGTCAACGGCAACGGGCGCGCGCAGCTGGAGTACGAGCGGAAGGTCCAGCTCTTCCTCCAGGGCCGCCGTCTGATGGACCTGTACCGCTTCGGCTCCGCCGACTCGCGGTGGCTCACCTCGTCCACCACCGGCGTGCGCGGCAAGTGCCTCCTGCCGATCAGCTACATCGAGCGCCTGACCAACACGCAGGCGCCGCAGCCGAACAACGAGCGGAAGTGCAACTGATCCGCTGACCTGTTGCGCTGGACCCCGCGGGCCGTGACCTTCTGGTCACGGCCCGCGGTGCATTCCCACCCCGGCCCCCCGCTACGCCGCGACCCCCGCCGACCCATCGACCGATGCGTCCCACGATTCTCCTGCTTCGCGCCGCCGTGCTCACCGCCCTGCTCACGGGCTGCTACGACCTCAAGCCGGTCACCGTCACCCCCGCCGGATTCGCCGCCGCCGTTCCCGTCGGCCGGCAGGTCGAGGCGGTGCTCAGCGAGCAGGGCACCGCCTCCCTCACGGCTCGAGTCGGACCGGGGGCGGGGACCCTGTTGGGCACCGTCACGCGATTCACCTCCGACACCGTCGAGATCGCCCTCACCGAGGTCCGGACCCGCACCGGGGTGGCGTACTTCCTCCAAGGGGCGGTCATCCCCGTCAGCCGGAACGAGCTCGCGCAGTTGCGCGTCCGTGAGCTGAATCGCCCCCGGACCGCCATCGCCGCGGCCCTCGGCGTGACCGCCGCCGGCTGGATCATCTCCGGCGTCCGGTTCGGCGGCGAAGGCCGACCGGAGACCGGGGGCGGTGGGGGTACGCCGGCCCTGACCCCGCCCTGACCACCCGCGAGCCTCGGTCGTCTTCACCCCGCCGTCCGCGCTCTGCCGTCCCTCGCACATCCCCCCCCCCGTCGACCATTCCCGATGAGATCCCCCTTTCGCCACATCGCGGTCCTAACGCTCCTCCAGGTCGCCCTCGCCGCCCCGGCCTCCACCCAACCGCGCCCGACGGCGATCACCACGGTCAGCGCCCCCGATACGGCCGCCCTCCGCGGCCTTCGTACCCGGATGCTCGGCCCCTACCGCGGTGGTCGCTCCTCGGCGGTGACCGGGGTCCCGGGTGCGCCCAACACCTACCTGATGGGGACCACCGGCGGTGGTGTCTGGCGCACCGATGATGCCGGCCACACCTGGAGCAACATCTCCGACGGCTACTTCGGCGGCTCCATCGGCGCCGTCGCCGTCGCGCCGAGCGATCCGAACGTCATCTATGTGGGCGAGGGCTCCGCGGAGGTGCGCGGCAACAGCTCGATGGGGCGCGGCGCCTGGCGCTCCACCGACGCGGGCCGCACCTGGCGGTCGATCGGCCTCCGGAACGCGGGGCAGATCGGGCGGATGGTCGTGCACCCCGCCGACGCCGATGTCGCCTATGCCGCCGTGCTCGGGCGCCCCTTCGGTCGGAGCGCGGACCGCGGCATCTACCGCACCACCGACGGCGGTGCGAACTGGAAGAAGATCCTCTACCTCAACGACAGCACCGGCGCCTCGGATCTCGCGATGAATCCGCGGAATCCGCGGATTCTCTACGCGGCGATGTGGCGGGCCGAACGGAAGCCGTGGACGATGATCTCGGGTTCGGCCGAGGGCGGCATCTGGAAGTCGGTCGATGGCGGCGAGAGCTGGCAGAAGCTCGGCGGCGGGCTCCCCACGGGGCTGACCGGGAAGATCGGCGTCACCGTCTCCCCCGCGAACCCCGATCGCGTCTGGGCCATCGTCGAGGCCGAGCCGGCCGGCGGCGTCTACCGCTCCGACGACGGCGGCGCGACCTGGACCCGGACGAACAGCGAGAACAAGCTCCGCCAGCGCGCGTGGTACTACACGCACGTCGTCGCCGACCCGCAGGAGGAGCACGTCGTCTATGCGCTCAATACGTCGCTGTACCGGTCGATCGATGGCGGCGTGACCTTCACGGAGATCCCCGTCCCGCACGGCGACACGCATGACCTCTGGATCAATCCGCAGAACAAGAACCTGATGATCATCGGCGATGACGGCGGGGCGCAGGTCTCGCTGAATCGCGGGCGCACTTGGTCCACCTATTTCAATCAGCCGACCGCTGAGCTCTACGACGTCATCACCGACGCGGCGTTCCCGTACCGCGTCTATTCCGCCCAGCAGGACAACACGACCATCAGCGTCCCGTCGTGGTCGTCGTCGAACACGGTGCACCCGTTCCAGGACTACGCCTACGCCTCGGGGTGCGAGACCGGCCCCGTCGCACTCGACCCGAAGAACCCCGAGGTGATCTGGGGCGGCTGTTACGGCGGTGCCATCAACCGCTGGGACACGCGCACCGATGAGCGGCGCAATGTCGTCGCCTACCCGGAGCTTCAGCTCGGCCAAGCGGCGAAGGACCTACAGTATCGTTTCCAGTGGGTCGCGCCGATTCTGGTTTCGCGGCACGATGCGAACGTCGTCTATCACGGGGCGCAGTACGTACTGCGCACGCGCGACGGCGGCACCACATGGGAGCGGATCTCCCCCGACCTGACGACGCAGACGAAGGCGCATCTCGAGGCCTCCGGTGGACCGATCAACAACGACATCACCGGCGTCGAGATCTTCAACACGGTCTTCGCCCTCGCCGAAGACCGCGCGTACGCGTCGGTGCTCTGGGCCGGCACCGATGACGGTCGGGTGCACGTTACCCGTGACGCGGGCCGCACCTGGACGGAGGTGACGCCCCCGGGGATGCCGACCTTCGGGACTGTCGAGGAGATCGTCGTCTCGGCGCACGCGCCGAACCGCGTCTACGTGGCCGCTCAGGCGTACCGGATGGATGACTTCAAGCCCTACGCCTGGCGCTCCGACGACGGCGGCCGCACCTGGGTGAAGCTCACAGAGAACACGGGGATCCCCGCCGACCATCCCATCCGCTCCTTCGCGGAGGACCCGAAGGCCCCGTCGCTCCTCTACGCGGGGACGGAGTACGGCCTCTATGTCTCGTTCGACGCCGGGAAGTCGTGGCAGCGCTTCCCGTCGAAGCTCCCCATCACGCCGATCGCCGACCTCGACGCGCGCGAGGACGATCTCGTGATGTCGACGCAGGGGCGGTCGGTCTGGATCGTCGACGACATCAGCCCGCTCCGCGAGCTCTCGGCGGGGGTCACGGCGGCCGCGGCGCATCTCTTCACGCCGGCCACGGCGGTGCGCGTGCAGAAGGGGTATGACCCCTTCGACCCGCAGCCCGGGCTCCCCGATCAGCCGGACAACGGCGCCATCCTCCATTACTGGCTCGGGGCCGCGGCGAGCGCCCCGGTGACGATCGAGATCCGCGACGCACAGCAGCGGGTCGTTCGTCGGCTCACCTCGGACAGCACCGTCTCGAAGGCGCAGCGGACGATGCGGCTCCCGGTGGCGCGCGGGATGCACCGCGTGACCTGGGACCTCACCTATCCGGGGCCGCAGGCGGTCGACGGGCAGGTGCTCTGGGGGTACACCGGCGGGGTGAAGGCGCCGCCGGGCACCTACGAGGCCACGCTCACCGCGAACGGCGTGACGATGAAGCGCACGATCACCGTGAATCCGGATCCGCGGCTTCCGCAGATCACCGCCGCCGACTACGCGGCGCAGTTCCGCCTCGCGAGCGCGGTGCGCGACTCGATGGACGCGCTCCATCGCACGCTGAAGGACCTCCGCGATGTCCGCTCGCAGATGGAGGCGTTGATGGCGGCCGCGAAGCGCGTGGGCGCCGAGTCGGCGTTGCAGGCGCAGGTCGATTCGCTCGCGGCGAAGATGCGTCGCCTCGAGGTCGGGTTCACGCAGACGCAGAGCCGGAGCGGGCAGGACCCGATCCGCTTCGCGGGGCAACTCGACAACCAGTGGGCGGAGCTCTACGGCAACGTGACGGGGACGAACGGCTACATCTCCGGCGGGCCGGAGGGGCGGCCGACCGCTGCCGCGAGCGTGCGCCTCGAGGAGCTGGCGGGCCGTTGGGACCGGATGCGCCTCGTCTGGCAGGAGGTCGTGACGAAGGACCTCCCGGCGCTGAACGACAAGGCGAAGGCGCTCTCGATCGGCGGGATCGCGATCCCCGCGCCGACGGTCGTCCCCTGACGACGACACCCCTCCCGCCGATTCGGCGGGAGGGGTGTCGAGGGATGCCGCGCGCGTGTGGGCGCGTCGAGATCAGAACGGCTTCTCGAGGCTCTCCGACTGCGGCGTGAAGAGCTCGGCGCCGGTCTCGGTGATGACCATGTCGTCCTCGAGCCGGATGCCGAACTCGCCCGGGAGGTAGATCCCCGGCTCGTCGCTGAACACCATCCCGGGCTCGAGGAGCCGTGTGTTGCCGCGGACGAGGTACGGCCACTCGTGGCCGTCCATCCCCATCCCATGGCCCACGCGATGGGAGAAGTACTTGTAGTCGGGGCCGTAGCCGGCGTCGACGATCACCTTCCGCGCGGCGGCGTCGACCGCCTCGCAGGGGAGCCCGGGGCGCGCGGCGCGGAGCGCCGCGGTCTGCGCGCGGAACTCGATCTCAAAGACGTCCTTCATCTTCTGCGTCGGCTTGCCGAGGACGAAGGTGCGCGAGATGTCGGAGCTGTACCCCTCGACCTTGCACCCGCCGTCGATGAGCAGGATGCTCCCCTCACGGATGACCTGCGGCGTCGCGGAACCATGCGGCAGCGCGGAATACTGCCCCACCTGCACGCCGGCGCTCCCGGAGTAGCCGAGGCGGCTGTGCGCCTGCGAGACGAGGCGCCCGAACTCGTCCTGCGTCATCCCCTCGCGGAGCGACTTCCACGCCGCCTCGTACGCTTTGAGGGTGACGGCGCTGGCGTGGCGCATCAGTGCGAGCTCGTGGGCGTCCTTCACCATCCGGCAGCCGGCGGTCACGGGGGTGCCATCGACGACCTTCACCGCCGGGAGGTTGGTGACGCCGTAGGTGAACTGGAACCGCACCGTCTCCTCGCAGGCGATCGTCGCGGTGGTGAGGCCGCGCGCGCGGAGCGCGGTCGCGATGACCGCATACGGGTCCTCGTGCTCCTCCCACGGGTAGACGTCGGCGGTGCCCTGCATCGGGCCGAGGGCGACCTGCTCCATCGCCCGCTCCTCCTCGAACTTCGGCGTCACGAGGAAGGGGCGGCCGGTGGCGGGGATGAAGGCGGCGAGCAGGCGCTCGCTGTTCCCCCACTGGATCCCGGTGAAGTAGACCATCGAGGTACCGCCGGTGAGCATCAGCGCGTCGATCCCCTGCTCGCGCATCAGGCGCTTGGCCTTTTCGATCCGCCCCTGCCGCTCGGCGACGCTGATCGGCACGACGCCGGCGCGCATCGGGCGGAGGGCCTGGATCGCCGGCGGCAGTCCGGTGCCCTGCGGCAGGGTCTCCGCCTCGGCGGCGAGGGCGTCGGCGGGGCGCGCGCCGAGCGCGACGGCCGCGCCGAGGGTGGAGGCGGAGGCGAGGAACTCGCGGCGGTTCGACATCGGCGGTGGCTCCGGACGGGGAGGGGATGGTCGCCCCCGCCGGGGCGGAGGCTCAGAACACGCGGACGGAAAAGTACCGCTTGGGGTCGCGGCGCACATCCACGATCAGCGTCCGCAGCTCGACGAGGAGGGAGTCCGCGTTCCGGTAGAGCCGCGGGTCGTTCACGAGCAGACCGATGGAGCCTTCGCCCCGTTCGATACGGCCGAGCACGGTGTCGGCCTTGCCGATGGCGCCCCGGAGGTTCGCCTCCGAGGCGGCGAGCGCTTCGGTGAGGGTCTCGATCCGTTCGGTCGCGGCGCGGAGGTTGCGCGAGGCGACGCGGCTCTCGGCGAGGATCTCCTCGAGCGCCCCGGTGGACGTGGCGGTGTCGACGCGCTGCATCGTGCGGCGGAGCGCCGCCGAGGACGCGGCCACGTCGGCGAGGCCGGCACGCGCGGTGAGGGCGAGCGAGTCGAGGTTCCGCGACTGCGCGCGGACCGCGCGCGCGAGGTCGCCGGAGAGGACGCTGAAGTTGCGGATCGAGGCGCGGAGTTCGAGGGCGGCGGTGTCGTTGAAGGCGGTGCGCACCCGCTCGGCCACCGAGGCGACGTTCCCGGCGATCCCGCCGGCGACGGTGGTGAGCTGCGCGATGTCGGGGAGGACCGCGCCCGGGAGCGCGCCGCTCGGGGCGTCGAGGGCATCCGCCACCTGCGCGACCACGTCGCGGTTCACCGGGACGGCGGCGCGCGCGGTGATCAGCGCCTGCCATTCGCCGAAGAGGCTCGACGCTTGCAGCAGGACCACCGGATCGGTCGGGAGGGAGGTCTCGCGGTCGAGTTCCATCTCCACGACGACCCATCCCTTCGGTGCGAGGGCGATCTGCTTCACGCGGCCGGAGGGGACGCCGCGGATCACCACCGCGTTCCCGACCTGCAGGCTCCCGATGTCGCGGAAGCGCGCGGTCGCGGTGTCCCGTTTCCGGCCGAGCTCGCTCTGCTGGAGGAAGAGGGTCGCAGCGACGATGAGGACCATCGTGACGACGATGGTGAGGCCGACGAGCCAGTCGTTCGAACGGGTCTTCATGGAGTCCTCCCGAGGAGCCAGACGACCGCCCAGAAGGCGTCCAGCACCAGGATCATGATGGCGGATTGCACGACGGCATGGGTCGCCGCGCCCCCGACCCCCTGCGCGCCCCCGCGTGCGCGGAGACCGTTGACGCAGCCGAGGAGCGAGACGGCGAAGCCGAAGCTGGCGGCCTTCACGAGGCC
>CAZGIE010000049.1:0-12214 GCA_964526485.1 uncultured Gemmatimonas sp. | reverse complement strand
AAGCTCCTCGTCGTCGAGGACGAGGAGGCGCTGCGTCGCGTGATGAAGGATCTCCTGGAGCGCGAAGGGTTCCGTGTCGTCGAGGCCGCAGATGGCGTCACCGCACTCGAGGAGATCGATCGTCACGCCCCGGACCTCCTCGTGCTCGACCTCAACCTGCCGCGGCTCGACGGGTACGGGGTGCTCTCGCACCTCCGTGCGCGTCCCGCCACGGCGAACCTGCCGGTCATCGTGCTGACGGCGAAGGGCGACGAGGAGAGCGAGGTGCGGGTCTTCGAATACGGGGCTACCGACTACCTGACGAAACCCTTCCGCGCCCGCGCGCTCTCCGCGCGCATCCAGGCCATCCTCGATCGGACCGCCGGGAAGGGGACATGAGCGCCACCGTCCCGTCCGCGGTAGGCGTCGTCGACGTCCTCGTCTGGCGGCCGGTGACGAGGGGATGGCAGGTGCTCGCACTCCAGCGCGCGGCCGGCACGCGCTGTCCGGGCTCGTGGGAGATGGTCCACGGGAAGGTCGAGCCGGGGGAGCGCCTCGATCTCGCCGCGCGGCGCGAGCTCCGTGAGGAGACCGGCCTCGACGCGGAGCGTCTCCTCTCAGTGACGATGCACCCGTTCTATCTGGTCCCGTCGGCGCGGGTCGAGCTCGCCGCCGTCTTCGCCGCCGTCGTCGCGCCCGATGCCGCCGTCCGGCTCGGGCCGGAGCATCACCGCCATGTCTGGCTCACCCCGTCGCAGGCGCGCCGCCGCTTCAGCTGGCCGCACGAGCGCCGCTTCGTCGACGACGCGCGCCTGCTCCTCGCGACGCCGACGGTCTGGGACGTCCTCAGCTGCCCGCCGTCCCCCGGTCCGTCGCCGTCCTGAGCCGATCCTCCGCGCTCGCCGGCGCGTTCGGCTTCACCCGCACGCTCTTCGCCGGGATACCGACGTTCACGTGATACGGGCGGACGTCCTTCGTCGCCACCGCCATCGCGCCCACCATCCCGTTCTCGCCGACGTGCACCCCAGCGAGCACCGTGGCGTGGTACGTCACCCGGACGTCGTCCGCGAGCACCGTCCGGGCGTTGGTCACGTCCACCTGCTCGACGATGCTGTGGGTGTGCGAGTAGATGTTCGCGTAGTCGCTGATCGAGACGCGATGCCCGAGCCGGATCCCGCCCCGGTCGTCGAGGAGCACGTGGCGATGCACGACGACGTCGTCGCCGACCTCGAGGTTGTAGCCGAACGAGAACTCCACGTGCTGGAAGCACTTGAAGTTGCGACCGACCGACCGGAAGATGTGCGGCGCCAGCACCCGCCGGAGACGGACGCCGAGGGCCACCGCCTGACCACCGATCGGGAGCCGGTCGAACGAGTACCAGAGCCAGAGGAGCGGCTTCACCCGCTGGAAGCGGGCCTGGTCGCAGTCACCGTAGTACTCCGGCTCGAGCGTCACGTGACGCGGATCGAGCGCCGCCAGCGCGAGTCGCGTCCCCATCGGGAGCGCCTCGTCCGCTACGGCATCCGCCCAGCGCCCCACGTATGCCGGGTAGGCGAGCTCGAGCAGCGTCTCACGACAGAGGTCCGCCCGGTCGGTTGCGGGGTCGCGTAACCGCTCGTCGAGCGCGCCCAGCCAGCGGTCGGTCAGGGCCTCGCTCGGCGAGGCGGGGAGGGGGGCGAGGGGGAGTCTCGGCATCCCCAGAATCTAGCCCGGCGTCTCGGTCACCAGCTGCGCGATCGCCGCGGCGAGGTCATCCCGCCCACGGCCGTCCACCGCGCTGAACGGGATGATGTCCTCGGGGGCGAACCCGATCGCCTGTGCGATCGCGGCGACGCGCGCGGTCACCACGTCCCGCCCGACTTTGTCGACCTTCGTGACGCAGATGAGCGTCGGCGTGCCGGTCTCGGTCAGCAACTCGAGCATCACCTGGTCCTCCTCGGACGGCTCCCGCCGCACGTCGAGGAGGAGTACGACCCCGCGGAGCGTCGGGGCATGGCGCAGGTACCCCTCGATCAACGGCCGCCACTCGGCCTGACGGCTCTTGGCGATGCGGGCGTAGCCGTACCCGGGAAGGTCGGCGAAGACGAAGGTCCCGTTGACCGCGAAGAAGTTGATCTCGCGGGTGCGGCCCGGGGTGCGGCTCACCCGGGCGAACGCCTTCCGGCGCACCAGCGCGTTGAGCAGGGACGACTTCCCGACGTTCGAACGCCCCGCGAAGGCCACCTCGGGCAGGGTCGAGTCCGGGCGCCAGCCCCCCGCGGTCGCCTGCGGGCCGATGAAGTCGAGGGACCGGATGACGAGGGGGTCCGGCGTCCCGGCGGGGCCGCCCGGGCCGCCGCTCACGCTTCCTTCTTCTGGCGCTTCGCGCTGATCTCGAGGAGCGGCGCCTGCCGCTGCGTCACCGTGGCCTCGGTCACGCGGACCGCCGTCACGTCGTCGCGGCTCGGGAGGTCGAACATCGTGTCGAGCAGGAGCTCCTCGACGATCGCACGGAGGCCGCGCGCGCCCGTGCCGCGCTGGATCGCCTTCCGGGCGATCGCGCGCAAGGCGCCGTCGTCGAAGCTCAGCTGCACCTCCTCGAGCGCGAAGAGCCGCGCGTACTGCTTGGTCAACGCGTTCTTCGGCTCCCGGAGGATCTGCACCAGCGCGTCCTCGTCGAGGCCGTGGAGCGGCACCGTCACCGGGAGCCGGCCCACGAGCTCCGGGATGATCCCGAAGCGGAGGAGATCCTCCGGCTCCACGTCCCCGAAGATGTTCGTCCCCGTGGCGGTGGCCTGAGCGGCCGTCGCCTCGGGCACGAAGCCGATCTGTCGACGCCCGAGCCGCGCCTCGATGATCTTCTCGAGGCCGTCGAAGGCGCCGCCGCAGATGAAGAGGATGTCCTTCGTGTTGATCTGGATGTATTCCTGCTGCGGGTGCTTGCGGCCCCCCTGCGGCGGGACGGAGGCGACGGTGCCCTCGAGGATCTTGAGGAGCGCCTGCTGCACCCCCTCGCCCGAGACGTCCCGCGTGATGCTCGGGTTCTCCGACTTCCGCGCGATCTTGTCGATCTCGTCGATGTACACGATGCCGCGCTCGCACTCGGCGACGTTGTACTCCCCCGCCTGCAGCAGCCGCACGAGGATGTTCTCCACGTCCTCGCCGACGTACCCCGCCTCGGTGAGCGTCGTCGCGTCGGCGATCGTGAAGGGCACCTGCAGCATCCGCGCGAGCGTCTGCGCCAGGAGCGTCTTCCCGACCCCGGTCGGCCCGAGGAGGAGGATGTTCGACTTGTCGAGCTCGACCTCGCCGGCCGTCCGCGGCGACTGCACCCGCTTGTAGTGGTTGTAGACCGCCACCGCGAGCGCCTTCTTCGCCCCCTCCTGCCCGATCACGTACTCGTCGAGCGCCGCCTTGATCGCCTGCGGGGCCGGGACCTCGGTCGGGGTCTCGGTGACCGCGCGCTCCTCATCCTCCGCCAGGATCTCGTTGCAGAGGGTGATGCACTCGTTGCAGATGTAGACGGACGGACCGGAGATGAACTTCCGGACGGCGTCCTTCGACTTGCCGCAGAACGAGCAGCGCAGGTGGCGATCGTGGGACATCGGAGGCGGGGGCCGGGGCGGGGGTTACTTCGTCGCCGTCAACGAGGGAGACGACGTCTCCTCCCGGCTCGTCACGACCTGGTCGATCATCCCGTACGTCTTGGCCTCCTCGGCGCTCATGAACCGGTCGCGGTCCACGTCGCGCTCGATCTCCTCCAGCGGGCGACCCGTGTGCATCGCCATCAGCTCGTTCATCTTCGCGCGGAGATAGATGATCTCCCGCGCCTGGATCTCGATGTCGGCCGCGGTGCCCTGCGCGCCGCCGGACGGCTGGTGGATCATGATGCGCGAGTGCGGGAGCGCCGAGCGCTTGCCGTTCCGGCCGGCCGCGAGCAGGAAGGCGCCCATCGAGGCCGCCAGCCCCATGCAGATCGTGTTCACCGGCGACTTCAGGAACTGCATCGTGTCGTAGATCGCGAGCCCCGCCGACACGCTGCCGCCCGGCGAGTTGATGTACAGATGGATGTCCCGCCCCGGGTTGTCCGCCTCGAGGAAGAGCATCTGCGCGATGATCATGTTCGCCACGTCGTCGTTGATCGGCGTGCCGAGGAAGATGATCCGGTCCATGAGGAGCCGGCTGTACACGTCGTAGCTGCGCTCGCCGCGGCTCGACCGCTCGATGACGTACGGATTCGGGATGATCGCCATGTCCGGGGTCCTCAACCTTGTACGATGGTGTTCTTGCCGAGGAGCCAGGCGAACACCCGCTCCTCCGTCAGGCTCCGCTCAAGCTCGCGGAGCCGACCGGCCTTCTGCAAGCTGGCGTAGAGCGCCCCGGGCTCCTGGCCCCGCGCCGCCGCCATCTCCGCGACCTTGTCGTCGACGTCCTTCTCGGTGGCCATGAGCGCCTCGCGCTCCGCCAGCGTCTCGATCACGAGGTCCCGCCGCACCTGACGCTCCGCCATCCCGCGGAACTCGTCCCCGAACTTCACCAGCTCCGCCTCCGGGATCCGGTACGCCTCGGCGTAGGCGCGCAGCATCTGCTGCACCCAGCTCGGGGGGATGTCGAAGGGGTTCGCGTTGATGACCTCGTCGAGGAGCTGCGTCCGCGCCGCCGCGTCCGCCTCGCGCGTCGCCGCCGCGGCCATGTCCTGCCGGACCACCGCCGTGAAGGCCGCGAGCGATTCGAAATCCCCCATCTCCCGGGCGAAGGCGTCGTCCAGCGCCGGGAGCGCCTTCCGCTTCACCTCGGTCAGCGTCGCGCGGACCGCCTTCGTCTGCCCCGCCTGCGCGGCATCGGGGAAGTCCGCCGGCCACGTCACCGGCTGCTCCACCGTCGCGCCCGGCTCGAGTGTCATCACCAGCTCCTCGATCGCGGGGATCGCCTGGCCGGCGCCCATCACCAGACGGTACTCACGCCCCTCGGGCATCGTCCCGTCCTCGTCCGCCGTCGCGAGGAGCACCGTCACCATGTCCCCCTCGGCCGCCTTCCCCTCCACCGGGGTCCAGGTCCCACGCTGGTCGCGCAGCCGGTCGAGCTGCTCCTGAACCTGCTCGTCGGTCACGGCGTCGCTCGGCCGCATCACCGAGAAGCCCTCGGTCCGCGCCAGCACGATCTCCGGGCGCACCTCGCAGTGCAGCTCGAACGTTAGCCCGTCGTCCTCGCCGAACTTCACGTCGTGCGCGTGCGGCTGCGTCACGAGCTGCAGGTTCTCCTGCGTCACCGCGGCCTCGAACGCCTCGCGGAGCAGCTGCTCCACCGCCTCCTGGTCGATCACGCCGGCGTACTGCTTGCGGATCATGGCGGCCGGCGCCTTGCCGGGCCGGAAGCCGGGGATACGAGCCTGCTTGGCGACGCGGGAGACGGCCTTCGCGCGGGCTTCGGCCACGCGGGCGGGCGGAACGGCCACCCGGAGGCGGCGCTCGGCGCCCTCGGTCTTGGTGGCGGTGATCTGGAGATCCATGAATTCAGACGGTGGAGGAGGTCGGGTCGGACGGGGTGTCACGGGACAAAGAGCCCCGCCACCGGAGGCCGGCGGCGGGGGGTATCCGTCCCTCGAAGATTAAGGGGTGCGCGGCCGCCGGGCCAGCCAGAGCGGCAGGCCCATCGCGACCAGCCCGCCGAGCGCCGCCCAGACGTACCCGTACCGGGCCGTCACCGCGATCGGCATCAGGCCGTTGGTCGCGTAGAGCGCGAGCGGGAGCCAGGTCGGCGCGATCCGGTCGCGCCACGTGGTGGGCGGGACCAGCGCCAGCATCAGCCGGCTGATCAGCACCCCGGTCACGTACCACCCCACCCAGTTCGAGAGGGGCATGTCGTAGAACCCACGCCAGAAGAGGGTGTCGTGGGTCCAGGCGGGCATCCAGGACGGGAGTCGGTCCATCTCCCAGAGCCAGTGGACCGGCTTCACGTGGGTCATCTGGACCTCCATCGCCACATCCCACGCCGTCAGGACGGCCCCACCCACGAGCGCCCAGCGCCACCGCGTCCACCCCGAGTCGTCGGCGGCCATCGTCCGGGCACAGATCGCGAGCGACCCGTAGAGCATGTAGTACCAGCTGATCGGGATCGCGTAGGGGACGTCGTTCAGCACGCGGTAGCCGAGCATCTCGGTGTACCGATACGGGCCGAAGGGGAAGCCGATGTTCGTCCCGCCGAGCTCCGAGGCCAGCGCCAGCCCGGACGCGAGCCCCATCACGAGGGTCGCACGCCCGGCGCCGATCCGCGGCGCGGAGTGCGCGAGCGCCGCCGCCATCCCGAGCAGGATGTAGATCTGCCCCGAGTAGCGCCATCCGAGATCGTAGACGGTCTGGAAGTACGGGGACGCCAGGACCTTCCCCATCGCGGCGCTCGCCGCCGTCGGGTCGTTGAAGGCGACGAGGACCGTCACCATCGCGAAGGTCGAGAAGGTGATCAGCCCCACGTGCCCCGCGAGGAGGGCGTGGGCGATCCGGTCGAGCCGGCGGTCGGTCTCCGAGGTCAGGCGCACAGCGACATCTCCTCCGGGCGGGAGACGGTCCCGTCGCCCCACTCGATGACCGGCTCCTGGGTCGGGGCGGGCGACGGGGCGCCGCCGCGCCAGACCGACCAGAGGAGGCCGGCCCGCCGCCAGTGCCCGACGCGCGCGCGGGTGGAGAAGGCGTCGTAGCCGTTCCGCTCGATTGCGCCGAGGATCGCCGCATAGCCGTCCGCACAGGCGAGCGCGCAGCGGCGCGCGTCGGGCGCGAGGAGCTGGATCCCGGGGGCGGCGGCGCGGTAGAGCGCCCGCGCCCGGGCGATCTCGTGTCGCATCAGCGCCCCCCACTTCGGGTCGTCCTTGAGCGTCGGGTCGTGCAGCACCCGCTCCGCCGTCAGCCCGAACGCCGCGAGCACGTCGACCGGGAGGTAGCAGCGCCCGCGCCCGGCATCCTCGCCGACGTCACGCAGGATGTTCGTGAGCTGCATCGCGACGCCGAGCGTGCGCGCGTAGCGGACCGCGCGCGCCCGTGCCGCCTCGTCCCCCTCGACGCCGAAGATGTAGGTGCACATCGAGCCGACCGACGAGGCGACCCCCTCGCAGTACGCCGTGAGCTCCGCCCACGAGTCGTAGTGCGTCGGATGCAGGTCGCAGGCGACCCCGTTGAGGAGCTCCTCGAGCACCGCCGCCGGGACGCCGAAGTCGCGGTGCGCGCGCCAGAGCTCGCGGAAGACGGGACCGTCGGGCCGCCCTGCCAGCGCCTCGCCCACCCCTTCGCGGTACTGGTCCAGTTCGGCCTTGAGCCGCACCGGGTCGTGGCCGGCGACCCGGTCGACGATGTCGTCGGCAAGTCGGCAGAAGGCGTACACGGCGAACGCCCCGCGCCGCTTCCGCGGCGGCAGGAAGGCGCTCGCGAGCGCGAAGGTGCGCGCGTAGGTCCGCGTGATCCCCTCGCAATGCAATGCATCGGCGCGCGCGAGGTCGGCCTCCGTCTCCTTCAGGAAGCCGGGGAGCAGGCTCACGCGTCGGCCTCGATGAGGTCGGCGACGATCTTCCCCGAGCTGATCACGCCGGGGAGCCCGGCGCCCGGGTGTGTGCCCGCGCCCGCGAAGTAGAGGTTCGGGATGTCCTCGCTCCGGTTGTGCGGCCGGAACCACGCCGACTGCTCGAGGATCGGCTGCACGGAGAACGCGCTCCCGAGGTGGCTCGACAGGGTGTCACGGAAGTGGAGCGGGTCGATCTTGTGCTCGGTCACGATGTGCTTCGAGAGGCCCGGCATATACCGGTCCTCGAGGTACTGCATGATGCGGTCGCGGTACGGCCCCGACATCGTGCGCCAGTCCGTCGGGCCGCCCAGGTGCGGCACCGGCGAGAGCACATAGAAGGCGTCACACCCCGGCGGGGCGAGGGACGGGTCGGTCGCCGTCGGCCGATGGAGGTACAGCGAGAAGTCCTGCGCGAGGGTCTTCGTGCCGAACACCTCGTCGAGGAGCCCGCGGTAGCGCGGGCCCATCAGGATCTCGTGGTGCGCGATGTCCTCGTACTGCCGGTCGGTCCCGAAGTAGATGACCATCAGCGACATCGAGTACTTCATCCGGTCGATCTTCCGGTCCGTGTACTTCCGGCGCCAGCGCGGCGCGATGAGCTGCCGGTAGGTGAACGCGACGTCACCGTTGCTCACCACGGCGTCCGCGGTGAGCGTCTCGCCTCCGGCGAGCCGGACCCCGTTCGCCTTCCCGGTCCGCTCGTCCACGGTGATCTCCTCCACCGTCGCGTTGAGGCGCAGTTCGCCCCCGAGGTCGGCGAAACACCGCACGAAGCCGTCCACCAGCGCGCCGGTGCCCCCCATCGCGAACCAGACGCCCCACTTCTGCTCGAGGTGGTGGATCAGCGTGTAGATCGACGTCGTCTGGAACGGGTTGCCGCCCACCAGCAGCGGGTGGAACGAGAAGACCTGCCGCAGCCGCTCGTCGCGGATGTGCTTGTTGGTGAGCCCGGCGACCGACCGGTCGGCACGGAGCCGGATCAGGTCGGGGAGCACCTTCACCATGTCGAGCAGGCTGGTGAACGGCTTGTCGATGAGCCCCATCCCCGTCGCGAAGACGCGCTCCGCCTCCCGCACGAAGCGGCGATACCCCGCGACGTCGCTCGGGTTGAGCGCTTCGATCTGCTTGATGATCGCCTCACGATCCCCGTTGTAGCGGAAGACCGTGCCGTCCTCGAACCGGATCTGGTAGAACGGGTCGATCGGGACGATCGACACATAGTCGGCCGTGCGCTTCCCCGCGGCGGCGAAGACCTCGTCGATGAGCCAGGGCGCCGTGATGATCGTCGGGCCGCCGTCGAAGGTGAAGCCGTCCTGCCGGTACACATAGGCGCGGCCGCCCGGCTGGTCCCGCTGCTCCAGGATCGTGACCTCGTGCCCCTGAGCGCGGAGACGGATGGCCGCCGCGAGTCCCCCGAATCCACTACCGATGACGAGAATGCGCATCCCGGATGAACGCTCCGACCCGCCCGTTGGTTGCCGACCCTGCGATGCGAGAGGTGGGACTCGAACCCACACGCCTTGCGGCACAGGATCCTAAGTCCTGCGCGTCTACCAATTTCGCCACTCCCGCGCGGAGCCGACCCACCCGTCGACTCTCCAAAAGTACCCGGAAGCGACGACGCCCGCCCGGCGGAGGCCGGGCGGGCGTCGTCGTCACGGAGCCCGGGGGGCCGACCCGGCCCCCCCCACCACCTCAGCGTCCGTCGCGGAGCCGGAGGTTCACGACGGTGGTCTGCCCCGCGCCCCCCTGCGGCGACGGGCGATAGACCAGGAAGCTGATCACCTGGGTCCCGCGCACCCCCTCGATCGCACGCTGCAGCTCCGCGGCCGACCCGAGCTTCCGCTTCGCCGGGAGCACCTCGGTCAGGATGTCCCCGACCGCGAGCCGCCCCTCGGCCGGCCCCCCCGCCTCGACCTGGCTCACCCGGACGCCACGGTACTGCTCGGGGATGCGAGCGAGCTTGGAGAGCTCCGCCGTCACCGGCTCGACGGAGATGCCGAGGCGCGCGTTCGAGGTCGGGACCGCGGCCGCCGGGGCGGGCTCCGCCGACGCGACCGTCGCGGCCTCCCGCGGCGCCGCGCCGAGCCGCACCTGGAAGGTCTTCCGCGAGCCGTAGCGCATCGCCTCGACCGCGACGACGTCGCCGGGCTTGTGGCCCCGGATCACCCGCTGGAGCGCGCTCACCCGGTCGACCGGCTTGCCATCGGCCTTCACCAGGATGTCGCCGGGCTCGATGCCGGCGCGCAGGGCGGGGGAATCCTCCCCCGAATACCCGCCCACCTTCACGCCGGCGATCTCCTCGAGTCCCGCGACCGCCGCGTCCTCCGGCGTCACCTCGCTGATCGAGACGCCGATCACCGCGCGGCGGGCCTCGCCGTGCGCGATCAGGTCGTCCATCACCTGCTTGGCGAGGGTGATCGGGATGGCGAATCCGTACCCGGAGTAGAAGCCGGTCTGACTCGCGATCGCCGAGTTGATCCCCACGACCTCGCCCCGCGCGTTCACGAGCGGACCGCCCGAGTTGCCGGGGTTGATCGCGGCGTCGGTCTGGATGAAGTCGCTGATGTCATACTGCGTGCGCTGCAGCCCCTGCAGCCCGCGCCCCTTCGCACTCACGATCCCCGCGGTCACGGTGAAGTCGAGGCCGAGGGGGTTGCCGACCGCGAGGACCCACTCGCCGATGCGGAGCTGCTCGTCGTCGCCGAACGTCACGGTCGTGAGGTCCGTGGCGTCGATCTTGAGCACGGCCACGTCCGTCGTCGGGTCGCGCCCCACGACCCGGGCGTCGAAGATGCGACGGTCCTGCATCGCCACGCGGAGCCGGTCGGCATCCTCGACCACGTGATTGTTGGTCAGGATGTAGCCGTCCTTCGAGACGATGAAGCCGGAGCCGCTCGACTCCTGCGTCCGCGGCTGTGGCTGCTGACCGTCGAACTGCCGGAAGAACTCCTCGAAGCCGGGCGGCACCTGCATCCGGCCGCGCGCCGAGGGCCGGCTCACGCGCTCGGCCTGCACGGAGACCACGGCGGGCGTGATGTGCTCGGAGATGGCGACGAAGGCGTTGCTGGCATCGACGAGGGTGCGCCCCTCGCTCGCGGCCGGGCGCACGCCCCCCTGTGCGAAGAGGCGCGACGTCCAGTCCATCGAGGAGGCGAAGAAGACGCCGCCCGCGAAGGCGAGGGCGGCGAAGGCGGTGAGCTTGGTGCGGGATACGGGCATGGAATGACCTGGAAAGTGTCGGGGACTCCCTGCACATACCGTGCGGGAGTCCCCGGGTTCCGTCAAGCGATCAGGACTTCTTGGCGTCGTCGACGATCTCGTAGTCGGCCTCGACGACCTCCTCCTTCCCAGCCGGCTCGCCGGCCGCCGGCGTCTCGGCCCCCGCCGCCCCCTGCGCGGCGTAGACGGCCTGGCCCGCCGCCGAGAAGGCCTCGGTGAGCTCGGTCAGGGCAGCGTTCACCTCGGCCATATCCTCGCCGCGGTGCGCCTTCCGGGCGCGCTCCACCGCGCCGTCGAGTCGGGTCTTCACGTCGGCCGGGAGCTTGTCCCCCCACTCCTTGGACTCCTTCTCCACCTGGTACGCGAGGGTGTCGAGCCGGTTGCGCGTGTCGATCTCCTCGCGCTTCCGCTTGTCCTCGGCGGCGTTCGCCTCGGCGTCCTTCACCATCCGGTCGATCTCCGCGTCCGAGAGCCCACTCGAGGCCTCGATTCGGATCTTCTGCTCCTTCCCGGTCGCCTTGTCCTTCGCCGCGACGTGCAGGATGCCGTTCGCGTCGATGTCGAAGGTCACCTCGACCTGCGGCTGCCCGCGCGGGGCCGGCGGGATCCCCGTGAGAGTGAACTTGCCGATCGTCTTGTTGTGCAGCGCGAGCTCACGCTCGCCCTGCAGCACGTGGATCTCCACCTGCGTCTGGTTGTCGTCCGCGGTCGAGAAGGTCTCCGACTTCTTCGTCGGGATCGTCGTGTTGCGCGGGATGAGCACCGTGGTCACGCCACCCAGCGTCTCGATGCCGAGGGAGAGCGGGGTCACGTCGAGGAGGAGCACATCCTTCTGCTCGCCGGTCAGGACGGCGCCCTGGATCGCGGCGCCGACCGCCACGACCTCGTCCGGGTTCACGCCGCGGTTCGGCTCCTTCTTGAAGAACTCCTTCACGACCTCTTGGATGCGCGGCATGCGGGTCGAGCCGCCGACGAGGATCACCTCGTCGATCTCGCCCACGGAGAGACCGGCATCCTTCAGCGCCTTCTCCATCGGCGGGATCGTGCGCCGCACGAGGTCATCCACCAGCTGCTCGAACTTGGCGCGCGTCAGCTGATAGTTGAGGTGCTTCGGCCCCGACTGGTCGGCGGTGATGAAGGGGAGGTTGATGTCGGTGCTGGTCGTCCCCGAGAGTTCGATCTTCGCCTTCTCGGCGGCCTCCTTCAGGCGCTGCAGCGCCATCGGGTCCTTGGAGAGGTCGATCCCCTGGTCGCGCTTGAACTCCGCCACGAGCCAGTCGATGACCTTCTGGTCGAAGTCGTCGCCGCCGAGGTGGGTGTCGCCGTTGGTGGACTTCACTTCGAACTGCCGCGTCCCCTCGACCTCGTAGAGCTCGAGGATCGAGATGTCGTACGTGCCACCGCCGAGGTCGAAGACCGCGACCTTCTCGTCGGTCGCCTTGCTCTTGTCGAGGCCGTAGGCGAGCGCGGCCGCCGTCGGCTCGTT
>CAZGIE010000048.1:8179-12500 GCA_964526485.1 uncultured Gemmatimonas sp. | reverse complement strand
TCGATCAGGCCGCCCCGCGCTGAGCCGCCGATGACGGTCACCTGCCCGGAGTGCCAGACGATCTATCGTATCGACCCGGATCGGGTTCCGGCTGGCGGTACGCGTGCCCGGTGCAGTGCCTGCGGTGCCGTGATGGCCATCGGTCTTCCGTCGACTCCGGCGGCCTGGATGGCTGACGCGGGTCCCGTCGACCCCGCCATCGTCTCCGCCTCCGATGCCGCGGCGGCCCCCGACGTGTGGGAGTGGTTCCCTCTGGCAGCGGGCGGAGCGGGGGCCCCCTCGCATGCGGATCATGTGGACGCCACGGCGATGCCGGTCGACGATCCTTGGGCGGAGGTGTGGGGAGAGGCGCCGCGCACGGGACCGACCGTCCCGGCCGAGGGCTCGGCGACCACCGGCGCGGCGCGAGGGGCCAGGATCCACGCCGCCGGTCCGGCGAGCGCTGTCGGACCGCACGTCGATGTCGCGGCAGCGCCGCCCGCTCGCGCGAACGAGTTCCCGGAGGCACCGCTGCGGCGGACCCTCCCGCACCCCCCGGCGGTGTCGCCCCGCCCAGGCAGAGACGATCGTCGCGGGTGACGCGTGTCGCGGTGCCATCGGGTCTGGTGACCCGGTATCTTTGCTGGGTCGTCGCGCCACGGGCCATCCGTGCCGCGGCGCGCCCCTCCTGTCCCAGGTCCTCGCATGGCTGACCTCGATTCCGCCCACTCCCTCCGTCACGACCGAGCCCGATTGGACGAGCTCCGGAGGTACCTTTGACCTCGACCGCAAGCGGGAACGGCTGACGGCGCTCGAAGGGGACATGGCGGACCCCGGCTTCTGGAACGCCCAGGAGCGGGCCCGCGAGGTGGTGCAGGAGGTGAAGGGGCTGAAGAATTGGATCGAACCCTTCGATCGCCTCGATGGGCGGGTGACGGCCGGGCTCGAACTCGCCGAGCTGCTGGCGCTGGAACCTGATGCGGAGATGGTCGCCGACCTCGCGACGGAAGCGGCCGCGATACGGGAAGCGATCGATGCGTATCGCCTGCGCTCACTCCTGCAGGGACGCGACGACTTCCGCGACGCGCAGGTGGAGATCAGCGCCGGCGCCGGCGGGACCGAGGCCCAGGATTGGGCGCAGATGCTCATGCGCATGTACACGCGGTGGGCGGAGCGGAAGGGATTCGCCGTCGAGATCCTCGATCTCTCCGAGGGCGAGGAGGCGGGCATCAAGGGCGCCGTCCTCGAGGTGAAGGGGGAGTACGCCTTCGGATTCCTGCGGCCGGAGACGGGGGTGCATCGCCTCGTCCGCATCTCGCCGTTCGATTCGCAGGCGCGGCGGCACACGAGCTTCGCCTCGGTCTTCGTCTACCCGGTGGTCAACGAGGAGATCAACATCGAGATCCGCGACGAGGATCTCCGGATCGACGTGTATCGGGCGTCGGGTGCGGGGGGACAGCACGTCAACAAGACGAGCTCCGCTGTCCGCATCACGCACCTGCCGAGCGGCGTGGTGGTGGCGTCCCAGCAGGAGCGGTCGCAGTTCAAGAACAAGGCGACGGCGATGAAGATGCTGAAGAACCGACTTTATAACCTCGAGGCGGAGAAACAGGCGGCGGCGAAGGCGGCGCTCGATGCGACCAAGCAGGACGTCTCGTTCGGGAGCCAGATCCGCAGCTACGTCTTCCAGCCCTACACGATGGTCAACGATCACCGCACCGAGCTGAAGATCACCGATGTGCAGAAGGTGATGGACGGCGCGATCGATCCCTTCATCGAGGCGTACCTGAAGCAGTCGGGCGCGCCGGCGGAGGTCGCATGACCGACGAGCTGAACTTCGTGATGCGGGCCCGGCGGGAGAAGCTCGCCGCGCTCGCCGCGGCCGGGGAGGCCCCGTTCGCGTACGGGTACGACCGGTCACACGGGTGCGGGGCCGGGTCCAGCTCTACTTCCGCCAGGACCAGCTCGGGGATCGCTTCGGACTGCTCGCGTCGTTCGATCTCGGGGACATCATCGGGGTGTCCGGGCCGCTCTTCCGAACCCGCACCGGTGAGGTGACGGTCAAGGTCGAGGCGGTGACGATGCTCGCGAAGTCGCTACGCCCGCTCCCCTTCGGGAAGGAGGAGGTCGTCGACGGCCGGACGGTGCGCCACTCCGGGTTCGCCGACGGCGAGCAGCGGTCGCGGCAGCGCTACGCCGATCTCGCGGTGCATCCCGAGGTCCGGCGGCACTTCGCCGCGCGGTCGCGGATGATGACCGCGATCCGCGGGGCGCTCGACGCGCTCGGATACCTCGAGGTGGAGACGCCGGTCCTGCAGCCGTTGTACGGCGGCGCGGCGGCGCGGCCCTTCACAACGCATCACAACGCGCTCGACATGCCGCTCTTCCTGCGCATCGCGGACGAGCTGTATCTCAAGCGCCTCGTCGTCGGCGGGTTCGACCGCGTCTACGAGATCGGGCACGACTTCCGGAACGAGGGGATCGACCGGACGCACAACCCCGAGTTCACGATGCTCGAGTTCTACGAGGCCTATGCCGACTACACCGTGATGATGGGGCGCGTGGAGCGCCTGCTCATCACGGCGGCGGAGGCGGTGCGTGGGGCGCTCGGCGACGGTCCGCGGACCCGGCCGGACGGGGAGGCCGCCGCACCCGTCCCGACCTTCGTGACGCCGTTCCCGCGGATCGAGTGGGTGCCCTCGCTCTCGGCGGCGCTCGGTGTCGCGGATGTCACGGCGCTGTCGGACGCCGAGCTGCGGCGGGCGGCCGAGCGTGCCGGGGTGCACGACCTCGCGCGGCTGTCTCGGCCGAAGCTGATGGACGAGCTCTTCCAGCACCATGTGGAATCGCGCATCGATACGCCGACCTTCGTCGTCGATTACCCGGTCGAGCTCTCCCCGCTCGCGAAGCCGCATCGGACGAAGCCGGGGCTGACGGAGCGCTTCGAGCTCTTCGCGAAGGGGAAGGAGGTCGCGAACGCGTTCTCCGAGCTGAACGACCCGATCGACCAACGCGGGCGCTTCGAGGCGCAGGCGCGCCTCAAGGCCGCGGGGGATGAGGAGGCGACCGGGGTCGATGAGGACTATCTGCGCGCGATGGAGTACGGGATGCCGCCGATGGGCGGCGTCGGCATCGGGCTCGACCGCCTGTTCATGTATCTGACCGACACCCCGCACATCCGCGATGTCATCCTCTTCCCGCTGATGCGGCCGGAATGACCGGGACGCGCCGCCTCGAGCTGGCCATCGCCTGGCGGTATCTCCGGAGCCGGCGGCGCAGCCGGCTGCTGTCGTTCCTGAGCGCCATCGCGATCGCCGGGGTCGTCGTGGGCGTCAGCGCGCTGATCCTGATCATGGGGGTCATGAACGGCCTCCCGACCGATCTCCGCGAGAAGATCCTCACCGGCAGTCCCGACGTCCGCGTCCTGACGTACGGCGAGGGGCTCCGGATGGACGATTGGCGTGCGACGGTGGCCCGGGTGGACTCGCTCCCGGGCGTGGTGGCGGTCGCGCCGTTCGTGATCCACCAGGGGCTCGCCACGACCACGAGCACCTACACGGAGGCGGTCACGGTCGCGGGGATCATCCCGGGGGACTCCGGCTCGGCCCAGGTCACGACGATCCGCGATCACGCCCGGACAGGGAACTTCTCCTTCCGCGGCGCGCAAGGTGCTGGCCGTGGCGCCGTCGTCGGCGCGTTGCTCGCGGAGCGGCTCGGCGCATATCCCGGCACGACGATCTCGCTGGTGACCGCCTCAGGCGGGTCGCTCAATCCGGTGCTCGGTAGCCTCGTCCCGTCATTCGCGACGTTCGAGGTCACGGGCGTCTTCGAGACCGGGATGTACGTGTACGACAATGGGTATGTGTTCGTCGACCTCGCGGCGGCACAGGCGTTCGCCGGGCTCGACACGGCGGTGACGGGACTCGAGGTCCGGACGACCGATCGGTGGGCCGCGCCCGAGGTCGCGTCGACGATCGACAGCGTGCTGGGGTACCCCTACCGCACCGTCGATTGGCGGCAGCAGAACCAGGACCTCTTCAAGGCGCTGAGCCTCGAGAAGCTGGGGATGGGGATCGTCCTGACGCTGATCATCATGGTGGCAGCGTTCAACATCGTCAGTACGCTCACGATGGTCGTCCGCGATAAGGCGCGCGAGATCGGCATCCTGCGCGCGATGGGGCTCCGGGCGGATGCGGTGCGACGGATCTTCTTGCTGCAGGGGCTGTTCATCGGGGCGGTCGGCACGGCGGGCGGCGTGCTGTTGGGCGTCGGACTCGGGTGGACGGTGGACCGCTACCGACTCATCCCGCTCGAGGCGAAGGTGTACTTCATCGACCATCTC
>CAZGIE010000048.1:0-8169 GCA_964526485.1 uncultured Gemmatimonas sp. | reverse complement strand
ATCGCCCGATCCGGCTCGCCGCCGCGGATGTGCTCCGCGTGGTGCTGGTGAGCGTGCTGGTTTCGGTGCTCGCAACCTTGCACCCGGCGCGTGCGGCCGCGCGCCTGATGCCGGTCGAGGCGATCCGGGGCGCATGACCACCGTGACGGCGGATCCCGTGGTGGTGCTCGAGGCCCAGGGCGTGGTGCGTGAGTACCGCGGCGGTGACGGCGCGGTCCTGCGCGTGCTCGCCGGCGTCGACCTCGCGGTGCGCGCCGGCGAGATGGTCGCGATCATCGGCGCGAGCGGCGCGGGGAAGAGCACGCTGCTGCAGGTGCTCGGCGCGCTCGATGCCCCGACCGCGGGCACGGTGCGGATCGGTGGGCGCGACGTGCCGTCGCACGACGACCTCGCGATGGCCGCGCTCCGGAACCGCGCGGTGGGTTTCGTCTTCCAGTTCCATCACCTGTTGGCGGAGTTCAGCGCGCTCGAGAACGTCGCCATGCCGCTGCGCATCGCGGGGATGGACCCGGCGGCGGCGGCGGCGCGGGCGGCGACCCTGTTGGGGCAGGTCGGGCTGGCCGCGCGCGGGACGCATCGGCCGAGCGAGCTGTCGGGCGGGGAGCAGCAGCGCGTCGCGGTGGCGCGGGCGCTCGCGGCCGGGCCCGCGGTGCTGCTCGCGGATGAGCCGTCGGGGAATCTGGACCACCAGACGGCGGAGCAGCTGCACGCGCTGTTGGCCGAGCTCGTCGCGACGACCGGTCTCGCGCTCGTCGTCGTCACACATAACCGGTCGCTGGCGTCGCGCGCGCATCGCGTGCTGGTGCTCGAGGATGGGGTGCTGCGGCCGGCGGACGGGGTGACGGACGGCGGGCCGGTGGGTGTCGGGACGGGGGCGGTCTGATGCTCTGCGACCAGTGTCGGGAGCGGGACGCGGTCGTCCACCTCACGCAGATCGTGGGGCAGTCGGTGGCCCAGGTGCATCTCTGCGAGCGGTGTGCCGCCGAGCGGGGGATCGAGACGACGGTCGCGGAGCCGAAACATCCGCTCGGGGATTTCCTGCAGGCGGTGCAGCAGCAGGCGAGCCAGCTGCCCGGCGACCTCCCGCGCTGTGCGTACTGTGGGACCTCGCTGCAGGAGTTCCGGGCGAGCGGGCGGCTCGGCTGTGCGCACTGCTACGCCGCGTTCGACCAGAGCCTGCGAGAGCTGTTGCGGCGGGTGCACGGGGCGACGCGGCACGCCGGGTGGCGTCCGGTGCCAGCCGAGGCGGCCACGGCCGGGCGTCCGGATGGGGCCGGGGACCTGGCGGCCCGGCTCGATGCCCTCCGGGGGGAGCTGGCGCGCGCGGTGGCGGCGGAGGCGTTCGAGTCGGCGGCGGCGCTGCGCGATCAGATCCGGGCGCTCGAGTGACCCTCGACCTCTCCCTCCTGCCCGACGGCGGGCTCCAGTGGCTCGCCCCGACGGGCGAGCATGCGGCCATCGTGCTGTCGTCGCGGATCCGGCTGGCGCGGAACCTTGCGGGGTTCGCCTTCCCGCCGCGGTCGCGCGAGGGGGAGCGGCTCCGGGTGCTGCAGGCGGTGCGCCAGGCGCTTCCCGCGGTCCCGGGGCTCCGGGACGGGGTGGTGGTCCGGGTGGACGAGTGCACGCCGTCGGAGCGCCTGCTCCTGCATGAGCGGCACCTCGTGAGCCGCGAACTGGCCGGTCTCGAGGCGTCGGCCGGCGCCCCCACAGCGGGGGCGGTCGTGGTGACCGGGGACGTCGGGGTGATGGTCAACGAGGAGGATCACCTCCGCCTGCAGGTCTTCCGGTCGGGCTTCGACCTCGAGGGGGCGCTGCAGCACGCGGAGGGGGTGGACCGGGCGCTCGGGGCGGCGGTGCCGTATGCGGTGCACCCGGAATTCGGCTTCCTGACATCCTGCCCGACCAACACCGGAACGGGGCTGCGCGCGTCGGTGTTGATCCATCTGCCGGGTCTCGTGCTGACGCAGGAGATCGGGAAGGTGTTGCAGGGGCTCCAGCACATGGGGCTCACGCACCGGGGCCTGTACGGCGAGGGGAGCGAAGTGCTCGGCAACCTCTTCCAGATCTCGAACCAGACCACGCTCGGGCGGTCCGAGGGGGAGCTGGTGGACCAACTCGCGCGGGTGGTGCGTCGGGTGGTGGACCGGGAGGAGGAGGCACGGCGGGTCCTCCGTCGGGAGGCGGGGTATATTATCGAGGATAAGCTGTGGCGGGCCTACGGGACGCTGCGGCACGCGCGGTCGCTCACCGGAGAGGAGGCGATGCAGCTCCTCAGCGGGGTGCGCCTGGCCGCGAGTCTGCAGTTGGTCGCCGGGTTGAGCATCTACACGCTCAACAAGCTCCTGATCTTCAGCCAGACCGCGCACCTGATGCACGCGGCGGGCCGGGCGTTGACGGAGAGCGAGGCGAGCGTGGCGCGGGCACGGTATGTGCGGTCGGTCCTGGCGGCCGAGGCACGAATCACGGACTGAGTCCGCGGGACGCGGACGATCGAGGCGACGATGAACGGGTACAACTTCACGGAGCGGGTGCGGAAGGTCCTGGCGATGGCGCGCGAGGAGGCGGCGCGTCTCCATCACGAGTACGTCGGGACGGAGCACATCCTGCTCGGGCTCATCCGCGAGGGGGAGGGCGTGGCCGCCGCGGTGCTCAACAACCTGAGCGTCGACCTCGAGGAGGTGCAGCAGAAGATCGAGGAGACGGTGAAGAAGGGGAAGGCGGCTCAGGCGCTCGGGCCGGACCTCCCGTACACGTCACGCGCGAAGAAGGTGCTCGAGCTGGCGATGGGGGAGGCGCGCGAGCTCAACCACTCGTATGTGGGGACGGAGCATCTGCTGCTGGGGCTGCTGCGTGAGGAGAAGGGGATCGCGGCGCAGGTGCTGACGGACGCCGGCGTGAATCTCGAGGCGGCGCGCGCCGAGACGCTGCGCCTGCTCGGCACGGAGATGCCGAGCGGGGGCGCGGAGGCGGCGACGAAGCCGAGCCCGGCGCCCGGCGGCGCGAAGGGGGAGAAGAAGTCGAAGACCCCGGCGCTCGACCACTTCTGCCGCGACCTGACGGCGATGGCGACGGCGGGGGATCTCGACCCGACGATCGGTCGCGCGAAGGAGATCGAGCGCGTGATGGAGGTGCTCTCGCGCCGCAAGAAGAACAACCCGGTGCTCATCGGCGAGCCGGGGGTCGGCAAGACGGCGATCGTGGAGGGGCTCGCGCAGCTCATCGCCACGAATCAGTGCCCCGACTCGCTCCGCGACCACCGGGTGCTCTCGCTCGACATGGCGGCGGTGATCGCGGGGACGAAGTACCGCGGCCAGTTCGAGGAGCGCCTGAAGGCGGTCATGAACGAGATCGCGCAGAACAAGCAGATCATCCTCTTCATCGACGAGCTCCACACGCTGGTGGGCGCCGGAGCGGCGGAGGGGGCGATCGACGCGAGCAACATGCTGAAGCCGGCGCTCGCCCGCGGCGAGCTGCAGTGCGTGGGCGCCTCGACGTTGAACGAGTATCGCAAGCACATCGAGAAGGATGGGGCGCTCGAGCGCCGCTTCCAGACGGTGGTGGTCGATCCGCCGTCGATCGAAGAGACGGTGGAGATCCTCAAGGGGCTGCGGCCCAAGTACGAGGAGCACCATCGGGTGACGATCCCCGACGAGACGCTCGGCATCGCGGCGCGGCTCTCGGAGCGGTACATCACCGACCGGTTCCTGCCGGACAAGGCGATCGACGTGATCGACGAGGCGGGGGCGCGCGCGCGACTGGCGGCGCAGGTGCCGCCGGTGGAGGTGCACGACCTCAAGGCGAAGCTCGAGGCGGTGAACGCCGACAAGGACGCGGCGGTGCGGGACCAGAACTTCGAGCTGGCCGCGTCGCTGCGTGATTCCGAGCGGGAGTTGCAGGGGCAGATCCGGGCGCGGCAGGAGGAGTGGGAGGCGCGGCGGCAGTCGCTGCGCCCGGTGCTCGGCGAGGCGGAGATCTCCTTCATCGTGAGCCGGTGGACGGGGATCCCCGTGACGCGGTTGCAGGAGGCGGAGACGGCGCGCCTGCTCCGGATGGAGGAGGAGCTCCATCGGCAGGTGGTCGCGCAGGACGATGCGATCAAGGCGATCGCGCGGGCGATCCGCCGGAGCCGTGCGGGGCTCAAGGATCCGCGGCGGCCGATCGGGTCGTTCATCTTCTGCGGCCCGACCGGGGTCGGGAAGACCGAGCTCGCCCGCGCCCTCGCGACCTTCCTCTTCGCCGATCCGACGGCGCTGATCCGCTTTGATATGAGCGAGTACATGGAGAAGCACTCGGTGTCGCGGCTGATCGGCGCGCCGCCGGGCTACGTCGGCTACGAGGAGTCGGGGACCCTCACGAAGGCGATCCGCCGCAAGCCGTACAGCGTCATCCTGCTCGACGAGATCGAGAAGGCGCATCCGGACGTCTTCAACCTGCTGCTGCAGGTGCTCGACGAGGGGCACCTCACGGACAACTACGGCCGGATGATCGACTTCAAGAACACGGTCGTCATCATGACGTCGAACGTCGGGGCGAAGGACATCACGCGGAACCGGAGCCTCGGGTTCGGCGCCGCCGAGGCGGGCCTGGATTTCGACCGGATGCGCGACAAGGTGCGCGAGGAGCTGCAGCACGCGTTCAACCCGGAGTTCCTCAACCGGCTCGACGAGGTGATCGTCTTCCATCCGCTCTCGCGCGACCACATCGCGCAGATCGTGAGCGTGCTGCTGGCCGAGGTGCAGAAGCGACTCCGCGAGGAGGAGCTCTCGCTCCGGCTGACGGACGGCGCGGTGGATTTCCTCGTCCAGCACGGCTACGACCAGACCTACGGGGCCCGGCCGCTCAAGCGGGCGATCCAGCGCTACATCGAGGATCCGCTCTCGGAACGGATCCTGCTGGCCGAGTACCGGCGCGGGGACGAGATCGAGGTCGACGTGGCCGGGGACGGCTCCGCCCTGGTGTTCCGGGTCCCGGCCGGGGCGACCCCGTCCTGACGGTCCCCGGGGCGCCCCGGGGACCGATGGCGGGCCGGCTCGTGTATATTCCGAGGATGCGCTGGAATCCCCTCGTCCTCGTCGGCCTTCTCCTCACCGCCACCCCCGTCTTCGGGCAGGGGGCGGGGGACGGCGTGGGGCGCTGCCTGACCCCGGATTCGATCGCCGTGCGCGGGGAGCGTCGCGTCGCGTCCCAGACGATCCTGTCGGCCGCGGGCGTCGCGTCCGGCGAGACGCTGAACTTCCCCGCGATCCAGCGGGTGATCCGCGACGTCTACGCGACCGGGGATTTCGATGCCGTGACCGTGACCTGCGACCTCGAGGGGCCGCGGAGCACGCTCGTGGTGACGGTGGCGGAGCGCCCGCTGCTCGCTGAGGTGAAGGTGGAGGGGCCGCGGCGGATCTCGCAGCGGCAGGTCGAGGACCGCGTCGAGCTCCTCGTGGGGCGGCCGGTGGACCCGGTGCAGATCGCGACGGCGATGCGTCGGATCGATTCCCTCTATCAGGCGAACGGCTACTACCTCGCCCGCGTGCGTCCCGAGACCACGTTGGTCGAGGAGCGGGTGGCGCTGACGTTCCGGGTGGATGAGGGGCGTCGCCTCGCCATCTCGGGGTTCGACATCGCCGGCAACTCGGCGGTCGCGGACGAGTCGATCGTGCGCGCGATGAAGACGCGCCCGGAGGGCTTCTGGTTCTTCCAAAAGGGTGAATTCAACGAGGATCTGTTCGCGACGGACATCGGGGAGAAGCTGCCGAAGCTCTTCGCGGACCGTGGCTATGCGGACTTCCAGCTCGAGCGGGATTCGCTGCGGATCGACCGGGACCGCGGCAAGGCGGTCGTCGAGCTGCAGATCCGTGAGGGGCCGCAGTACCGGGTGAAGGCGTTCGAGGTCGTCGGGAACCGCCGGTTCACCACCGAGCAGATCGCGGCGCTCTATCCGTTCACCTCCCGCGCGCCGTCGCTCACCGAGCGGGTACAGGGGGTCGTCCGACGCCGCGCGCCGGCGACGGACATCTTCGACCGCTCGCGTTGGGAGGAGGCGACCCAGCAGGTGAGCACCCTCTACAACAACGAGGGGTACATCTACGCGCAGGTGCGGCCGGTGGTGGAGCGTGATCCGTCGGACTCCGCGGGGGTCGTGCGGCTCCGGTGGGACGTGGTGGAGGGGACGCCCGCGGTCATCAACCGGGTGGAGATCCTCGGGAACGACTTCACGGTCGAGAACTGCATCCGCGACCAGCTCGTCATCATCCCGGGCGATGTGTTCAATCAGGACCGCATGATCCGGAGCTGGCGGAGCATCTCGAATCTCGGGTTCTTCGAGACGCCGTTGCCGTTCCCCGACGTCCGGCCCGCGAACGACCAGGGGGACGTCGACATCGTCTTCCGGGTGAAGGAGAAGCGGACCGGGAACGTGAACTTCGGCGCCTCGGTTGGGCAGGGCACGGGGCTCGGCGGCTTCATCGGGCTCGAGCAGCCCAACCTGTTCGGCAAGTGCAAGCGCGGCAGCCTGCAGTGGCAGTTCGGGCAGTTCATCAACGACTTCAATTCGTCGTACGTGGACCCCGGTATCCGCGGGACGCTGATCTCGGGGCAGATCAACGCGTACCGGTCGCAGGCGCGCTTCCGGATCGCGGATCTGGGGCGGACGACGCGAACGGGTGGGGCGCTCCGGTTCGGCTTCCCGTTCCCGCGCAGCCGCTTCACGCGGATGTTCGTCTCCTACGGGCTGGAGGGGGTGCGGTACGGCACCGACGGGCTGCTCGGGACGATCTCGGTGAATCAGTGCCGGGGCTGTCTCCGGAGCACGGTCGGTTTCGACGTGAGCCGCGACACGCGCCTCGACATGCCGTTCGCGACCGAGGGACAGCTGCAATCGGTGAGCGTGGCGCTGAACGGCGGTCCGCTCGGCGGGACCGCGACCTTCCAGCGCTATACGACGGAATGGCGCAACTACACGGTGCTCGCGCGCCTCGGCGGCAAGAAGCCGGGGACGCAGCCGCTCCGGCTCACCTTCGGTCTGAGTACGCGCGGCGGCGCGGTCTTCGGCGACCCCGGGGACTTCTTCTGGTCGCAGCAGTTCTCGCTCGGCGGCGTCCAGTTCGGCGAGATGCTCCGCGGCTATCCGGAGTTCTCGATCACCCCGACCGGCTTCTCGTCGGCGACGGGGACGTTCAACGCGCAGCGCGAATCGTTCGGCTCCGCCTTCTTCGCCTCGACGGCGGAGGTGGGGCTCCGCTTCAACCAGTCGGTGTACATCAACTGGTTCTACGACGCCGGCAACCTCTGGGCGCGCCCGCGGGACTTCGATCCCACGCGGCTCTTCCGGGGTACCGGTTTCGGGTTGTCCACCGTCACGCCGCTCGGTCCGCTCGGGATCGACTACGCGTACGGTTTCGATCGCCGGGATGCGCTCGGCCGGCCGGATCCGCGCTGGCAGCTGCACTTCCGGCTCGGCCAGGTCTTCTAACCACCCTTCGGAGTCTCCCCATGTCCCGCTCGCTCCGCGGCGTCCTCGCCGCCCTCCTCCCGCTGACCCTCCTCGCCGCGCCCGCCGCGGCGCAGACGAAGGTCGCCTACGTCGACACCCGCAAGATCCTGCAGGAGATGCCCGGCCGGAATCAGGTCGAGGCGCGCTACCGCACCGAGGTCGAGGCGCTCCAGTCGCGCGAGAAGACGATGGTCGACTCGCTGAACGCGATGGTCGCCGCTTTCGAGAAGGACTCGGCGACGCTCACGGCCGCGCAGCGGACGGAGCGGTTCACGAAGCTCCAGGAGTTCGACGGCCGGTATCGCGACACGCTGCAGGTGCTGCAGAACGAGGCGCAGCAGAAGCAGGGCGAGATGATGCAGCCCCTCTTCGACCAGATCAAGATCGCGCTCGAGGACGTGCGGCGCGCCGAAGGTGTGGCGATGATCTTCGACATGGGGGCGCAGGCGAACCCGGTGGTCGCGATGGACAAGAACCTCGATCTCTCGGACAAGGTGATCGCGAAGCTCCGGACGATGCCGGCGGCCGCTCCGGCCCCGGCTCCGGCGCCCGCTGCCCGTCCGGCGGCGCCGGCGGCGGCTCCCGCGCGTCCGGCCGGTCCGGTGACGCAGCCGGCGGGCGTCCGGCGCCCCTGCGCCGACCCGCGGCGGCGGACTGCGGCACCGTGGAGAAATTCCAGTTCAGCA
>CAZGIE010000047.1:0-12880 GCA_964526485.1 uncultured Gemmatimonas sp. | reverse complement strand
GGGCCCGCCGCGGGGCGGAGCAGGCTGATGCCGGAGTGCGTGACGGCGTCGGGGTGGCGTTCTCGAGTGAGGGGCGCATCCTCGCCGTCGCGCCCGATGCCGATCTCCGCGCCGCCCACCCCGACGCCCAGGTCGTCGACGGCGCGCAGGGGGTTCTGACGCCGGGGTGGGTCGATTCGCATACCCACGCGATCTTCGGCCGCGCTCGGTATGAGGAACAGGAGCTGCGGGCCGCGGGCGTGGGGTATCTCGAGATCGCGCGCCGGGGCGGGGGCATCCACAGCTCCGTGCGCGACCTGCGCACCCGCTCCGCCGACGACCTCGTCGCGCTCGCCGCCGCGCGCCTGCGGCGCCTCGCCGCGCATGGGACGACCACGGTCGAGGTGAAGTCCGGCTACGGCCTCTCCCTCGAATCGGAGCTCACCACCCTCCGGGTGATCCGTCGGCTCGCCGCGGAGCTCCCCCTCCGACTCGTCCCGACGTTCCTCGGCGCACACGAGGTGCCCCTCGAGTATCGCGAGGCACCGCACTCCCGCGACGAGTACATCGCGCTCGTGACGGGGGAGATGATCCCCGCGGTCGCGGCGGAGGGGCTCGCGCGGTTCTGCGACGTCTTCTGCGAGCCGGGCGTCTACACGGCGCACGAGAGCCGCCGGATCCTCGCTGCGGCGCGCGCGGCCGGCCTCGCGCTGAAGCTCCACGCCGACGAGCTCGAGAACGGCGCCGCCGCCGAGCTGGCCGCGGAGCTCGGCGCGACCTCGGCGGATCATCTCGCCGCGATCTCCGAGACGGGCGTGCGCGCCCTCGCCGCCGCAGGCACCGTTGCCACGCTCCTCCCCGGCACAATGCTCTTCCTCGGGCGCCCCAAGCAGGCGCCCGCGCGGGCGTTGATCGAGGCCGGGGTGCCCGTCGCCCTCGCCTCGGACTTCAACCCCGGAACGAGCCCCACGGTCAACTTCCCGCTCGTGCTCACGTTGGGGATCAGCCAGCTTCGGCTCTCGGCGGGGGAGGCCTTCATCGCGGCCACGGTGAACGGCGCCGCCGCCCTCGGCCTCGCCGACCGGGTGGGGCAGATCGCCCCGGGATTCGAGGCTGACCTCGCCCTCTTCGAGGTGCGGGACCACCGCGAGATTCCATATTGGTACGGCGATCATCGCTGCGTGCGCAGCTGGGTGCGCGGGCGGCCCGCGCTCGAGGCGGCCGCCGGGTGACCGGGCGTCGGCGCGGTCCGGTCCGAGCGCCGTCGACCCGACGGCGACGCGTGCGCCGGCCGATGGCCCAGCCCGCTGGGCAAGGGTAGCTTTCCCGCATGGTGGCGGACCTCCCCAAGCTCAGGAAGAAGGCATCGGACCTCGAGGCGGCGAAGGACCTCCTTGGGGCCATCGCCGCGTATCGCGAGATCGTCGATCGCTTCGAGTCGGGCGGGGCCGAACCGATTGACATCCCGCTGTACAACCGCCTCGGCGACCTGTTGATGCGGGATGGACGCTCCACCGATGCGATCCAGATCTGGGAGCGCGCGATTGAGCACTACATCGAGGGGGGATTCCTCAACCCCGCCATCGCGCTCGCGAACAAGATCCTCCGGGCGTCGCCGGGTCGGACGGCGGCGTATTACACCCTCGGACGCTGTCTGGCGCAGAAGGGCCTCCGGGCGGAGGCCCGCCAGAACTTTCTCGAGTATGCGACCCGGATGCAGCGTGCCGGAAACGTCGATGAGGCCTTTCGGGCGCTCAAGGAGCTCGCCGACCTCGTCCGCGAACAGGATGATGTGCGCGTGATGCTCGCCGAAGAGCTCGCGAAGGCCGGTCGGGTCGCGGAGGCTGTGGAGCAGCTGCAGTTCGCCCATGCGCGCCTCACCGAGGCGGGCAAGCCAGACGAGGCGGCGGCGGTCGCGACGCGGGCCCGCGAGCTCGACCCCACGGTCGCCCTGGAGGGGATGCGCCGGGTGTCCCGCACCGTGACGGGGGGGCTCGTCTTCCTCGATCTCGACGGGCGGCCGGGCGCCTCGGGACCGTCGGAGGAGCCGGCGCCGCCGCCCCAGCGGCTGGACGGCTTGGAGACCACCGCGTTCTCGGAGGTCGTCGACGCGGCGCCGGCCGCTGACGCCTCGCTCGAATTCCTCGACCTCGGGGGACTCGACGTCACGCCGACGGCGGCACCGGAGGTCGAGCGCGTCCCCGTCGAACCTGACTTCGGTCTGGAGCTCACGATCGATCCCGGCGCGGGCAGCGCGGAGGCGCCCGCCGCCCCCCCACCGCGGGCGTCGTTGCTCGATCTCCCCCTGCTCGACCTCTCTGGCTTCGACCTGCCGACGGGGGCACCCACCGCGGTGTCGCGTGACGCCACGCCGATGCCCCAGCGGCGCCCGACGTCGTCCGTCCTGCTCCGGCCGATCGATCGTCTGCGCGCCGATCTCGACGTCGCACCGGACGACGCCCGGCTGCGTCGGGCGTACGGAGAGGCGCTCGTCGATGAGGGGCAGCGCGAGGCAGGCATCCGTGAGCTTGAGGTCGCGCTCGCGGCGTTGGAGGAGGTGGGCGATCTCGATGCGGCGCGTCAGGTCGCCGAGGACCTCGTGCGACTCGTGCCGACCGCGCTCCCATACCATCGGCGGCGGGTGCGCCTCCTGCTCGAGTCGGAGGCGACGGACGCGGCGGCAGATGCCGCGCTCGCACTCGGCGAGCTCCTCGTCGCGGCGGGAGAGGTCGACGAGGCGCGCGCGGTGTACGCCCGCATCCTCGCGCTCGTCCCCGACGATCTTCGTGCCCAGGCGGCGCTCAGCAGTGTGGGTGGCGGGGTGGAGGCGGCGCGCGATGCGTCCGCGGCCATCCCTCCGGTCGACGCCGGCGCCGACATGACCGGCGGTGGCATCTGGTCGCCGCCGCCGGCGCGCCGATCGACGGCCCGGGTCGTCATGCCCGGTCCGGGGGTCGAGGACGGCCCCGTCGCGTTCGACGAGATGCTCAGTCGGTTCAAGGCCGGGATCGATGCCGGCGTCGATGCGTCCGACCACCGGGCGCACTACGACCTCGGCGTCGCCTACCGGGAGATGGGGCTGCTCGACGAGGCGATCGCCCAGTTCCAGAAGGCGCTGCGGTCGGCGCCCGACCGGCTTCGCGTGATCGAGGCGCTCGGCGGCTGCTTCCTCGAGAAGGGGCAGCCGGCGATCGCGGCCACCGTCCTCCGCCGGGCGCTCGCCGAGCCTGGAGTGACCGATGACGCGCTCTTGGGCGTGCTGTATCTTTTGGCGGAGAGCGCCGCGGCTCGTGGTGACCATGCCGAGGCGGTTGCCTGCCTCGAGCGCGTCATCGGGATCGATATCGGGTTCCGCGACGCGGCGTTGCGGCTCGAGACGTTGCAGTCCGGTGGATCGGAGCCGCCGTCGGCGCCGAAGAAGAAGCAGGCGACCTCGAAGAAGACGTCCTGAGTCGCGGCAGCAGCCTCGTTCCCCGTCCCTCCCCCCTGATGACCGTCTCCTCCGCGCTCCTCGACATCCAGGCCCCGATCCGCGACCGCCTCGAGCGGGTCCCGGACGAGGTCTGGCGCATCGTGCAGGCCGACGTCGCCCTCGTGCAGGCGGCGAACGCGCATCTGCGCGGGATGCGCGGGAAGCTCTTCCGCCCGACCCTCCTCCTGCTCGCCTCCGCGGTTGAGGGCGCGCCGGAGGAGCGCGCGGTCCCGCTCGCCGCGGTGAGCGAACTCGTGCACCTAACGAGCGTGGTGCACGATGATTCCGTCGACCACTCCGTCCTCCGGCGCGGACAGCCGACCCTGAACGCCCTGTTCAGCCATCAGGTCGCCGTGCTCATGGGCGACTTCCTCTTCTCGAAGGCGATCGCCGAGCTCGTCCGGCTCGGCGACCTCGAGGCCTTGCGCATCTTCACGCAGGCCTCGAACGACATGACGCTCGGGGAGCTCCGACAGCTGGCCTCGTTCGATGCGCTCGCCTTCAGCGAGGCCGACTACCACGCGCTCAACCGCGCGAAGACCGCCTCGCTCGTGGGCGCGGCCTGCGAGATGGGGGCCCTGGCCGGCGCCCCTCGCTTCCGCTCCGAGATGCGGCGCTTCGGCGAGCGGCTCGGGATGGCCTTCCAGGTCGCGGATGACCTGCTCGACTACACCGAGGAGGAGGCTGTGACGGGGAAGCCGAGCGGGAACGACCTGAAGGAGCACAAGGTCACGCTCCCGCTGATCGCGGCGCTCCGGCAGATGACCCCCGCCCAGCGGGGGCGGGTCGACGCCCTCTTCGCCGACCCGGAGCCCTCGGACGACGCGATCGCCGACGTGATCGGGATCGTCCACGAGTCTGGGGGGCTCGAGTACGCCCGGTCGCAGGGCGAGCGCTTCGCCGCTGAGGCCGAGGAGGCCCTGGCGACGCTCCCGGCCTCCGAGGTGCGCGATGCCCTCGGGGACGCCCTCGCCTACGTCATGGATCGGCGGTCGTGATGGTCGCCAATTCCGCGAAGTTCCGCCCGCGGTTCCACGCGATCATCCTCGCCAGCGGCTTCGCCGTCGGCGGCTTCCTCACGCAGTTCGCCCGGATGTTCCTCCCCTCGGGCGCCGTCAAGGAGTTCCTCACCACCGGTGTGACCGCCGCCGTGGGACCGCTCCAGCTGGACCTCGTCATCATCAAGCTCGGCCTCGGACCCATCGCGCTCGACGTCTCACTGCTCAGTGTCGTCGGGGTCCTGGTCGCCTACCTCATCGCGCGCTCGTTGTTCTAAGGAGGTTCCGATGTTCGGTTTGGGAGCCGGCGAACTCATGTTCGTCGCACTGGTGATCCTCGTCGTCTTCGGCTCGAAGAAGCTGCCCGAGTTCATGGGCGGGATCGGCAAGGGGATCCGCGAGTTCAAGAAGAACATGAACGACGTGCAGTCCGAGCTGGCGGCCCCGGCCGACCGGCAAGCGCTGCCGCCGGCGAGCGGGGCGCCGGTCGCACACGACGACGCGCCCGAGCGGGAGCCCAAGCGGCTCAGCTGACCCGTTGGGCGCTCCGTCGGGCGACGGTGCGCCCGCCGCTCGTCGTCACCGGAAGCGAGAGGGGGAGGCGTCTCATCGAGACGCCTCCCCCTCGTTCGATTCGCTGCGGTCGCGTCGCCGGGTGGCGCCGCGACCGCGGACGGCGTCAGTTCGCCGCGGCGGCCTGTCGGCGGAGCCCGGCGTTGATCTCACGGCGGCGATCCTCGATGTCCGCGGAGCGGCGGAGCTGCTCGAAGAAGTCCTGCACCCGCCGCTGCCGGATCCCCTGCAACGCCTGCTCGCGCAGCGCCGCCTTCTCGGATTCGAAGGCCTCACGGCTCGCCGCGGTGCGCGCGGTCGGGACGATGAGGAAGGCGCCCTCGTCGCTCATCGCGAGGGTCGGTCGCCCGATCGGGGCCGCGAAGGCGGCGCCGATCGCCGGGTTCGCGAAGCCGAGCCCGGCGACGAAGCCCTGCCGCACGAAGGGGCCGGCCGTCTCGACGACGAGCCCGGCCTTCGCCGCCGCCGCCGCGAGGTCGGTCGCCTTGGCGTCGGCGAGGAGCGCCTCGGCCTTCGGACGCAGCGCGGTCGCGGCCGCACGCCCCTGCAGCACCGTCTTGATCTCGTTCTTCACGTCATCGAAGCGCTGCGGCCCGCCCTCGGTCAGCGAATCGAGGCGCGCGAGGTAGTAGCCGTTCTCGTCGTCGAGCAGGTCGCTCGTCTCGCCCACGGCGACGCCGGAGAACGCCCACCCCGAGACGCCGGGGATCGGCTGGCCCAGGTGGTTCGCCGCCTGACCATCCTGCACCTCGATCTGGGTGACGAGGAGCTTCAGTTCCGCTGCGGCGCTGTCGAGCGCGCTGCGGTCCGTCGATCCGCCCGCGCGGGAGGCGAGGCGATCCGCCATGCGGTCGGTCGCCGTCGCGTTCGAATCCCCCTGCGTCACCTTCAGCAGGATGTGCTGGAGCGACAGGGTGTCGCCCGCGCGCGCGTTCAGCTTGATGAGATGCCACCCGAAGGCGGTCCGGACCGGCTCCGAGATCTGGCCGGGTCGCAGGGCGTACGCCGCCGCCTCGAACTCGGGGACGAACCGGCCGCGCCCGCCCTTCGGGAGTTCGCCGCCGTTGACCGCCGAGCTCTCATCGGTCGACTCCCGCTTCGCGACGTCGCCGAAGTCCGCGCCGGCGAGGATCTCGGCGCGGAGCGCCGCGGCGCGCGCCTGGGTCGCGGCCGTGTCGGCGGCCGTCGGGGTGCGGCTCAGCGCGACGAACGACACCACGGCCCGCCCGCGACGCGTCCACCGCGTCTCGTATCGGTCGTAGTACGCCCGGATCTCCTTCTCGGGCACCACCGTCGCGGCGACCTCCGCCGGCGCCGGCCGCAGCGCGACGTACTGGATGGTCACGCTGTCCTTCTGGTCCTGATAGGCGCGCCAGAGTTGGGCGTCACTGACCCACGCATCGGCGATCAGCTGCGCGTAGAGCTTCGACTTGGGCAGCTCCGCGCGGTAGTAGTTCTCGAGCTGGACCAGCAGCCCCTGCTGCTTCGCGACGGGGGAGCTGATGAAGCGCTGATACTTGGCCGGGTCGAAGCGCCCGTCGGTCTGGAAGTCGGGGTTCTGATAGACCTGCGGCGGCGGGGAGAGCAGGGCGGCCTCGCGGATCTCCGCGTCGCTCACGCGGATCCCGCGACGCGCGTACTCCTGTGAGAGGAGCACGTCGCCAACGAGCTGCTCGAACGCCTGCTCCTCGAGTCGGCGCTGGTCGTCGAGCGTGATGCCCCGCTGCGACTGCTGCTGCTCCTGCTGCGCCAGCGAGTTGACGAGGTTCTGCCACGTGAGGTAGGGGATCTCCTCGCCGTTCACCGTGGCGACGACGCTCGACGCGGTCACCGGGGCCCGGCCGATCAGGCCGCTGACGTCGCCGAGCAGGAACCCGCCGACGAAGGCGATGAACAGGAAGATCCAGATGTACTTCGCGATGCTCCGCATCTGTTGCAACACGACCGACGACCCCACGGGAGACGGTGGATGGACGCAAGGAACGCAGGGGGAAATCCAGCCGGGAAACCTACCCCGCCGAGCGACGTAAAATCAAGCGAGAACGCGACTTCGGATTTGACCCGATCCCGGCGGACCCGATAGTTTCCGCGAGTGACCTCGTCCTTCGAACCAGTCGAGCCGGTCGGCGACCGCTCGGACGCCGCCGCCGGCCCGCCGCCGCGTCGGGCGTCCCTCCTCGACGTGCGCTTCTCGTTCGTCGACGGAGGCTCCGCAATCACCGCCGGTCCCCTCGACTCACCCGGACCCGCCGATCGGTCGGGCGATGCGGTGCCCCCGAGCTCCGCCGCACTGACGACGGAGCCGACCGGCGCGCCCGAGCCGGTGGTGGGGGGGATGTTCGTCACGGAGACGATGGCGGAGCTCTATCGAGCCCAGGGCCTGCCCGAGCGCGCCCTCGAGATCTACCGGACCCTCCTCGCGCGCGACCCGGCACGCCCCGCCCTCCTCGAGCGAGTCCGCGAGCTGGAGGGGGCCACGCCCCACCTCGCCGCGCTCTCCTTCGACGAAGTGCGTCTACCGACCGCGGACGCGTCGGCCGCCTCGAGCGAGGCCCCCAGCGCCCGCGCGGTGCTCCGCGCCCTGGGTGCGCGACGCGTGGAGGGCTCGATCGCCCGCGACCTGGGCGCGGCGGCGGCTGCCATCGGGGACGCCCCGTGGCAGGCGACGGGGGCGCGCGACGACGCCTTCGCCGACTGGACCTGACACCGAGGGATTCCCTAGATGCGCATCGCCGTCTTCAACGGACCGAACCTGAACCTCCTCGGGATCCGCGAACCTGAGATCTATGGCACGACCACCCTCGGGGAGATCGAGACTCGTCTCGAGGCGATCGGTGCCGAGCTTGGCATCACCCTCCTCTTCTCGCAGTTCAACGACGAGGGGCGGATGCTCGACGCGATCCACAACTGCTACGGGGTCGTCACCGGCGCCTTGGTGAACGCCGGCGCGTGGACCCACACCTCGCTCGCCATCCGGGACGCCTTCACCGCGGTGCAACTCCCGTACGTCGAGGTACACCTCTCGAACATCTATGCGCGCGAGCCCGAGCGTCGGCACTCGTGGCTCGCCCCCGGCGCGATCGGCATCGTGGCCGGCTTCGGCGCCGACGGCTACGAGTTGGCGCTCCGCGGGCTGGTGACGGCGCTCCGCCGGCAGGGCATCGACGCGTGACCCCTCAGGTCGTCTTCGCCGCGCTCCTCGCGGCGGCGGGGAACGTCGTCGGGGCGGCCGCGGTCACGGCGCGCCCCCGCTGGTCCCCGCGGGCGCTCGAACTCCTCCTCGCCCTCTCCGCCGGCTTCCTCGTGACCGTCGCGATCACCGGCCTCCTCCCGGAGGCGATGGTGCGGGGCGGGGCGTCCGCCGGCCTCCTCGTCCTCGCGGGCTTCGTCCTCGTCCACCTGACGCAACACGCCCTCGTCGGGCATTTCCACTTTGGCGAGGAGACGCACGCGGTCTCCGCGTCGGTCGGGCGCTCCGCGCTGGCCGGACTCCTGCTGCACACCTTCGTCGACGGCGTCGCGATCACCTCCGCCTTCGAGGTCGATCCGGCGCTCGGGACGCTCGTCTTCTGGGCGGTCTTCCTCCACAAGGTCCCGGAGGGCCTCGCCATCGCCTCGCTCTGGATCGCGGCGGGCCAATCCCGGGCGGGCGCCCTCGCGGCGGCCGGCGCGCTCGGCGCCGCGACGCTCGCCGGCGTCGCCCTCACCGGGCTCCTCTACCCCCTCGCGCGCTACGGGCTCGCCCTCTCCGCCGGCGTCACGCTCTACGTCGGGGCGTCGAACCTCATCCCCGAGTTCCAAGGCAAGTCCGGGTGGGGGCACAACCTCACCTTCTTCGCCGGGTGCGCCGCGGCGCTCGTGCTCCGCGCCGTCCTCGGGCACTGAGGCGCGCGTGAGCCGCCGCCCCGCCGGCGAGCCCGCCCCCGGGCTCTTCGAGCGTCCCCTCGTCGCCCCGCTCGCAGCGCGGATGCGGCCGCGTGCACTCGATGAGGTCGTCGGGCAGGCGGCCCTCCTCGGGGCCGGCGCCCCGCTCCGCGTCGCGATCGAGCGGCGCGAGCCCGGGTCGCTGCTGCTGTGGGGCCCGCCGGGCACGGGAAAGACCACCATCGCGCGGCTCGTCGCACGGCACGTCGACGGCGAGTTCGTCCCCGTGAGCGCCGTGACCGACGGGGTCCCCCGCATCCGCGAGATCGTCGCGGACGCCGAGCGTCGGCGGCAGCTCGGTACGCGCACCGTCGTGTTCATCGACGAGGTGCATCGCTTCAACCGGGGGCAGCAGGACGCCCTGCTCCCGCACGTCGAGAGCGGGCTCCTCACCCTCCTCGCCGCCACGACGGAGAACCCGAGCTTCGAGCTCAACGGCGCGCTCCTCTCGCGCCTCCGCGTCTTCGTGCTCCAGCCGCTCGGCCCCGACGCGATCGCCGCGCTCATCGACCGGGCGCTCGCCGACACCGAGCGCGGTCTCGGCGCGCGCGGGATCGTCATCGCGCCCGAGGCGCGGACCCGACTCGCCACCGAGGCGGATGGTGATGCGCGTCGCGCCCTGACCGTCTTGGAGGCCGCGGCCATCCTCGCGGAGGGCGCCGGGGACACCCCGCCGACGATCACCGACGCCGTCGCCGTCGCGGCGCTCCAACAGCGGATCCCCGCGTTCGACAAGTCGGGGGAGCAGCACTTCAACCTCATCTCCGCCTATCACAAGGCGCTGCGCGGTTCCGACCCCCAGGGCGCGCTCTACTGGCTCGCGCGGATGATCGAGGGCGGGGAGGACCCACGGTATATCGCGCGCCGCACGATCCGCTTCGCCGCCGAGGACGTCGGGCTCGCGGACCCGCAGGCGCTGACGATCGCGCTCGCGGCTCGTGAGGCGTTCGAGGTCCTTGGGTCGCCCGAGGGGGAGCTCGCGCTCGCGGAGGCGGCGGTCTACCTCGCCACGGCGCCGAAGTCGAACCGGGTCTACGTGGCCTGGGGGGCGGCGCTCGACGCCGCCCGTCGGTCGCCGGCAGCCCCCGTACCGCTCCATATCCGGAACGCCCCGACCGCCCTGATGCGCGACCTCGGCTACGGGGCCGGGTATCAGTACGCGCATGATGCCCCCGACGCCTTCGTGCCGCAGGACTACCTTCCGGACGAGGTGGCCGACGCGACGTTCTACGCGCCGGGGGCGATGGGTATGGAGAAGGAGATCGCGAAGCGGATGGCGTGGTGGGAGGAGCGGAGGCGAGGGGCGGAAGGCTGAAGGCTGAAGGCTGGACGCTGGATGTTTTGGATGGGTGTACGGTCGGAGCACATCGAGTGAGCGCCGGGGTCGGCGCCGAGGAGCGCGCGTGATGGAGGTCGGGACGGGTGGGGCGGGTGTGACTGCTGCAGGAACGGGCCACGGGGTCCGCCGGCGGCCGTGGCGCCGGGCGGTGTGCCGCCTGGGCCTTCCCGTGGCGCTCCTGCTCGGCGTCGCTGGCTGCGCGAGCCTCGCGCGGCGCGCCTTCCAGAACCCCGTCGTCGCCGTCGCCGACACCAAGGTCACGGGCCTCTCCCCGCGCGGCGGCTCGCTCGAGGTCACGCTCCGTGTAGAGAATCCCAACGACTTCCGACTCGACATCGGAGCGGTCCGCTATGTCGTCCTCGTCGATTCCACACAGGTCGCGACCGGCCGGATCGACCGCGTCGTCACGCTGGAACCCTCGTCCACGACGCTGGTCGCGGTCCCGGTGCAGTTCGCCCTCGACGCGGTCGCGATGGTCGGGGTGCGCTTCCTGACGACCGGGTCGCTGCAGTACCGGGTCACGGGGCAGTTCGACTACGTCACCCCGTTCGGTCGGCTGACGCGCCCCTTCGCGAGCGATGGGAGCGTGCGGCGATGAGAGAGCTCATCGAGCTCGCCCCGCCGCAGGAGCGCGCGATCCTCGTCGGCGCCCCGCTGAAGCGAGGCACCGACCGGCACCACGTCACCGAGCACCTCGAGGAGCTCGCACGCCTCGCCGACACGGCGGGGGCGCTCGTCGTCGGGACGTTGACGCAGCAGCTCGACCGCCCGGACCCCGCGACGTACATCGGGCGCGGGAAGGTCGAGGAGCTGAAGCTCCTCCTCACGGCGACGCAGGCCACCCTCGTCATCTTCGACGACGAGCTCTCGCCGGCGCAGGGCAAGAACCTCGAGGGGGAGCTCGGCAAGCGGGTCATCGACCGCGCGGAGCTGATCCTCGACATCTTCGCCGTCCGGGCGCGCAGCGCCGAGGCGCGGATGCAGGTGGAGCTCGCGCAGCTCGAGTATTCGCTCCCGCGTCTCACGCGGATGTGGACCCACCTCGAGAAGTTCCGCGGGGGCATCGGCGTCCGCGGTCCCGGCGAGACGCAGCTCGAGACCGACCGCCGACTCGTCGGGCACCGCATCCGCCTCCTCAAAGAACGGCTCGCCGAGGTGACCAAGGCGCGCCAGGTGCAGCGGGCCGGACGCGTCGGGCAGTTCCGGGCCGCTCTCGTCGGGTACACGAACGCCGGGAAGAGTTCGATCCTCCGCGGCATCTCCGGGAGCCGCGAGGTCTTCGTGGAGGATCGGCTCTTCGCGACCCTCGATCCGCTCACGCGCGAGGTCGACCTCGGCGAGCATCGGACGGTGCTGCTGACGGACACCGTCGGTTTCATTCGCAAGCTCCCCCATCACCTGGTGGCGAGCTTCCGGGCGACGCTCGAAGAGGTGGCCGAGGCCGACCTCCTGCTCCACGTGATCGATTGCAGTCACCCCTCATGGGAGGAGCAGCGCCTCGTCGTGGACCAGGTGCTCGCCGAGCTCGACGTGCAGCACCTGCCGATGGTCTACGTCTTCAACAAGGCGGACCGATTGGAACCGGCGGTGGCGGTCGCGCTCCGGGAGCGGATCGAGAACCTCGCGCCGGGTTCGATCTTCACCTCGGCGGCGAGTGCGGAGGGGCTGGAGCCGCTGCGTGCGCTGCTCCGGGACGCTCTGGCACGCCGTCGGCCGGCGGTGACGCTGCGGATCGCCTCCACGGATGGGCGGCTCCTCGCCGAGGCGCATCGCTGCGGGGAGGAGGTCGTAGCGGTCCCCGACGATTCCGGGGAGTGGATCGAGCTGACGGGGCGCTTCGATTCGGCGGCGTTGGGCCGGTTCGAACGGGCCGGGGCGACGCTACGGCGTGGATGACGGTCCGGGCAGGGCGCCTGGGCGATAGGTGGGAATGAAGGACATCACGCCGGGGTCGGTGACAGCCGGTGATTGCCCTTTGCTGTTAGATTGTCGGGATGCACGCCGCCGAAATCCGTCGCCGTTTCCTTGACCATTTCGCCCGCCAGCAGCATGCGGTTCGCGAGTCGTCCACCCTCGTCCCCGCGGACGATCCGACCCTGCTGTTCACCAACGCGGGGATGGTCCAGTTCAAGAAGGTGTTTCTGGGCCAGGAGCCGCCGCCCGATGGGAACCGGCGCGCCACCACGAGCCAGAAGTGCGTCCGCGCCGGCGGCAAGCACAACGACCTCGAGCAGGTGGGGCACACCGCCCGCCATCACACCTTCTTCGAGATGCTCGGCAACTTCTCGTTCGGCGATTACTTCAAGCGCGAGGCCATCCGGTTCGCGTGGGACTTCGTCACCGGCGACCTCGGCATCCCCCAGGGGCCCATCCGGGTCTCGGTGTACAAGGACGATGACGAGGCTCGCGCGCTCTGGACCGAGGTCGCGGGGGTCGCACCGAAGCGCGTCTACGGGCTCGGCGAGAAGGACAACTTCTGGCAGATGGCCGACACCGGCCCCTGCGGGCCGTGCACCGAGATCTACGTCGACCTCGCGCACCTGACGAAGGACTTCCGGTTCCCCGACGGCGCGACGGGGGAGTGGACCGACCTCA
>CAZGIE010000046.1:8244-13139 GCA_964526485.1 uncultured Gemmatimonas sp. | reverse complement strand
ACCGTGTACGCCGTCCGCAATGCGTCGGTGTTCTCCGACCCCATCGGCGGGAGCTCGAGCTGTGCCACGCGCGCCGGCGACAGCGCGACGCAGATCATCCCCTTCGCTTCCATCAGGAAGTTGACCATCTGGGGGGTGATGAACTCGGCCGCGCCGACGAGGTCGCCCTCGTTCTCGCGGTCCTCGTCGTCGGCGACGACGATGAACTTGCCCTGCCGCAGGTCGTCGATGGCCTGCTCGATGGTACCGAACATGATCAGGAGGTCAGGAGGGGCGCCGCGAGGCGCTGGAGGTACTTCGCGAGGATGTCCGCCTCGAGGTGGACCCGGTCACCGGGCCGACGCTCCCCGAGGGTGGTGTGCCGCATCGTGTGCTCGATGATCGAGAGCTGGAGGATCCCCGGGGCCGGGAGCGCGTTGACCGTGAGGCTGACGCCGTCGACGGCGACCGAGCCCAGCGGGACGAGCAGCGCGCCCACCGCGGCGGGCACCTCGACGTCGATCAGCCAGGCGTCGCCGGCGATCCGGGTGTCGCGGACGACACCGACCCCGTCGACGTGCCCTTGGACGATGTGCCCGCCGAGGCGGTCCCCGACCGCGAGGGCCCGCTCGAGATTGAGCCGGCGTCCGGTCTCCCACGCGCCGGTCGTCGTCCGGTCGAGCGTGGTCGTGACGGCGGCGACGGTGAACCACCCCGGCCCATGCGACCGGACCGTCAGACAGGCCCCGTCGCACGCGATGCTCTCGCCGTCCTGCACCCCCTCATACGGCGCCTCGATGACGAACGTCCGTCCGGCGTCCGTGACGGACACCTCGCGGACGCGACCGATGGCGGTGATGAGGCCGGTGAACATCGCGATGGACGACGGAGGGGGGTGGAATCAGCGGTCGACCGGGGCCCAGACCGACTCGACGTCGGCCCCGAGGACTCGGCGCGAGACGAGCCGCCACCCCTCGGGGGGTCGGCCCCCGGCCGACGACGGTCCCGGCGGCGCCGAGATCGCCCCGGCCCCGAGCAGGACCGGCGCCTGAAAGATAACGAGGCGATCGACCAGTCCAGCGTCCAAGAGACTCCCGGCGAGCGCCGCGCCCCCCTCCACCAGCAGGTGACGGATCCCCGCCGCGCGGAGGCGCTCGAGCTGGCCGGCGAGTGTGGGAGCGCGCAGCACCCGCACGCCATCCTCCGGACCGGCGGCCGTCTCGGGAGCACCCGTCGGCACCGACCGCTCGGTCGCCGCCGAGGGGTCCGCCGTCCCCGTGGCCACCACCCACGTCGGGCGTCGGGCCGCGGTTCGCACGAGCGCGCCCGCCGTCGGCAGGTGGTCCGGCGAGCCAAAGACGATGCGGACCGGCGCGACGCGGGGGCGCCGCCCATGCCGGACGGTGAGCTGCGGGTCGTCGGCGATCGCCGTCCCCATCCCGACGGCGATCGCATCGGCACCGGCACGCAGCCGGTGCACCGCGCGCATCGCCGCGGGTCCGGTGAGCTGGGTCCGGGTGCGGTCCGCCGGGGCGAGTTTGCCGTCCGCGGAGACGGCGAGCTTGAGCGTCACGAAGGGGCGCGAGGGGTCGCGATGGGCGAAGAGGAAGGGCGCGTTGAGCTCCGCGGCCGCCTCACGCTCCACCCCGGCCGTCACGGCGATCCCCGCCGCACGGAGCACCGCGATGCCGCCGCGCGCCTGCGGGTTCGGGTCCTCGACCGCCACGATGACGCGGGCGATCCCCGCCCCGATGATGGCATCGGTGCAGGGCGGCGTCTTGCCATGATGCGTGCAGGGCTCGAGGGTCACGTAAAGGTCCGCCCCGCGCGCCCGCGCGCCCGCGGCGGCCAGCGCCATCACCTCGGCGTGCGGCCCGCCGTAGGCCGCGTGCCACCCCTCGCCGACGACCTGCCCGGCACGAACGACGACGGCGCCGACCAGAGGGTTCGGCGCCGTCCATCCCCAGCCGCGCCGCGCCACCCGAAGGGCGCGACGCATCCGGGCCCCGTCGCGCGGGCCCGGCGGCGGGGCGAGTATCTCGCGGGTCAGAAGCCCGCGCGGATCCCGATCGACCCGTAGAGGCGCTTCGCGTTCGGACCGGTCGAGAAGGTGTTGTAGGTGGTGATGTCGCCGCCGGAGACCTGCCCGACCTCGGCCACCACACGGGCGATCAGGAGGTTCAGCCCGAGCGACCCGTACATCGTGGTCCGCTTGGTCGCGATCGAGGCGTTGACGTTCGGGATGGTGAGGCCGGTCGCGGTGACACCGATGTTCGCCGACGCGTCATACGAGTCCTGCCCGTAGCCCGCGGCCACCTGCAGCATCAGCAGGTTCTTCTGCGCGCTGAGCCGCCAGGAGCTCGTGGTGAGCGAGAAGTCCTGCATGTTGAAGTTCACGCCGCTCGCCCCCGCCTGCAGCGAGACCGTCGGCAGATCGCGCTTCAGATACGAGAAGGTGACGCCCGGGACGATGAGCGACTGCTGCAGCAGCCCGACGCGGACGCCGTAGCCGATCTTCAGCGAGCCGTCCGCCGGGGCGATCGACACCGCACCGGCATCGACTTCGGGGACGTAGGTGGCGCTGGCGAGCAGGTCCACCCCGCCGACGCGGGTCACCCCGAGTCCGATGCCCTTGAACAGACCGACCGACGCATCGACCGTCGGGAAGGCGACCATCGCATTCTTGGTGGCGAGATTCGTACCCGGGGTCGCGTTGGACGACGTAAGGGGGCCGAGCTCCGGCGTGTTGCCGAGGACGGCGTTCATGCGAAGCGCCACGGCGAAGTGCGGCAGCCCGCCGACCGTGGTCCCAAGGCCGAGCGTATGGCTGCCCCCGGCAACGGCGGTCCCGAGCTGCGGCGCCATGTAGGCGAAGAGGTCGGCGGCGTTGCACTGGAGGTCGCGCGTCTGGGTGAGCGCCCCGGCGGGGCACCCGTTCTGCGCGACGGCCGGCGAGGCGGCGACGGTGAGGGCGGTGAGGGCGACGGCGAGGCGACGCATCGATCAGCTCCTGAGGTCAGACGAGGTGGACCCGCCCCGTCCCGGGGCGGAGGTGGCCGAGCATACAACTATCGACGCCGGCCTGCGAGGCAAGGTCACGGATCCGGGCCGCGGTGGCTGTGTCGCAGGTCACAATCATCCCGATCCCCATGTTGAAGGCACGGAACATCTCGTCGGTCGCGACCTGCCCCGCCTCCTGCAGCACCCGGAAGACGGAGGGGACCGTCCACGCCGACGTCTCGACGACGGCATCGAGGTGCGGGGGGAGCGCGCGATCGAGATTCCCGGGGATTCCGCCCCCGGTGATGTGCGCCATGCTGTGCACGGCGCCGAGCACGGGGCGCAGGATCGGGAGATACGACCGGTGCACCGCGAGGAGGACGTCGGCGACCGAGGCGCCGCCGGCGTCGGGGAACGGGTCGTGCGGTCCGAGGCGCAACCGCTCGGCGACGATGCGCCGGGCGAGCGAGTAGCCGTTCGTATGCAGACCGGTCGAGGCGAGCCCCACGAGCACGTCCCCCTCCCGCGCGCCGGCCGACGTGATCACGGCATCCTCCTCGACGACACCGACGATGAAGCCCGCCAGGTCGTAGTCCGGCGCGGTGTAGACGCCCGGCATCTCCGCCGTCTCACCGCCGACGAGCGAGGCCCCGTTCTCCCGGCACCCCGCCGCGACGCCGGCGACGATCGCCTCCACCACCGACGGCACGAGGGCCCCGAACGCCACGTAGTCGAGGAAGAAGAGGGGCGTCGCCCCCTGCACCAGGATGTCGTTGACACAGTGATTCACGAGGCAGTGCCCGATCGTGTCGTGCCGGTCCGCCTCGATCGCGACCTTGATCTTCGTCCCGACGCCGTCGGCGCTGGAGACGAGGAGCGGACGATGCACCCCCTCGGGGACACGGAACATGCCGCCGAAGCCGCCGAAGGCGCCCCGCGCGCCGGTCGTGAACGTCGACTCCACCAACCGCTTGATGCGGTGCTTGGAGTCCTCGGCCGCGGCGATGTCGACGCCGGCGGCGGCGTAGGTCAGCGCGTCGTCACTCACGCGTCGAGCGCCTGGTCGAAGGAGACGAGCCGATGGAAGTCGGCCACCCGCGCCTCGATGTCGGCGCGCGAGATCTCGAGCAGCCGCGTGATCGAGAAGCCCTCCACCACGAACGAGCCCATCGCGGAGCCGAGCACGACGGCGCGGCGCAGGTTCGCATCGGAGAGGTCGCGGGTGCGCGCGAGCCATCCCATGAAGCCGCCGGCGAAGGAGTCCCCCGCCCCGGTCGGGTCGAAGACCGACTCGAGTGGGTAGGCGGGCGCGTAGAAGACCGACTCGCGGGTGAACATGAAGGCGCCGTGCTCGCCCTTCTTGATGAGCACCGTTCGCGGGCCGCGATCGAGGATCCAGCGCGCGGCGTGCACGAGGTTCGCCTGCTCCGTGAGCTGACGCGCCTCGCCGTCATTGAGCGTGATGAGGACGACCTGCCCGAGCAGCTCGAGGAGATCGGCGCGGCGCGACTCGATCCAGAAGTTCATCGTGTCGCAGGCCACGAGCTTCGGCTTTCGCACCTGCCGCAGGACGTCGAGCTGCAGTCGTGGGTCGATGTTCGCGAGGAAGACGAACTCCGCGTCACGGAACGTCTCAGGCAGCTTGGGGCGGAAGTGGGAGAAGACGCCGAGACGCGTCTCGAGGGTCTCGGCCGAGTTGAGGTCGTGCCGGTACCGCCCACGCCACCGGAACGATTCCCCCTCGGCGCGCTCCAGGCCCGTGAAGTCGACGCCGCGGGCCTTGAGGGGCTCGAGCTTCTCGATCGGATAGTCGCTCCCCACCACGCCGACGAGCTGCACCGGGGTCTGGTGCGACGCTGACGCCGAGAAATAATTGGCCGAGCCGCCGATGACCTCGTCGGCCTTGCCGAAGGGGG
>CAZGIE010000046.1:0-8234 GCA_964526485.1 uncultured Gemmatimonas sp. | reverse complement strand
CGGAACCGACGACGAGGAGCGACATGGGACGACGGGTGAGAAGTGGACGCCGCGCGGGTTTACATCCGCTCGGGCGCGGCGATACCGAGGAGCCCGAGCCCGTTGGCGAGCGTGATCCGCGCGGCCTTCGCGAGGGCCAGCCGCGCCGCCATCACCTCGGGGGCCTCGCCGAGGACGTGGTGCTTGTGATACCAGGTGTGCACGAGCCGGGCGGTCTCGAGCAGCCAGTTGGCCACGCGATGCGGCTCGAGCGCGTCCGCGGCCCCGGCGACCAGCGCCGGCCAGTCGAGGAGCGCCTTCACGAGTTCGCGCTCCTCGGGGGTGTCGAGCGCCGCCCAGACGACACCATCCCCCGTCACGCGTGACGGGTCGACCTCGCCCACCCGGAAGATCCCGGAGAGGCGCGCGTGGGCCATCTGGATGTAGTAGACGGGGTTCTCCTCGGACTGCGAGCGGGCGAGGTCGACGTCGAAGACGAGCTGCGAGTCGCCCTTCCGCATGAGGAAGAAGTAGCGCACCGCGTCCCGGCCGACCTCGTCGATGAGATCGCGGACGGTGACGTAACTGCCGGCGCGCTTGGAGATCTTCACCTCCTCGCCGCCGCGCATCACCGTCACCATCTGGTGGAGGACGTACTCGGGATAGCCGGCGGGGATCCCCGCGCCGAGCGCCTGCAGCCCCGCGCGGACGCGGGCCGTGGTGCCGTGGTGGTCGGCGCCCTGCACGTTGATGGCGCGGGTGAAGCCGCGCTCGAACTTCGTGACGTGGTACGCGACGTCGGGCACGAAGTACGTGAAGGTGCCGTCGCGCTTCCGCATCACCCGGTCCTTGTCGTCGCCGAACGCGGTGGTGCGCAGGTACAGCGCGCCGTCGTCCTCGAAGGTGTGCCCCGCGGCGACGAGGTCGGCGACCGTCCGCTCGACGCGGCCGTCGGTGTAGAGCGACGACTCGAGGTAGTACACGTCGAACCGCACGCCGAAGGCGCGGAGGTCGAGGTCCTGCTCCTTGCGGAGCTCGCGGACCGCGACGGCGCGGACCTGCTCGAGGTCGTCGCCGCGCGCATCGGTCGGATGCTCCGCGGCATAGCGCTCGGCGATCTCCCGGATGTACTCGCCGTGGTACCCCCCTTCGGGGATCTCGAGCGGGAGGCCGGCCCGCTCGCGCAACCGCGCCTGCACGGACCGGGCGAGGTTGGCGATCTGCACGCCCGCGTCGTTGTAGTAGAACTCGCGCGTGACGTCCCACCCCTGCGCGGTGAGGAGCGCCGAGATCGCATCGCCCAGCGCCGCCTGCCGCCCGTGCCCGACGTGCAGCGGCCCCGTCGGGTTCGCGGAGACGAACTCCACCACGACGGTGCGGCCGACCGGCGCCTCGGCGCGCCCCCAACCGTCCCCGGACTCGAGGATCCGCGCGAGGCCGGCGGCGAGGTCCCCCGTCGCGAGACGGAGGTTGATGAATCCGGGGCCGGCGACGGCGGCCTCCGCCACGCCGGCGGCGGCGAGGTCGAGCGCCGCGACGAGCGCGTCCGCGATCTCCCGCGGCTTGCGGCCGAGCGGCTTCGCGAGGGTCATCGCGAGGTTCGTCGCCCAATCGCCGTGCGCGGGATCCCGTGGGCGCTCGAGCACCGGCGCGACATCCGCCGGGGCGCCGACCGCGAGCGCGGCCTGCACCAGCGCCGCGCGCACCCGATCGACGGCGGTCACGACGTCGACCCGCTCGAGGATCCGCTCGCGGACGAGGGGGAGGGCGTCGCGCTCGCCGCCGGCGCCGCCGGTGCGGCCTCGGTCTTGGCGGGGGCGCCGGCACCGTCGGACTTCGCCGCGGCCGCGCGCTGATCCTTCTTCCCGTCCTTCCCGTAGTCGGTGATGTAGAAGCCGGATCCCTTGAAGAGGAGCCCGCCCCCGGCCGACATGCGCCGCGGCGCCTCCGCCCCACAGGTCGGGCACGGGAGCGCACCGGCCGCGGCGCTGATCTTCAGAACGAAGTGTTCGAACTCGTGCCCCGCGGGGCAGCGGTACTCGTAGGTCGGCATCGGCAGGGGTCGGCGTAACGCGTGGAACCCGTGGAAGTTAGCCGTGCTCCGAGGCCCCTACAAGCGACGCTCAGCCGGGACGATGCTCGCCCCAGACCCCTCGGAGTACATCGGAGATCTCCCCGACCGAGGCGCGGGCCCGGACGGCGGCGATGAGCGCCGGCATCAGGGGGGCCGGCACCCCGTCGGTGGCATAGCCGGGCGCGATCCGCCGGACCGCGTCGAGCGCGGCCTGCACGGCCGCCGCATCACGGGCGGCGCGCACCTCGGCGAGCCGCGCGCGCTGGGCCGTCTCGAGTCGTCCGTAGTCCGGCGCCGGGACGATCGGCGGGGCTTCGCCGTCGGCGAAGCGGTTCACGCCGACGATGACGGTGCCACCGGCCTCGACCCCGAGCTGGTGCTCGTACGCCGACCGCGCGATCTCCTCCTGGAAGAAGCCCGCCTCGACAGCGGCGACGGCGCCGCCGAGCGCCTCGACCTGCGCGAGGAGGGCTCGGGCGCGCATCTCCAAGGCGTCGGTCAACGCCTCCACGTAGTAGCTCCCCGCCAACGGATCCGCGGTCTGGGCGACGCCGCTCTCGTGCGCCACGATCTGCTGCGTCCGGAGCGCGAGGGTCGCGGCCTCGGCGCTGGGGAGCGCGAGCGCCTCGTCGTAGCCGTTGGTGTGCAGGGACTGCGTACCACCGAGGGTCGCCGCGAGGGTCTGGACCGCCACGCGCACGACGTTGTTGAGCGGTTGCTGCGCCGTGAGAGTGACGCCACCCGTCTGCGTGTGGAAGCGGAGCTTGCACGCCGCATCGGACGCGTCGAAGCGCTCGCGCATGAGAGTCGCCCAGAGCCGGCGGGCCGCGCGGAACTTCGCGACCTCCTCGAAGAGGTCGTTGTGGCAGGCGAAGAAGAACGAGAGCCGCGGCGCGAAGACGTCGACGGCGAGCCCGACCGCCCGCGCGCGCTCCACGTAGGCGAGCGCGTTCGCGAAGGTGAAGGCGAGTTCCTGCACCGCCGTCGCCCCCGCCTCGCGAATGTGGTAGCCCGAGATCGAGATCGGGTTGAACTGCGGAACCTCTGCGGCGCAGAACCGGATCGTCTCGGCGATCAGCGCGAGCGAAGGCGTCGGCGGGAAGACGTAGGTCCCGCGCGCGATGTACTCCTTGAGGATGTCGTTCTGGATGGTGCCGCTGAGCTGCGCCCGCGGGATCCCCCGCTCCTCACCGACGACGACGTACATCGCGAGCAGGATCGCTGCGGTGGCGTTGATCGTCATCGACGTCGAGACGCGGTCGAGCGGGATCCCGTCGAGGAGGCGGTGCAGATCGTCGACCGTGTCGATCGCGACGCCGACGCGCCCGACCTCGCCGAGCGCGCGCGGCGCGTCGGAGTCCATCCCCATCTGCGTCGGGAGGTCGAAGGCCGTCGACAACCCCGTCTGGCCGGCCTCCAAGAGGAGGCGGAACCGCGCATTGGTCTCCTCGGCGGTGCCGAAGCCGGCGTACTGCCGCATCGTCCAGAGCCGGCCGCGATACATCGTGGGCTGCACGCCGCGGGTGAACGGGAAGGCGCCGGGGACACCGAGCGCGGGTGGCGCGTCCCCGGTCGCCGGCCCGTAGACCGGCGCGATGGGGATGCCCGAGGGGGAGAGCCGTTCGTCCGACGGCGGCGAGGCGTCGCGCATGACGGAAATCTGTCACCGGGGCGGCCGACGCGCGCCCCATCCGGGTATCAGCCGGCGGCGAGCATCTCCGCCGCGATCGCGACGTCCGCCTTGGAGCCGACGAAGTAGGGCGAGCGCTGATGGAGCGCGGTGGGTGCGACGTCGAGGATCCGTTGCCGCCCGTCGATCGCCGCGCCGCCGGCCTGCTCGCAGATGAAGGCGAGCGGGTTGCACTCGTAGAGCAGGCGCAGCTTCCCCGCGGGGCTCTTGGTGTTCGCCGGATAGGCGAAGAGGCCACCGCCGAGGAGGTTGCGATGGAAGTCGGCGACGAGCGATCCCACGTACCGCACGTTCATCGCCTCGCGCCGCCCGTCCATGCCGCGATAGCGCTGGATGAGCGCCGCGACCTGCGGCGTCCAATGCTGCTCATACGCCTCGTTCACGGAGAGATAGCGCCCATGCTCCGGGATCCGGATGTTCGGATGCGACAGCAGGTACTCGCCGATCGCCGGATCGAGCGTGAAGCCGTGCGCGCCCTGCCCCGTGGTGTACACGAGCATCGTCGAGGAGCCGTAGATCACGTAGCCGGCCGCCACCTGCCGATATCCGGGCTGGAGCATGTCGGCGACGGTGCCCGCCCCACCCTCGGGCGTGACACGCCGCAACACCGAGAAGATCGTGCCGACGGGGATGTTCACGTCGATGTTGGACGAGCCGTCGAGCGGGTCGAAGAGCAGGACGTAATTCCCGCGCTCGAAGCGCGCGGGGACCTCGATGATCCCCTCCTCCTCCTCCGACGCCATCGCACAGAGCCGGCCGCCGTGGTCCATCGCCTTGACGATGATGTCGTTCGCGATGACGTCGAGTTTCTGCTGGATCTCCCCTTGGACGTTCGACGTCTCGCGCGCGCCGAGCACGTCGGCGAGCCCCGCGAGGCGCACCTTATTGGCGATCATCTTACTCGCCAGCGCCAGGTCATAGAGGATGCCGGAGAGGGCCCCCGTCGCCTCCGGATGGCGCCGCTCCTGCTCGATGATGAACCGCTCGATCGTGACGACGGAGGTGGCGGTGTTGGTGACCACGGGGCACTCCGTGACAAAGGTGGGGCGCGGGGAGGGGGCCCGTCACCGAGAAACCTCGCCGGGGACGACCGGCGGGGGCAATGGCGGCGTTATCGCCCACCGCTGTCCGGCGGCTCGCACCTCCCAGCGTGCGCCGTCGGTGCGTAGGCGCACCGTCCCCAGCTGATCGGTCCGGAGCACGGTCGCGCCGCGCGCGAGGAGACGCCGCATCACCGTCGGCGTCGGGTGCCCGTAGCGGTTCGTCCGCCCGACGGAGACGAGGGCGATCCTCGGGCGGACGGCGTCGAGGAACGCCTCGGTGCTGCTCGTCGCCGACCCGTGGTGCGCCACCTTGAGCACATCGGCGCGCAGCGACGCCGCGGGATGATGCCGGAGCAGCCACGCCTCCTCGTCCGCCTCCGCATCGCCGGTCAGCAGGAGCCGCGCGTCGCCGAACTCGACCCGGACGACGGCACTCGCCGAGTTCGGATCGGCGAGCGACGCCGTCCACGCGGAGTCGGGGGCGAGGAAGGTGCACCGCACGCCGTCGATGGTCAGCACCTCACCGGGCCGGACGCGCGCCCACCGCGCGCCCTGCCCCTCCAGCGTGGCGAGGAGCGCCCGATACCCGTCCTGCGACGCGACGAACCCACCATCCCGCACCTGCGCCGGCGGGAGCGCGCGCACGACGCTCGCCGCGCCACCGATGTGGTCGGCGTGCGGATGCGTGAGCACGAGCAGGGCGAGCGCTTCCCCATGCCGGCGGAGCGTCGGGAGCACCACCCGCCGCCCCGCGTCGCCGCCACGCCAGGCGCGCCCCGCATCCACCAGGATCCACCGTCCGCGCGGCGTCCGGATGGCGACGGCGTCCCCCTGCCCCACGTCGAGCAGGTGCACCTCGAGCGCGGGACGGCCGTCGAGCCGGGGACCGACCACCGGCCACCAGGGCATCGCGGCCAGCGCGGCGGCCCCGACGAGGAGGGCGCGCGTCGGACGCCGCGACCAGACGGCGACGACGACGGCCACCCCCGCGACCCCCGCGAGCGCGGCGACCGCGAGCGACGGCGTCACGGCGAGACTGGCCCAGGCGGGGCGCCCCGCCGCGCGCGCGAGGCCGTCGAGCGCATGCAGGAAGGGGCGCGCCGCCGCGGCCGCCAGCGGCGCGCCGCCCCGCTCGGGGAGACACATCGCGAGGAAGAGCGTCGGTTGCAGGATCGCGACGATGGGCGCCACCACGACGTTCGCGATCGGCCCGATGAGACTGAGGCGCCCGAAGTGCCAGGCGACGAGGGGCGCGGTGACGACGGTCGCGACCACGCCGGCGACGAATTCCCGCCACCGGGGCGAGATCGGGCGTTCGCGGCGCGCGGCCTCACGCCGCAGGCGCCCGCCGACCGCGACGAGCGCGGCATACCCCGCGACCGAGAGCTGCCACCCGAGGTCCGCGACGACGAGGGGATCGAGGACCACCGGGGCCAGCGCCCCGAGCGCGAACGCACCCCACGGATGCACGGGGCGCTGGCGACAGCGCGCGCCGACGACGACCGCGACGAGCGCCACGCTGCGGACCGCGGGCGCGGGTGCCCCGATGGCGGCGACGTAGAGCGCCGCCACGAGGACCGCGGCCACCTCCGCCACGCGGACGGGGAGGCGCAACGCCCGGAACGCGAGCGTGAGCGCGGCGCCGACGATCGCGACGTGCAATCCGGAGATCGAGAGGATGTGCACGAGCCCCGCGTCGGCGAAGCGCTCGCGCAGCGCGGGCGTCAGGCCGTCCGTCTCGGCGATGAGCAGCGCGCGCACCATCCCGGCATCGTCGCCGAAGAGCCGTTCGAGCCGCGCGGCGGTCGCGGCGCGCCAGCGCTGCAGGGCGCCGGCCCAGGGACCGGGGGGCGCCGCCTCGTGGTCGCTCTCGTCGGCGCCCTCGCCGATCAGCCCCGCGCCGAGTGAGACCGCAGCGAGCAAGAGCACGCCGGCGGGGACGACCGTCCGCCCCCGACCGGTGACGACGGCGGTCAGGCAGGCGAGCAGCGCGGCGAGGCCGACCCACGGCACCGGGAGACCGCCGAGGCCGAGGAGGAGCCCGGCGACCCAGACGGCGCCCGCGAGGAGGACGAGCGGCATCGCCGCACGGTCGCCGCGACGCGGCTGTCGGCGCACATCAGCAGCCTCCCCACGACATCATGCGACGGCGCACGGCGCCGTCGCGGGCGCGGCTACCCCGCCATCGGGAGGGGGCGGCGCTCCTCGACCGGGGTGCCGGTGAAGGTCGCCCCGCTCGTCCCCGTGAGCTCCACGGTGAGGTACCGCCCGATCCAGCTCGTGGGGCCCGCCACCAGCACCGTCTTGAAATCGCGCGAGCGGGCCTGGAGGAGCTCGCCCTTCCGCCCCTCCTTCTCGACGAGCACCTCGAGGCGGTCCCCGAGGCGCGACAGGTTCCGCTCGCGGGAGATCCCACGGATGGTCGCGACGAGCGCGTCGTAGCGCGCGTCCATCACCGCTTGGGGGATGGTCCACTCCGCGGGCATCCGCGTCGCCGGCGTCCCCTCGCGCGCAGAGAACTTGAAGGTGAACGCGTCGTCGAAGCGCACCTCGCGACAGAGCGAGAGGGTGTCCTCGAACTCGGCGTCGGTCTCGCCGGGGAAGCCGACGATGATGTCGGTCGTGAGGGTGAGCCCGGGGATCGCGGCGCGGAGCCGCGCGACGCAGTCGCGATACTCCTCGCGCGTATAGCGCCGGAGCATCCGCTTCAGCATCGACGTGCTCCCGCTCTGCATCGGCAGGTGCACGTGCTCGCAGACGGTCGGCGTCTCCGCCATCGCGGCGATCACGCGGTCGGAGAAGTCGTTCGGGTGCGGGCTCGTGTAGCGCAGGCGCCGGAGCCCCGGCACGGCGCCGACCGCGCGGAGCAGGTCGGCGAAGTCGTGCGTGCCGTCGTGGTACGAGTTCACCGTCTGCCCAAGGAGGATGACCTCGTGGATCCCCTGCGCAACGACGGCCTCGGTCTCGCGCACGACGTCCGCGAGCCGTCGGCTCCGCTCGGGGCCGCGCGTGGTCGGCACGATGCAGTATGTGCAGCGGTAGTCGCAGCCCCGCTGGACCGGGATCCACGCCTTCACGCCATCGAAGCGGCGGGCGGTGACGTCCTCGTAGTGCTCCTCGAGGTCGAAATCGGTGGCGACACGACGTTCGCCCTGCCGCGCCCCGTCGAGAAGCGACGGGAGCATCCGGTACGCGTCGGGCCCGACGACCAACTGCACGCGGGTGTCGGTCTCAAGGAGCCGGGGACCGAGGCGCTGCGCCATACATCCCGTCACGCCGAGCACGGCCCCCGCCTTGAGGTCGCGACGGAGCTCGCCGAGCCGGCCGATCACACGCTGCTCGGCGTTCTCGCGGATCGCACAGGTGTTGACCAGCACCACGTCGGCACCGACGGGGTCGTCGACGGCGGCGTACCCCTCGCGCGCGCGCTCGACGAATGCCCGCACGT
>CAZGIE010000045.1:12194-13161 GCA_964526485.1 uncultured Gemmatimonas sp. | reverse complement strand
CCGGTGCGTACCGCGGGGTCACGCCCCCCCAATGCATCGCGAGGCCACCGACGTGCATCGAGGGGGCGGATCCGTAGGCGGTGCCGAGGGCGTTCTGGTCATCGACGTGATCCTTGACCCACGGGGACTCCCCGTAGTCCTGCCAGCGCTGCCGACGCGCATACCGCTCGCGAAGCGGTGTGGTGTGCCCCCCCGCCTCGAGCACGACGATCCGCGCGGTGGTGCGCGCGGCGAGCGACTCCGCCATCATCGCGGCGGTGATCCCGGCGCCGATCAGGCAGATGTCGGCCTCGATCACGAGCGGGGCGCTCATCGCGGCGCCTCCACAGCGAGCGGGAGCGGCCGCCGCGCGGTGTCGGCAAGGGTGCGGCACTGCCCCGCCCGGATCCGTGCGCCGTAGGCGAGGTCCTGGGCGTCGCTCGTCGCGGCCCAGTGCGCGAGCAGTGCGACGGCCACATGCCGCGCCTGCAACGGCGAGGTGGGGAGCGTCGCCTCGCGGACCTCGCGGAGTGGGACCGCGAGGACCGTCCGCCGGCCGGCGACGTTTAGCTGCGCGAAGCCGCGGCGCGCCGTGCGGCGCGCGAGGAGGTCGAGCGCGTGCAGCTGAGCGCGCCAGCCCGGCGCCGGGTCCGCCGGTGTGTAGGTGAGCTCCGCGTCGCCGTAGCCGTGCATCGCCTCGGCCACCGGGACGTACGCGGCGAGCCAGGCGGCGAAGGCGGCGACGGCGCGGCCGCGACCCTCCGCGCCGAGGGATTCGGGAAGCACGGCCTCCCCGAGGGCGGCGAGCAGCACCGGGTCGAGCGAGGGGCCTGCGGGCTGTCCGCTCGCGGCCGGCGACTACCATGTGGTGGTCGGCAGCACGGGGACGCTCCCCGCTCGTTTCGTCCTGCGCGCCACCGTGCCCTGAGCCGGTTCCCCTGGCCGGTGTCGTCGGCGTCGACAGTTGACTGTCGGCCGGGACGCCCCG
>CAZGIE010000045.1:0-12184 GCA_964526485.1 uncultured Gemmatimonas sp. | reverse complement strand
CCGCCTCCGCCCGCGCTTGCCCCTCCACCACCGCCGCGTGGAGCGGCAGCGCGGCCCCCGCCGCGCCGAGCAGGGAACGCCGGAGGAAATCGCGCCGATCGTGCGTCATGCCGGGATAGTACGGCCGGCGCCCGCTGGCCGCGACCGGTCGACGCCGGCACATTCACCGTCTCGTCCAGCCCGAGGTCCCAATGCGCGGAATCTCCCTGCGGTGGCGTATCGCCGCCGTCCTGCTCCTCCCCGTGCTGCTCGTGGGCGCCGTACGCGACCCGGGGCCGCCGCTCCGTCTCCGTGTCGGCACACTCCTCGATGGCCGCGGCGGCATGCGCCGCGACGTGGTGGTCGTCGTGCGCGACGGACGCATCGCGGCGGTCGAGCCGTACCGGGCCGGCACCGCGGTCACCTGGGACCTCTCCGCGCTGACGTTGCTCCCGGGCCTGATCGACACGCACGTGCACATCGACGGCCACTTCGGGCCCGATGGCCGCGCCGACACACGAGGAGAGACGGCGGAGCAGCGTCTACGCGCCGCCGCGGAGAATGCCCAGCGCACCCTGCGCGCCGGCTTCACGACCGTCCAGAGCCTCGGCGCTCCGATCGACCTCGACCTCCGACGCGGCCTCCGTGAGGGGCGCTTCGAGGGGCCGCGTCTCCTCACGAGCGCGGGGCAGTTCACCGACGCGTCGCAGTCCCCCGAGGCGATCCGCGCCTGGGTGCGGGAGCGCGTCGCGGAGGGGGCCGACGTCATCAAGATCTTCGCCTCCAAGAGCATCCGGGACGGCGGCGGGCAGACCCTCTCGGACGCACAGATCGTCGCCGCCTGCGACGAGGCGCGCCGCCTCGGACGCCGCAGCTGGGTGCACGCGCACGCCGCCTCGGCGATCCGCGCGGCCGCCATCGCCGGATGCACCGGGGTCACCCACGGCACGCAGGCCACCGCCGCCGAGCTCACGCTGATGGCCGAGCGCGGCACGTACTTCGAGCCCAACATCGGGCTCGTGATCCAGAACTATTTGGAACAGAAGGCCCGCTTCCTCGGGATCGGCAACTACACCGAGGAGGGGTTCCGCTTCATGGCGGAGGCGCTCCCGGGGAATCGCGCGCTCTACCGCGCCGCGATCGCGACGCCGGGGCTGCGCGTCGTGATGGGAACCGACGCCGTCGCGGGCGCTCACGGCCAGAACGCCCGCGAGCTCCTGGCGCGCATCGGCGAGGGGGGCCAGCCCGCGATGGAGGCGATCCGCGGCGCGACCTCGCTCGCCGCGGCCGCGCTCGGGCTCGCGGACAGCGTGGGGAGCATCGTGCCGGGGCTGCTGGCCGACCTGATCGCCGTCGAGGGGGATCCGCTCACCGACCCGACGGCGCTGCAGCGGGTCCGCTTCGTGCTCCAGCGGGGCGTGCCGATCGTCGCGCCGCCACGCGCCGACCGGGCGCGCGGACGCAGCGTCGGCTGGGCGAACTACGGTGGCGACGCGGGCGGGATGAAATACAGCCCGCTGGCGGACGTCGACCGGTCGACGGTGCATCTGCTGCGTGAGGCGTACGCCTGGGAGGCGCGGGAGGCGCCGATCCCCGCCGGCCCCGACCAGAAACCGGCACGCCCCGGCAACTTCCAGGCGACGCCGCTGGCGTTCGGGGACACGCTGCTCTTCCCCACCCCGTTCAACCGCGTCATCGCCCTCGACGGCCGGACAGGGCGCGAGCTCTGGTCGTACGACCCGAAACCCTGGTTGCGACTCGGCCAGCCGAGCAACGGCACGGGTTTCGTCCACCGGGGCGTGGCCACCTGGAGCGATGGTCGCTCGCGCCGCGTCTTCCTCAACTCCCGCTGGCGGCTGATCGCGCTCGATGCCGCGACCGGTCGGCCCCTCCCGAGCTTCGGCGCCGCGGGTGAGATCGATCTGACCGCGGGCCTCGATCGGCCGGTCCGCAAGGAGCACTACACGAACACGTCGCCTCCCGTGGTATGGGGCGACCTCGTGATCGTCGGGAACGGCGTCGGCGACCGATTGGTGTACCGCGGCGATCCGCCCGGCGATGTGCAGGCGTTCGATGTGCGAACCGGCCGCCGCGTCTGGCGCTTCGCGACCGTACCGCGTCCCGGTGAGCCGGGGGCCGAGACCTGGGGTGACTCCTCCGCGCGGACCGCGGGGCATACGAACGTCTGGGCGCCCTTCACGGTGGACAGCGCACGCGGGCTCGTCTTCCTCCCGGTCGGGACACCGAGCAACGACTGGTACGGGGGCACGCGGCCCGGAGACAACCTGTTCGGCGAGTCGTTGGTCGTCCTCGACGCGCGGACCGGGCGCCGCGAGTGGCATTTCCAAGTGGCGCACCACGGGCTCTGGGACTACGACCTGCCGGCGCCGCCCAACCTCCTCACCGTCACGCACGAGGGGCGGCGCACCGACATCGTTGCGCTCCCCACCAAGCAAGGGTTCCTGTTCGCGTTCGAGCGCACGACGGGCCGCCCGCTGTGGCCGATCGAGGAGCGGGCCGTGCCGGCGAGCGACGTCCCGGGCGAGCAGGCCTCGCCGACGCAGCCGATCCCGACCCGCCCCGCCCCGTTCGCGCGGCAGGGCTTCACCACGTCCGACGTGCTCGCGTTCACGCCCGCGCTTCGGCAGGCGGCGCTCGCCGAGATCGCCCCGTATCGCCTCGGCCCGCTGTATACGCCGCCGTCGCTGCAGGGGACGGTCGCGATGCCCGGCGTGATCGGGGGCGCGGGGTGGGGCGGGGCCGCGGTGGACCCGACGACCGGCTGGGTGTTCATCAAGGGGACGAATTCGCCGGCGCTCTTCCGGCTGCAGCGGCGCGACACCCCCAGCGACACGGTGGACGCGCCCTACATGCTCGACCTCCCGAACTCGACGCTCGGCGTCTCGCAGCGCGACAACGCGGAGGGCGCCGAGCGTGACGCGGCGCGCCTCCCGGTGAACGCCCCACCGTACGGCACGCTCACCGCGATCGACCTGGGCCGGGGCGAGATCCGCTGGCAGGTGCCCCTCGGGGATACGCCGGAGGTGCGGCAGCACCCCGCGCTCCGCGGTGCGGTCCTGCCCGAGCGCCTCGGCGTCGCCGGCTCGCCGGGTGGTCTGGTCACGGCCGGGGGACTCATCTTCGTCGCGGGCGGCGGCCGCACCCTGTACGCGATCGATACGCGGACCGGCGTGGTGCTCTGGGAACACCCGCTCGGCGACATCGGCTACGCCAACCCGATGACGTGGCGCGGCACCGACGGCATCCAGCGCATCGCGATCGCGACCGGCGCGGGGACGACGTCGCGGCTCCGCGTCTTCGCCCTTCCGTGACATTCGCCCCCCGGAGCCGGATGGCATCGGCGCGCGCGTGCGCGCAGATTCCTTCCGTGCCGCGCCGCGCCCCCCGCTCCATCCTGCCGCGATGAAGATCTCGTACGCCTCGATCGCCATCGCGCTCGCCATCCTCGCCGTGCTGGCGACGCCGTTCGTCGTCCTCCATCTGCTCTGGGACCGCGAGCCGTACCGCGCCGAGCGGATCACGCTCGTCGACTACACGGTGCCGTTCGAGGGAGCGCGGGAGCACGTCGGCGCGATCTGGCTCCTGAACCACGAGAAGTACCCGGCGCCCTCGGGTGAGGCGTGGCAGCCCCTCGGCTCGCATGTCGGCTACGACCCACTCGACCCCCAGCATCCGACGCGCATCGCCGACCAGGATCTCTCGGAGACCGACTGGCTCTACGTCACGGACACCTACGGTGTCTATCAGGGCGACCTCACGGCGGACCGGTGGCAGCGCAGCCATCTCGACTACTCGCGCCTCGTGTTCGGCGGGATCACCGAGCTCGACGCGCGGACGATCGCCGACTACACCGGCCGCGGCGGGCACGTCTTCCTCGAATTCAACGCCCTCGAGTCGCCGACGGCGGGACGCGCCCGCGCGATCATGCAGGAGCAGCTCGGCGTCCGCTGGACCGGGTGGACGGGACGCACGTTCATCAACCTCTACGATCCGACCGACGTCCCCGCGTGGCTCCCTGAACTCTTCGCGAAGCAGTTCGGTGACAATGCGGAGCTCCCCAAGGACCCCACCACGGTGCTCGTCCACGAGGACGGCCGGCTGATCCTGCTGTCCGACGACGACTTCCGCGCCGCCGCGCCATCGATCGCCGTGACGGCACGCGGGCGCGAGGTGGTCCCGATGACGCGGACGGGGATGGGGATGTTCTACTGGTTCCCCATCCTCACCGCGGACCCCGCCACGGAGGTCCTCGCCGAGCTCGTGTTGCCGTCGACGCCGGGCTCGGACTCCGCGCTCCTCGCGAACCGGATCCCGCGACGCCTCCCCTTCCTGACCCGCCGGGTCGTGGATGGCTCGCACCGCATCTATCTCGCAGGCGACCTCGCCGACGTCACCTTCGATGCGAAGTGGTACGCGTTCAAAGGAATCGCCTCCGCGCGCCGCTGGCAGGAGAACAATCCGTCGCGGTCGACGAGCGAATCGGCCTTCTGGGGCTTCTACGTGCCGGCGGTGCGGCAGCTCCTGCGCGAGCCGTTCGACGGCCCGCCGACGGCGGTCGCTAGCGGGCGCTGAACGACCGCAGGACCTTCCCCGCGCGCGCCGCCGCTTCGGCGATCCGCTCGGGGCTCGCGATGAACGAGACACGGAAGAACCCCTCGCCCCCCGCGCCGAGCGCGGCGCCCGCGAGCACCACGACCCCTTCCTCCTCCATCAGGCGCTCGTGGAACGCCATCGAGGGGACCCCGGCCGGGAGCGGCACCCAGAGGTACATCGAAGCCTTCGGCGCCTCCGCCACGTCGAACCCGTTCGCGCGGAAGGCGGCGACCGCGGCATCACGGCGCTCACGGAACACCGCGACGTTCCCCGGCACCCAGTGCTCCCATGCCCCGAGGGCGGCGATCCCGGCCTGCTGCACCGCCATGAACTGGCCGGTATCGAGGAAACTCTTCACCTTCGCGAGCGCGCCCACGATGCGCGGGTTGCCGCACGCCCAGGCGCACCGCCACCCGGTCATGTTGTAGGTCTTGGAGAGCGAGTGGAACTCGACGGCGCAGTCGCGTGCGCCCGGCACGTCGAAGATGCTCGGCGCCACATACCCGTCGAAGGTCATCTCCGAGTAGGCGTTGTCGTAGACCAGCACGATGCCCCGCCGGTTGCACACCTCGACGACCTTCGCGAGGTAGTCGAGCGGCGCGATCGCCGCGGTCGGGTTGTTCGGGTAGTTGAGATAGAGGAGCTTCGTCCGCGCGAGGACGTCGTCCGGGATCTCGTCGAGGTCGACCAGAAAGTTCGTCCGCGGCGTGATCGGATACAGGTAGGGCTCCGCCTCGCTGAGCAGCGTGCCGCCGAGATAGGCGAGATACCCAGGGTCGGGGATGATGACGGCATCCCCCGGCTGCGCGAAGGCGAAGGCGAGGTGCGCGAGCCCCTCCTTGCTGCCGATGAGGGGGACGATCTCGGTGAGCGGGTCGAAGCGATGGCCGAAGCGGCGCACCATCCAATCGCTGACCGCCTCGCGGAAGGCGGGGAGCCCGAGGCCGAAGCCGTAGCGGCTGAACTTCGGGTCACGCGCGGCGGCGGCGAGCGCCTCGACGGCCTCGGGCGGCGCGGGGAGGTCGGCGTCGCCGGCGCCGAGGTCGATGACGTCCATCCCGCGCGCGATGAGGTCGCGCTTCTTCTGCGGGATGGTCGCGAGGAGATAGACGGGGAGCGAGTCGAAGCGACGGGTCGTGCGCATGCCGGGGAATCTAGCGCGAGCGGCGGCCCGGCCGGACTCAGCCCGGTCGCGCGAGGGTGAAGACGGCCTCCGGCCGCAGCCGGGCCCATTCCTCCCGCCCGAGCCGGGCGACGAGGTCGAGCCGCCCCACTTCGGGAAGCCCATCCGGGCCGACCACCTCCGGCGCGACGTGCAGCGCGACGATCTCGCCGATCACCCACGTCGACGCGAGCGGGCCATCCCCGACGGGGACGAGCTGCAGCACGCGACACTCCAGGGCCGCCGGCGACTCCGCGATGCGACTGGGACGCACGACGCGCGACGGGACGCGGGTGAATCCCACCGCGGCCGCCTCGTCGATCGCGGGGGGATACGAGGCGGAGGCCTGATTCACCTGGGCGGCGATCGCATGGGTGACGAGATGGACGACGAACTCCCCCGTCTCGCGCAGGTTGCGCAGCGTGTCCTTCGGCGCGCCGCCGCCGCCCCCGGTCGGGCAGAAGGCGAGCGACGGTGGATTGCTCCCACCGAGCGCGAAGAAACTGAACGGCGCCAGATTCTCCACGCCGGCCGCGTCGACGGTGCTGACGAGCGCGATCGGCCGCGGCACCACGAGTGACGTGAGCCAGGCGTGCCGCTGGCCGGGCATCATCGCCGCCAGCGGCACCTCCACCATCGGCGCCGGCGCCTCCTGACCTGCCATGGAGGTCAGCTCGTCGGTGGCGAGAAGCCCGACCCGCCCTCGACCCAGCTGTACATGTACTTCGGGTCCTCGTACGGGAGGATCGCCTGCGCGACCTTGAGCGGCCGGAACGAGTCCATCATCACGGCGAGCTCGTTCGTGTGCGTCATCCCGATGCTCCCCTCGTAGCGGCCCGGGTGCGGCCCATGCGGGATGCCGTCCGGATGGTGCGTGATGGAGCCGTACTCAATCCCCTTGCGGCTCATGAACTCGCTCGAGGCATAGAAGAGCACCTCGTCGGAGTCCACGTTGCTGTGGTTGTACGGCGCAGGGATCGCCTCGGGATGGAAATCGTAGGGGCGCGGGCAGAACGAGCAGATCACGAATCCGTCGCCCTGGAAGGTCTGGTGCACCGGCGGCGGCTGGTGCACCCGGCCAACGATCGGCTCGAAGTCGTGGATGTTGAACGCCCACGGGTAGAACTGGCCGTCCCACCCCACCACATCGAGCGGGTGATGGTCGAGGACGATCTCGTTGAGCCCGTTGTACTGCTTGATGACGATCGGGAAGGCGCCCTTCTCGTCGTGCGTACGGAGCTCACGCGGGATGCGGATATCGCGCTCGCTGTACGGAGCTCCTTCGACCAGCTGCCCCACCGCATTCAGATAGCGCTTCGGCGGACGGATGTGGCCTCGGCTCTCCATCACCAGCAGCTTCGCGGGCTTGGTGAATCGATACCGATGGAGGATGTGGCGGTGGATGACGAGGTAGTCGCCGGGGATGAACGGCAGGTCGCCGTACTGCGTCTCGAGGTGCCCTTCCCCCTCGGCCACGTAGACGACCTCATCGCCCTGCGCGTTCCGGTAGAAATGCTCGTCCTCCCGGTCCGGCGCCACGTACAGCATCGCGATGTCGTCGTTGAAGAGCATCGGGACGCGGTCGAGGGTCGGGCTGCCCCCGCGCGCGACCCCCGCGGTCTTGAAGTGCCGATGCTTGAGCGTCTTGTCCTCGCTCGCGAGGTAGGGCGTCTCGCGCAGCCGACGGACCGACGTGACCGTCGTGGGCGGATGGATGTGGTACAGCAGGGCCGCCGGTCCGGTGAACCCCTCGATCCCGACGAGCTGCTCGTGGTAGACCGAGCCATCCGGCTTCCGGAAGGCGATGTGCCGCTTCCGCGGGATCTTGCCCAGCGTGTGGTAGTACGGCATCAGAGGTTCCCTCGGAGCGCCTGCTCGCGCTCGATGCTCTCGAAGAGCGCCTTGAAGTTGCCGGCGCCGAAGCTCTTCGCGCCCTTCCGCTGGATGATCTCGAAGAAGAGCGTCGGACGGTCCTGGACCGGCTTCGTGAAGATCTGCAGCAGGTAGCCCTCGTCGTCCCGGTCCACGAGGATCCCGAGCTCGGCGAGCGGGGCGATGTCCTCATCGATCGTCCCGACGCGGTCGAGGACCGTCTCGTAGTAGGTCCGCGGGATGGAGAGGAACTCGACCCCACGCGCCTTGAGCGCGCGGACCGTCGTGATGATGTCGTCCGTCGCCACGGCGATGTGCTGCACGCCGGGACCGCGGTAGAAGTCGAGGTACTCTTCAATCTGCGACTTGCGCTTCCCCTGCGCCGGCTCGTTGATCGGGAACTTGATGCGACCGTTCCCGTTGCTCATCACCTTCGACATCAGCGCCGAATACTCGGTGGAGATCGTCTTGTCGTCGAAGGAGAGGAGGTTGTAGAAGCCGAGGACGCGGGAGTAGAACTCGACCCAGTGGTTCATCTGACCGAGTTCGACGTTCCCCACGCAGTGGTCGACGTACTTGAGGCCGACCGGCTCGGGCTGGTACGGGTTCTCCGCGGGGCGGAAGCCGGGGAGGAAGACGCCGGTGTACCCGGAGCGCTGGACGATCGAATGGATGGTATCGCCGTAGGTGCGGATCGCGGCGATCACGACCGTGCCGTGCTCGTCCGACAGCTCCGTCGGTTCCTGCACCGAGGTCGCGCCGCGCTCCACGGCCTTGGCCCAGGCATCCCGCGCATCGTCGACCCAGAAGGCCATATCACGGACGCCGTCGCCGTGCTGCGCGACATGCGCCGCGACCTCCCCCTCCGGACCCATCGGGGTCGTGAGGATCAGGCGGATCTTCCCCTGCTCCAGCACGTAGCTCGCGCGGTCACGGGTCCCCGTCTCGGGGCCGCGGTATGCGACGAGCCGGAAGCCGAAGGCGGCGCGGTAGAAGAGCTGCGACTGCTTGGCGTTCCCGACCCAGAACTCGATGTAATCGGTCCCGTTGATCGGGAAGGTGTCGTGGGCGGTCTCGGCGTTGGGCGCGGCGGACGTGGCCATGGCGACGGACGGGCTGGAGTGAGAGGGCCGCGAGGGCGCGTGGGCGCCTCGGGTGGGGCGGCCCGGCCGGTAGGACACCGGCCGAGGCTACCCCTGCAATATATCCGCGTACTCCGTCAGGGCTCCCGGGTTCGCCAGCGCGTCGGTGTTCCGGACCGGGCGGCCGTGGATCGTCTCCCGGACGGCGATCTCGGAGATCTTCCCACTGATGGTGCGTGGGATGTCATGGACCGCGCGGATCACCTTGGGTACATGGTGCGGGCTCGTGGCCGCACGGATCGCCGCCCGGATGCGCGCCTCGAGCGCCGCGTCGAGCACCGCTCCCGGCTGCAGCCGCACGAACAGGACGATCCGCACATCGCGGTCAGCGCCCTCCCCCACCTCCTGCCCCACCACGACGCTCTCGACGAGCTCCGGCAGCTGGTCGACCACGCGGTAGATCTCCGCGGTCCCGATCCGGACGCCGCCGGGGTTGAGCGTCGCATCGCTGCGCCCATGGATGATCATCCCGCCGTGCGCGGTGAGCTCCGCCCAGTCGCCGTGACGCCACGCGCCATCGAAGAACTCGAAGTAGGCCCCGCGATACTTCGCGCCATCAGGGTCGTTCCAGAAGGCCACGGGCATCGACGGGAAGGGGCGGGTACAGACCAGCTCGCCCGCCTCGCCACGGAGCGGCTGCCCCGCCGCGTCCCAGACGTCGACCGCCATCCCCAGACCGAGGCACTGCAACTCGCCACGCCAGACCGGGAGCATCGGATTGCCCAGCGCGAAGCAGGAGATGAGATCCGTCCCTCCGGAGATGCTCGCGAGCTGCACCCCGGGCTTCACCGCCCGCATCACATAGTCGTAGCTGTGCTCGGCGAGCGGACTCCCCGTGGAGCAGATGGCGCGCAGCGCCCCGAGGTCGTGCGTGCGCGCCGGTGCGAGCCCCGTCTTCTCCGCCATCGCGAGGTACTTAGCACTCGTCCCGAAGACGGCCACGCGCTCCTCGGCGGCGAGGTCCCACAGGATCCCCGGCCGCGCCTCGGGGAGCGGGGCCCCGTCGTAGAGGACGATCGCGGCGCCGCTCGCCAGCGCGGAGACGAGCCAGTTCCACATCATCCACCCGCAGGTGGTGAAGTAGAAGAGCCGGTCCCCTGCGTGCAGATCCACATGGAGCTGATGCTCCTTCAGGTGCTGGAGCAAGGTGCCACCCGCGCCGTGGACCATGCACTTCGGGAGTCCCGTCGTCCCCGAGCTGTACATGATGTAGAGCGGATGATCGAACGGGAGCGGCGTGAACCGCTCCGGCGCGTCGGCACCGCGCGCCAGGTAGTCGTCCCAGCGGACCGCGTCCGGGAGGGCGCGCGCCACCTCGGCGGCGGCGGTCTCGTCACCGAGGAACGGCACCACCACGAGGCGCTCGAGGCTCGGGAGCGCCGCGACGATCTCCGCCGTGCGCGCGATGCAGTCGATGCGCTTCCCCGCATAGTGGTAGCCGTCGGCGGTCAGGAGGACCTTGGGGGCGATCTGACCGAACCGGTCGAGGACGCCACCGACGCCGAAGTCGGGGGAGCAGGAGGACCAGACCGCCCCGAGGCTCGCCGCGGCGAGGGCGCCGATCACCGCCTCGGGGATGTTCGGGAGGAAGCCGACCACGCGGTCGCCGGGCCCCACCCCCTCGGCGCGGAGCGCCCCGGCCAACCGCCGGACCGCGTCGGCGAGCGCGGCGGCACTGAGCTCGCGCCGCCGCCCGCGCTCGTCGCGGGCGATGATCGCCGGATGATCATCCCGCCGTCGCAGGAGATTCTCGGCGAAGTTGAGTCGCACGCCGGGGAACCAGCGCGGGCCGCCGGTGGTCGTGGGTGGCGCCATCCGCTCGCCGTCCACGAGCACGGCGTCCCAGGTGGGGCGCCCGGAGACGGCGCCGGAGGCGGCGGCATCGGAAGCCCCGACCTTGCCCGGCAGACTCAGGCTCGCCAGCGCCCCGCACTGCCGCCACACCTGCGCCCAGAACCGCGCCGGCTCCCGGACCGACCAGGCGTGCCACTCCGCGTACGGGGCGGTCGGGCCGGGGGCCGTCGCGTCGAGTGCGGCGACGGTGAACTGGAAGCGGGCGAGGTGCGAGCGAGCGGCATCCGCCGGGTCCGGCGTCCAGAGGGGGAGGCGGTCGTCGACCATGCGTCGGAATCTAGGGCGCCCTCGCGAGGGGATGGAATCGGCCGTAGACTCCCTCCCCCGCCCATGACGACGCCCCGCCGCATCCTCCTCGCCGACGCCGACGCCTTCTTCGTCGCCGTGGCGCGCATGGTCGACCCGGAGGGCGCGGGCCGCGCGCCGCTGCTCATCGTCGGCGGCCGGCCCGGCTCCCGCGGCGTCGTCTGCTCGGCCTCCTACGAGACGCGCGCCTTCGGCGTCCGCTCGGCGATGCCGATCGCGCAGGCGCTGCGACTCTGCCCCGACGCTCTCTGCGTCCCCGTGCCGCGCGGGGCGTGCACCGCGACGTCGCGCGCGATCGGCGCCGTGCTACACCGGTTCACGCCGGTCGTGCAGGCGGCGAGCATCGACGAGTGGTATCTCGACCTCTCGGGCACCGAGGCGCTCTACGCCCCCGAGTCGCTCGAGGAGACGGCGCGCCGGATCCGCGAGACGGTGCACCGCGAGACCGGGATCCACCTCTCATTCGGCGGCGGCACCTCCAAGCTCGTCGCGAAGCTCGCGGCGGAGCGGGCGAAGCCGCGCCCGGACGTCGGCGGGACGGGGGTCCGGATCGTCGCGCCCGGCGATGAGGGGACGTTCCTGCGGGAGTTCGCCCTCGGCGACCTCCCCGGCGTCGGCCCGAAGCTCCGAACGAAGCTCGCGACCCTCGGCCGGCAGCGCGTCGACGATGTGCTCCCCCATGACCGGGCGACGCTCGCGCGCTGGCTCGGGCGACGGCCCGCCGAGTGGCTCTGGGCGCGGGTCCGCGGGATGCACGACGCGCCCGTGGAGGGGCGCGCGCCGGCGAAGCAGGTGAGTCGGGAGACGACGTTCGGGACGGACCTCGCCGAGACCGCCGCGATCCAGCGGGAACTGCGACCCCTCATCGCCGCGGTAGCGAGCGAGCTGCGGAAGGACCGGCTGACGGCGCGCACGGTGACGGTGAAGCTCAAGGACCGGGACTTCACGACACGCCTCGCGAGCCGGACGGTCCCGGAGCCGTTCGAGAGCGACCGGGCCATCGCCGAGCTCGCCCTCGGCCTCCTGACACGTCTGCGGAGCGCGCGCCGCGTCCCCGCCCGCCTGGTCGGCGTCGCCGTCTCGGGGCTCGCCCCCGCCCGCGATGCGGAACAACTCGCGCTCTTCGGTGGGGCGCCCGCGCTCGAGCGCCCCGAGGACCGCGCCGTCTCGCGAGCGGTCGACCGGGTGCGCGAGCGCTTCGGCAGCGCCGCGATCGCCTTCGGCGTAGATGGGACGCCGGGCCCGCGCGCCCGAT